>NZ_SPQR01000004.1 GCF_004766055.1 Desulfosporosinus sp. Sb-LF | reverse complement strand
ATGCCGAAGGGGTTCCACCCGTTCCCATACCGAACACGGAAGTTAAGACCTTCAGGGCCAAGAATACTTGGGGCGCAGGCCCCTGGGAACGTAGGTCATCGCCAGGTAAACAGCAAAAGGACTATCTCTAACGAGGTAGTCTTTTTGTGTTAGAACGAACGATTTTCAAGCATTTAAACGTCTATGGGGTCGAGGTTCCACCCCTTCGATCCACACGGCTGGAATAACATCATTGAAACACATGGATGGATGCAGCCTCTAAAACTCTGCCGTGTACCCACATTGAAGGCGAGGATCAGGAACGTTTGCAGGGAATTCAAAATCGAATGTCGAATGCCATCCCTATATTATAATTATAAATCTGAGGGGGAGCGGCGAAAGTGAAGAAGATAATACGCATACTTTGTGTCCTAATGCTGTTTGGGCTATCGCTTTTTCAGAATCATGACATTATATCGTCACACACGATGAATAACTCCGAGATAACTCAGGCCGACCTCTCTTTCGCAGTTTTAGGAGATGTTCATGGCAACAATGATAGCCTTCAAAAGGCAATCTATGATCTATATAGCATTAATCCAAAAATGAACGCTCTGATACTAAATGGAGATACAGTGGATCAGGGGATAACTGAACAATACGCTGCGCTTAAAAGGACTCTCTCTAAAAATAGGTCTTTATTACCCAAAACGATCATCAGAAATATTGGGAATCATGAATTTTTCAACTATAATATCGAAAAAAATACTTCCCAGGATGTGAAGACCTTTATCAGTCGCTACCTTGAATTCGCGGGTGAAGAAAAGGTCTATCACGATCGTTGGATTAATGGTTATCATTTTATCTCTTTAGGGTCTGAGGATGGTAATTCCTATACCCTTGATTCCATTAGAGCTTATATCTCGGTTGAACAACAGACATGGTTAAAGGACAAATTAGCCAAAAATTATCTATCGGGTAAACCAATGTTTGTTTTTCTCCATCAACCATTCAATAGTAACCCCAATAACGGATGGGTTGAATCAGATCAAAGTGACAATCTTAAAAAAATACTTGCCCAATATCCGGAAGTCATACTTTTTAATTCACACACTCACGCTGATTTGACGGATAAAAGTGTGGTATTAAATCAACCTTATACTAAAGTCCATACTGGTGCGGTACATTATACCATTGTGCAGCATGCGCAAGGTCAAGGTAGAACGAGAGAGCCACTCATAAAGGGATTGTATATAGAAGTCTATGGAAACACGGTCGTAGTAAAGGGAAGAGATCTGAAAGAAAAATCTTGGCTTTTCACCGAAGTTATCTCAAATTAACCGATAGTATAAACGAGTCTGTGTCACTTCAATAAGTCCTGTGCTAACATAAAATAAATAAGCAAACAAATGCCCACAGCTGAGCTGTGGGCATTTGTTTGCTTATTTATTTTGGAGCATTAACATGATTAACCATACGTTCAATCATTTGAGGAAGCTTGCTCTCTATTTGAGTAGCTTCGTCTGCTGTAATCTTTTTACTTTTAAGGGCTTGGTCCAAATCTGCTTTCATAATTGATTGAACCTTGGAGATCAGAGCATTTTTTTCAATGCCCTTTTCTTTGGCTATTTCGACAAGGGACATGCCACTTTTTAGTTTGTCTTTAAGCTGAGTTTCTTCCACACCTAGAAAAGCTGAAATTTGCTGCCGAACAGCCTTAAATTCATTTCTTTTGCCAACGTCTCCTCTAGGCCCAGTCAAAGATTTGTTTACTAGGTTGGCAGCTTTTTCAGAAGTTTTTGCTTTAAGCTCAGTAGCCTTTTCGTTGCTCAGCTTTCCGTTTGTTACAGCATCATTAATGTTTTTGTCAAATTCCGCTTTAATCTTTTGCGTTAATATATCAGCAGTGATTCCCTTGGCGACTGCAATTTGAGCCAAAGTTTTACCGGACTTCAATTCCTGTTCGAGTAATTTGGGGTCCATTTCGAGAATTTTGGCAAACGAAACTCCGCAATTTCGTCTATGATGAACCTTAGCCTTATCCCCGACTTTATCAGTTGAAACAATTCCGGTAGTGGGCGGAGTTGCATTGGTGGCTGGAAGCGCATATGCAACCCCAGCACTCATTGTCATAGCTAAAACTCCTGTAATTAAAATAGTTGTCTTTTTCAAGTTCATTTTTCGTCCCCCTTTAATTTAGTTAGTTTGTGTTTAACCACTATAGTAGTATTTGGCTAATCACTTAAAATAATCTGATCATAGTGTCCAGATTTCCTTAAGATTTTGTGAAGATTAATTATTTTAACTTCGGCCTTCGCAATGATCTTAGAATGGGGATGCAGTCCGTTGCTTCTTGATCGGGAGGGCTTTGTTGACCATTAACAAGCTTTGTAGTATTCTTCAAACAGCCGTTGTACTAACTTAACTATGACAATCTCAAAAGTAGTTTACACGTTGGAGGGATTTCTAAATGGAAGATAGAATATCAAGTTTAAAAATACTACCCCCTAATTTCCCGAAAAAATTCGACATGCTTTCGTTTGATAATAAAATATTCAAACCTGAAGATTCTTTTACTGGGGGTATTATTAGTAATAGCTTAATAGAGAATCAAACTGCCGATCATGTATCCTTTAAAGAACTAATTTTAAAAAATGTGACATTTAAAGAGGTTTCATTTAAGTACCTTGATTTAACAGATGTTAAGTTTGAAAACTGTGATTTATCGAATCTGGATCTAAGCGAGTCTGTCCTACATAGGGTAGAGATGATTAACTGTAAAATTGTTGGAACGAATATGAGTGAATCTGCTCTGAGAAATGTACTGTTTGATAACTGCAATGGAAGTTATGCTTTATTTCGTTTTTCGGATTGTAAGCAAGTAATTTTCAATAATTGTTTATTATCTAATGCTGATTTTTTTAAATCTAAGTTTTTAAAAGTAGGTTTTAACAATTCTAATTTACAGCAGACCGGAATGTCAGGAACAAAACTAAAAGGAATTGATTTAAGTAGTTGTAAACTAGATGGGTTAGGGGTAACCGTCGAAGACCTATATGGATGTATTGTTTATCCTGAACAAGTAATATCTTTCTCAAAGCTTTTGGGACTTGTAATTAAAAGCTAGCTAATAGGGGTATGTATAGGGGCTATTTGCTTTTTGCTGACGGATACTATGCATAATAAGAGCATATCATTGCAGAAGAAGTAAAAGGAGGATATTGAACTGAAAATTTTTCGGCATTTGGTGAATTATCAAACGTAAAAAGGCCTTACAAGAACAAGAAGCCATGAGTTCTGTGCCAAATGACAAAAAGGAACCACTCTTCAGATCAGGAAGATCTGAAGAGTGGTTCCTTTTTCGTATCTCTGAAGAGTCGAATTGCCCTTGAGGGAAAGCAGATCGAGATGGCATGACTGATAAAAGAAATGGTAGTATGAGGTTTATAACGTATTAGTTTGAAAGGTTCCTTGTTTTCATAGCTCTACTCATACCACTACCATTACGTTGCCCGGCACCAGCGCCCATTCCTTGCCCCTGTCCAAAACCTAAGCCTTTTCCTTGGCCTGTTGTCGCAGTGCCAGTTGCGTCACAAGTTGCCTGGTTAGCCTTCATGGAATTATAGAGTGTATCCGCCTGTTCTTGAGTCAAATAGCCATCCTTTACCCTTTGATCAAGAGCCGCCTTTTTCTGCTCGAAATTCTCAGCTTTGAACTCATCTAATTTTCTTACATCTTTAGCAATGGCTCCATAGGTTTTACCTGCTGCTCGCGCTGCCATAACTTGGTCTACGGATTGACCGGTCAACCCAGCGACAATACTCGCTGGCGAAGTTGAGCCAGTGGTATAGGAAGCACCGGCTACTCCTACCACTCCTACAATTCCAATAATTGTGGCAGCTGCCACGAGTTTCTTAAAGTTTTTCATACAAATATGCTCCTTTTCGATTTGGTTTGATCTAACCCGTGTCTCAATATTATCGAAAGATTATGGCAAAAGTTTGTCAGATGTTTGAAACAACTATGGCATTTCATTTATTTGCCTTAAATATGACACAAACTGGAATTGAATTAATGATAAACTATATAGGAGGGGGAATGATTTTGACCAAGTATCTACTCATTGCGGATGATAATGAGGGCATCCTTGATATATTAACGACCTATGTCACCAAAGAAGGGTATTCGCCGATTGTTGCGCATGATGGTGAAGAGACAATTAAGAAGTTTATCGAATATAAACCATTGCTTTTACTGTTGGATGTCATGATGCCTAAAAAAGACGGTTTTGTGGTTTGCCGAGAGATTCGCCAAAGTTCAAATGTACCAATTATCATGATAACGGCCAAAGGAGAAGATGGAGATCGCATCATGGGGCTTGATATTGGTGCGGATGACTATATTGTAAAACCTTTTAGCCCAGGAGAAGTCATGGCGCGAATTCGTGCTGTTTTAAGGCGCCTTGAGTTTTCTGATGAACAAGGCGGAGAGGTTATCTATCACCCAGGCCTAAAAATTAATTTATCGGACTATGAGGTCTTGATTGAGGGACAGGCAATAAGTCTTACTAAGAAGGAAATCGAAATTTTATGGGTTTTGGCATCCAACCCAGGAAAGGTTTTCTCGCGAGATAACCTTTTGAACAGTGTGTGGGGTTATGAGTATTTTGGCGATGCACGAACTGTGGACACCCATATCAAACGGCTTAGATCAAAAATAAACCTTCCTGAAACCTTTAGCTGGGATATTAAAACCATCTGGGGTGTAGGATATAAATTTGAGGTCAAACATGCTTAAAAATAAAATTGCCTTTAAATTAACGGCAGCTTTTGTCATCATTGTGCTCATCTCGATGATGGCCATAGGGATATTCTTTATTCAAATGTTTAGGCAATATGCTTTTGATAGCCGGGAAAAGACTATGTTGGCTAGTGCAAGAAGTATTTCGGTTGCTGTGGCCGAGTACATCCAAAGCATGGATCTGAACAGTCCGAACGGTATCAATGGCATGAATGGCCAGATGCGCGGTTTTGGGGGATACATGCGCTCTCTTGATACTTTAACTGAATCTAAAGTATGGATAACTGACAAAAAAGGTAACTTATCACTAATGTCTGGAATGGGGTCAGGCATGGGCATGGGGCAGGGGAAAGGAAAGGGTATGGGTCAGGGTTCTTTGACAAATTCAGTTCCCTTACCTGAGGAGGCTGAAAACGTCATTCAAGAGGTTCTCTCCGGAAAGGAATCCATCAGCGAAAGTTTTAGTAGCGTCTATAACGAAGCAACGATAACTGTGGGCGTCCCGATCGTTGATTCCAATCAGGCAACCATTGGCTCCGTGCTTCTCCATTCACCTGTAATAGGCGTTACAGAAACGCTGAACCGTGCCGTGCGTATTTTACTGATTAGTCTTCTAGCCGCATTACTTCTTGCGGTAGGATTAGGGATATTTTACTCCCTGCTCTTTACCCGTCCCTTGCACGCAATGAATCGAACTGCGCTAGAAATAATGAAGGGGAATTATTCAGCAAGAACAGGGGTAAAGCGCACGGATGAATTGGGGCAGCTTGGGAATTCACTCGACCTTTTGGCTAATGAGCTAGGCTCTACAATAAATGAGCTTTTTCAAGAGAAAGGAAAATTAAAGGATATCATATCGAGTATTTCCGAAGGGATCATTGCCTTTGACACGCGCCTTAAACCAGTGAGTGCTAATTACTCTATCTCGGAAATTATGAATAGACCCTCTCCGTATTTGCCAGAAGACATAGAAATGGACCTCAATCATCTAGAAATTGAGGCCCAACTTAAGAACGTTATGAAAAGAAAGATGTCCACGAAACTACTGAAAGATTGGGCGGGTAAAAAACTCATGTTTACCTTTTCACCCATTCTGGACAACAATGGTAAGATTACAGGAAGTGTTGCGTTGGTTCAAGATATCAGTGAAAGTATGCGCCTTGAACAACTACGACGGGATTTTGTGGCTAATGTGTCCCATGAATTCCGTACTCCCCTGACAGTCATCCGTGGATCCATTGAAGCATTGGTGGATGGTACTGTTGGAAAAAGCGAGGAAATTAAGCGTTACTACCAAAGGATGCTTTCAGAAACGCGTGGGTTGGAACGTTTGGTGGGAGACCTGTTGGAGCTTTCCCGCCTTCAATCCGGTAAAATTACGATGAATAGGGAGAAACTTCATATCCCGAGTCTACTTTCGGACGTTATAAAGGGTCTTCAGACAATCGCGGGGAAAAAGGGGATTGAGATCAACTATCTGTCTAAGCAAGATGTCCCTCCATTTTTGGGGGATTATGATCGTTTGCGGCAACTGTTTGTTATCTTTATAGACAATGCTATCAAATATTCCCCATGTGACACCAAGGTGACGGTTGAAACAACGCTGCTTGAGCTTAATACGCTTTCGGTCATAATTCGCGATCAGGGGTATGGTATTGAAGCCGATGAACTAACCCATATCTGGGATCGTTTTTACAAAGTTGATAAATCCCGAAAAGGTAAAGGCACAGGGCTGGGCCTTGCTATTGCTAAGCATTTGATAGAGCTTCATGATGGGAGGGTTTCAATGCAGAGCGAACTTGAAAAGGGTACTGTAATAGAAATAAAACTGCCCCTAATCGTAAATGGTTCAAAGGAGCACTTCGCTAACTTCGAGAAAAAGCGATAGTCATTAATGGATCTAATTACTCGTGTGTCGAAGAGAAATTAATGGCCTGATTGTTTAATAGTATAGGCTTCTACCGCGTCGGTAAGCATTTCTTTCCAAGAACTAAAGTTGGTCGTCTTTGCCACATGAATGTCGATGTCTTCATCTGGGATAGCCTCATAATCTTCTTCTGAATTTACTTCAAATCCGCCCGATGATAATAATTCTTCGATGGATTCAAACTGTGTGTACCGTTGCATAAATTCAGAGGTAAAAAGTTCGGTGAATAATATCGAACCTTCGGTACTGTCGTAGCCCTCAATTCCTTCTTCCACAAGCTTCACCTCCAGTAATGGTTAGTCTGTTCATGTTTTGACGAGAATCTTGGGGTATGAATTAGGTTTGCTTTACAAGGTTAGTATTATACATAAAGTTCTAATGTGAAGAGAACACTGGAGTCACTTAAGATTCTTCCAAGTATAGTCTACAGACAAGATGCCAATGGGGTTTTCTGTGACGTTCCAATTCTGCTTCTTAGCCACCTCTGGTTTTCTGAAACAAATTAAATTACTATAATGTCCAAATGCACGACAGATGGAAGGTCTTGCCGAATGAATGCTGCATTTATTTTTATCAAGATCATAGAAAATACAGGTTCCATAATACCGAAGCTGATTTTTTAACTTCAAACGATATTGATGAGGCATCTCCATAATTCGATTTTTAATATCCTTTAACTCTTGCTGTGTTACTGGAACAGGACCACAACATAACCCCTTGCAGCTTGCACATGGAAGGCTTTCCAAATAGATTAACCTCCTAATAATTACATTAATTGGCTTGTAATACGTTTATAACTAAACAAAATGGACCAATTTGTTTATATAATAAAACAATGTAGTATTAGTTGTCAATCAAATTGGCTAAATATTATAACATAAAAATAATTATTTGTCAATATCAAATATCCATAAACTCTAATAGCATAAAGTCCTCTGCATCCCTCTTGATTTGATAGAGGATCTTATGGACATGTTAAACCTAAAAAAGAGGGAGTACCCCAAAGAGACAACCATTAAGATGGTTGTCTCTACTTTGTCCTTGTAAGCTATGGTAGCCGAAAATGGAGCACATTACGGGATTACGGTTCAGCAACTATAGCAAACTAGACATCATTGGATATTCCTCGTCGTCCACTGTTCCGCCACTGCTAAAGCGTACCCCGCTATTTAAAAAGGATGACCTAAAAACTGACCCATTACCAAATCTCGCACGTATCGAATCGACAGCCTGATCCACGGCCCTTTCTTTAACATAATCCCTTTCAAAAAAAGCTAATTGCTGAAAATCATTCTGACATAGCTCTGAAACCCTTACTCCCAAATGTCGAACCGGCTCACCTTTCCATAACTCGTCAAACAATTCGCAAGCAATCTTATGAATCGCATTTGTACAATCAACTGCAGAGAAGATCTTCCTCTGGTGCGAACAATTATAAAACTCGTTCGTCCTTAATGAAATAGATACCAATCGAGTACAATAACCTGATTGCCTTAACCTTGCGGCAACAGTTTCAGTCAATGACAACAGGACCAAATGGGCAGTCGTTTTATCCTCAACGTCAAAAGCAATTGTCGTAGAGTTGCCAATTCCCTTAATCATTGGTCTACGGCATTCCCTCACTGGGCTTGCTTCATTTCCGTTTGCGTAATTCCAGACCAACATTCCATGACTCTTTAGAAAGAGCTTAATGATCTTAGGGTCATAATGGGCTAAATTCCCAATTGTATTAATACCCCTGTTCCGCATCTTCTTAGTAGTTGCCCGACCAACCATAAACAGTTCCTCAATCGGGAGAACCCACATTTTCTCTGCAATCTCGTCTGGGAAAATAGTATGTACTTTATCGGGTTTCTTAAGCTCTGAAGCCATCTTAGCCAAGATCTTGTTCGTACTAATACCGACATTGACAGTAAAACCCAGCTCATGTTTGATACGATTTTTAATCAAATAAGCTGCCTTAACGGGGTCTTTAAAAAGGCGTTCCATGTTCGTGAAATCCATAAAATATTCATCAATGCTGTATTGCTCAACAAAGGGTGAGTACTCCCTTAAAATATCCCCAAAAGCTTTGCTACACTGCATATACAACTTATAATTCGGTGGCGCTATTATTAACTCTGGGCATTTCGCTTTGGCAGAGTAGATGGTTTCCCCTGTCTTAATATTAAATTTTTTGGCGGGAATCGACTTCGTTAAAACAATTCCATGCCGAGTTTCTGGATTGCCGCCGATTACTGAAGGTACGGACCTCAAATCAAGCGAATCGCCATGCTGTAATCGATGAACGGCTTCCCAAGACAAATAGGCACTATTCACGTCAATATGAAATATAATCCTTCGGCTCATGCACTTCACCCTATTTCTTAGAATACTTGTTTCTATTGTAACAAAACACTTGTTCTAGGTAAAGAGAATACATTCGCCAAATAATAGAAAATAACTATACATTCTGTTAAGTCGACCAGCCGATCTGCGAATATCAAATCTAAGGCACTACTTGTTGACAAGGCTGCGAATCTGGTTTTGTCGCAGTGGTATATAAATGGGAAGTAATAACTATAAGCTTCGATTGTTGGGCGTTTAGTGAAGCCGGTAGTGGCTCCATATACCTTAAGCAACTTTATATAGAGGAATCTCTCTAAAGACCCGCAGATAAATCAAAATAAGAATGCCATCTACTGGCATCCTTATTTTGATTGCATTTTTTGGCAACATAAAATAGGCCCCGCCTTGGAGCAAGGCGGGGCCTATTTTATGATTTATTCGGAACCCGACAGACGTCACAGCTACATAGACTATAATCACGTACTGTGGGGGACTGAGCAAGTACCCGCTTTACTTCAACTCAGGACAACTAGGTTCTCCCACACCCTACTAAGGTCACTGACGGTGCTAGGGTTGATAAATGGAACCGCCAGGGACGTGGCGTATTTGCCATATCCGAGCGAACCCTTTGTCGATTGGCACCTTTTTTGTTGTCGGTCTACCGGGTAGCCCCAAGAATCTAGCCAAAAAGGAGGTTCAACTCATGACCATGCTGGCAATGGAACAATGGGGTGATTTGGTCATTGTTTTGATGTTTTTTCGGAAGCGTTCATATCTAATACAGCAGTATCCAAGAAAGTCGTCGCCATTGTAATGTCTGATTAAAGCCCAGGCCGTCCAGAGTAAATCTTGTGCCATCATAAAGCTTTTTATTTTTAATTCTTCCATAGGAGTCAGTGGACGGCTGAAGTAGTTCTGAATTAAATGGTGGATAGCTTCTGCGGATAGTTTGGATTCAAGAATGTAGGCTGCCACATCCCAACAGGGATCGTTCATTCCAGAATATTCCCAGTCTATTAGATATGTTCTGCCAGTATCGTCAATGATAAAATTTTCAGGCACTGTGTCATTGTGACAGGGGGCCAAGATAGTATTTTTGATGTTTTCTTGGACAAAAGTGACTAATCGGTCTTTTAGGGTTGAGTAATCAAAGAAAAAGCCGCCGTGTAGTTGTTGGATAATCAGTTCGTATTTGGAAAGCTCCGTTTGCCAATCGAAGCGGTTTGAAAAATGTTTTGGAGAGGAGTGGATTTTTTTCATTATATTAGAAACGGATTCCAGGTTTTTGGGAGAAGAAGGATCAGAGTTAGCCATGTTTTGGCTGTTTTTTATGTATGTGCTTACTTTGATTCCGCTGTATTCATCAAAGTAAATGCAATCAGAGTTCACGCCGAACTCTGAGGCAATATTATTATTGACACTTTCCATTTTTCGATCAATAATCTGTTCCGTCATGCCGCCGGGCTGCCTGATGACATATTCGATACCCTTAATGTTCATTATGTAGTTGTAATTGGTAAGTCCGCCGGTAAAACGGGATTTGTCGAATACAATGCTTTCATCGTGAAAAGCATGGCGCAGCTTTTCTTGGACTAATTCTTCCATTCTCATATATAACTCCACCAAGGTTTTGAAACTTGGATTTTAGGATTATTTTTAATTTACTTTAGCAAAAAAACCTAACAAAATCAATGCATTTCTGGACCAATGGATTCAGGTGGCTTAGGCTTGTCGTGAAATTTCCCGGTTTAGTAGTTTTTAAAATGTGATTTAAAGATAAAAGGTGTTTTTAACTCGATGAATTCATGAATTTGGAACGTTTATATCGATTGTGCAATAAAATACTCTTTGTACAAGAAATCGATTTTGTTAGATATAATAATGCTAATTATATCTATATATTCTTCAAAAAAACAATTTCTGCATGCGATATTATAAAAGCAACAAATTATCGGCTGATAAAAAAGATGAAAATAACAATCCTTGAAATTTAAATCTATAGAGAGAGGGGTTGTTTCAATGGAATATTTTGGAGAAGAGGCATTGGGTCTCGTTGAAACAAGAGGTATGGTTCCGGCAATTCAAGCAGCGGATGTCATGTGTAAAACGGCTGACGTTGTTCTTGTTTCGTATGAAAATGTGGGTTCTGGGCTTGTCACGGTTATGGTTAAAGGCGATGTGGCTGCAGTGAGGTCAGCTGTAGAAAACGGTGCAGCAGCGGCAGCAGCCATTGGCGAGGTGACAGCCTCCCATGTTATGCCCCGCCCCATCAGCCGGGTAGGCAAGATTGTTTCGAGACATGACATTGATGCGGAATGAACATTGATTAGTTTGGAAAGGGGTATCCGTGTGGACAAGAACAGTGCTTTGGGGTTCATAGAAACGTATGGCCTGGTTTCGGTGCTAGAAGCTGCGGATGCCATGTGCAAGGCTGCGGATGTGGAATTGATTGGTTATGAAAATGTGGCTTCCGGTTTAATTTCCGTCGTGATTCGTGGTGACGTAGGAGCGGTGAAAGCGGCTGTAGAGGCTGGCATCAAAGAAGCCAGCAAGGTGGGCAAGATCTATAGCTCCAATGTCATTGCCAGGCCGCATGCGGACGTAGAAAAGATTATCGCTAAACACGTTATTGACTGGTAGTTTAACGCATTTGTTGAACCTTTGATTCTGCGAGCGGAAAGGGGAGAGTGACTGAGATATGAATAGGATTGACAATGATTTGCTCTCCGTCCAAGAGGCTCGGATTCTTGTGGAAAACGCCCGCGAGGCTCAAAAGGTACTGGCGACTTTCCCCCAGGAAAAACTAGATAATATTGTCGGGCATATGGCTGAAGCAGTGTATAACTATGCCAGGGAACTTGCCATTATGTCCTATGAAGAAACGGGATTTGGTAAATGGCAGGACAAGTTTGTCAAAAATGTTTTTGCGAGCGATTTTCTGTATAAGAAAATCAGGGACATGAAGGTTGTTGGGATTATTGGTGAAGACAAAGAAAACAAGACCATGGATATTGGCGTACCCGTTGGAGTGATTGTCGCATTGCCTCCTTCAACGAACCCTGCATCCACGACAATATATAAAGCACTGATTGCCATAAAATCTGGTAACGCTATTGTTTTCTCTCCTCATCCTAAGGCCAAAAAAACGATCGCCAAGGTGCTTGATATACTAATACGGGCTGCGGAGGAAAGTGGATTACCAAGTGGTGCTATCGGATATTTGCGAACACTGGCTGTGGACGGTACAGTTGCATTGATGAACCACAAAGACACATCGCTTATTCTGATTACTGGTGTACCCAAGATGGTCAGTGCGGCATATACATCCGGTAAACCAACCATTTATGGTGGCCCGGGTAATGGACCAGCCTTTATCGAGCGTTCAGCTGACATAAATCAGGCCGTGGAAGATATTATTGCCAGCAGAACATTCGATAATGGAATTGTCTCAGCCTCGGAACAATCCATTGTTGCTGAGGGTTGTATCGCCGATGAAGTAAGGCAAGAACTCAGGAGAAGTGGAGCTTATTTCATGTCAGGACAGGAATCGGAACAGCTTAGTAAGCTTTTTTTTCGTCCCGATGATAGTTTGAATCCGGAAATTGTCGGTAAATCAGCTATTGAGGTGGCTCAGCAAAGTGGCCTATGTGTCCCGGCAAATACAAAAGTATTGATTTCCGAACAAAAATATGTATCTCCTAACAATCCGTATTCTAGAGAAAAGCTTTGCCCGGTTCTGGCATTCTACGTTGAAAAGGATTGGATGAATTCCTGCGAAAAATGCATAGAATTGCTTATTAATGAGGGTCGGGGACATACCTTGGTGATTCACTCGAAGAATGAGGCTGTGATTCGTGAATTTGCCCTAAAAAAACCTGTATCAAGAGTCCTGGTGAATACTCCCGCATCATTAGGGGGTATAGGAGCGACAACCAATCTCTTTCCGGCATTAACCTTGGGTTGCGGCGCAGCAGGGGGCGGCTTTACTTCTGATAATGTCACACCCATGAACTTGATTAACATCCGAAAAGTCGGCTATGGTGTGCGAAAGCTGGAGGATATAACAAAGGGTGTACAGGCGGGAGAGATTCCTGAAAAAAACGGAAATTCACGCTCTGACAATCAGAGTTCCATAGAAAGTTCGCACGATTTGAAAGAATTGCTCGAAAAATTACTTGAGCAACTTCGATAACGCTGAGCCAATAAGAATTTATCCTACTGAATAAAGTGAGAAGGAGAAAAAAGTTGGATATTAAAGAGTTTTCAAATAAATTTGCGGATGCAACCAAGAATTTGTCTTTGGAAGAAACGGCTGCCATCATGAAGCTGTTTCAGGGGATCTCCAAGGAACTATCCGTAAACAGTACTTCGACGAATAGCGTGACGAAATCGCCGGTGTTTGAAGGGGAAATTACGGGGCTAACGCCACGTTTGGAACGACTGAAAGCAGCTTATTTAAAAGTTAAACCCAGTATTAGTACCTATCGTGCTAGAGCTTTCACTCAAGTAACCAAAGAAAATTCGGGCCTGCCCAAAATACTTCTGCGGGCAAAGTGTTTCAGAAAAGCTTGTGAGACAGCTCCCTTAGTGATTCAAAACGATGAGTTGATTGTCGGACATCCCTGCGGGAAAGCGAGATCCGGTGCTGTATCCCCTGATATTGCCTGGAGATGGATTCGAGATGAACTGGACACCATGTCAACTAGAACACAGGATCCTTTTGAAATAAGCGAAGAAGACAAACGGATTTTAAGAGAAGAGATCTTCCCCTTCTGGGAAGGTAAGAGTGTGGATGAAATCTGCCAGCAACAATATGAAGATGCTGGCGTGTGGTCTTTTTCTGGAGAAGCTTATGTCAGTGATCTTTCTTATCATCAGATTAATGGCGGTGGCGATACCGCTCCAGGGTATGATGTAATCCTGATTACGAAAGGCATTGATGGTGTAAGGCAGGAGGCTGTTGAGAAATTAAGCAGCTTGTCCATGGTGAATCCAGAGGACATTGATAAGATTTACTTCTATAAGGCTGAAATTGAGACTTGTGACGGAATTTTGGCCTATGCCAAGCGACTTTCTAATTATGCAAAAGAGCTGGCTGACAGAGAGCAAGATTCAGCCCGCAAGAAAGAGCTTTATAAAATTTCCGATGTTTTGACTTATGTACCAGCCAATCCACCCCGGACCTTCCATGAAGCGCTCCAGTCAGTCTGGATGCTGGAGTCCCTCTTTGCAGTGGAAGAAAACCAGACCGGTATTTCTCTCGGACGCTTGGACCAATACGTTTATCCTATGTTTAAGGCCGATATGGAAGCTGGGCGCATGAACAAACTGGAAGCCTTTGAATTGTTGAGTTGTTTTATTATTAAATGCTCTGAAGTCATGTGGTTGTCCAGTGAACTGGGAGCAAAATATTTCGCGGGCTATCAGCCGTTTGTCAACTTAACAATTGGCGGGCAGAAGAGAACTGGCGGTGACGCAACCAATGATCTAACATATCTGATCATGGATGCCGTCCGCTTTACCAAAATGTATCAACCGTCCCTAGCTTGTCGGATTCACAACAAATCGCCACAACAATATCTGAAGAAAATTGTCGATGTTGTTAAAGCAGGGCTTGGTTTCCCCGCCTGTCACTTTGATGATAATCACATTAAGATGATGCTGATTAAGGGCTTTTCCATTGAAGATGCACGAGATTACTGCTTGATGGGCTGCGTTGAAGCCCAAAAGTCCGGCAGAATCTATCAGTGGACCTCCACCGGTTATACCCAGTGGCCCATTGCCATAGAATTTGTTCTGAATCGAGGCATCATGAAGTGGCATAAAACCATGCAAGGCCTTGACAATGGAGATCTTGACAATATCAAGACCTATGAAGAGTTTGATGCTGCTTGCAAAAAGCAAATCGAACATATTATCCGCTTATCTGCCATCGGAACTCTTGTCAGCCAGCGGGTGCACAGAGAGATTGCTCCTAAACCGCTTACGTCCCTGCTGGTGGAAGGTTGTATGGAAAAAGGTACCGATGTTACAAGCGGTGGAGCCTTAATCAATTACGGACCCGGCCTTATCTTCTCCGGCCTCGGAACCTATGCCGACTCTATGGCTGCCATTAAAAAACTGGTCTTTGATGACAAGAAATACACACTGAAACAAATTCGGGATGCCTTGGCCGCGAATTTTGTAGGCTTTGAAACCCTGCGCACCGAATGCCTGAATGCACCAAAATATGGCAATGATGATGACTATGCTGATGAAATTGCTGCAGATCTCGTATCTTGGACTGAAAGGGTTCACCGCTCCCATAAAATGTTGTATTCACATCTTAGCCATGGTACCCTCTCTATTTCCAACAATACCCCCATTGGGGAAATTACTGGAGCGACAGCCAATGGTCGCCTTGACTGGACACCACTTTCTGATGGAATCAGCCCTACACAAGGAGCCGATAAGTTCGGACCCACTGCTATCATTAAATCGGTTAGCAAACTGGATAATGAATCTATGAATATTGGCATGGTGCACAACTTCAAACTGTTACGTGGGATTCTGGAAACACCAGAAGGAGAAAATGGCCTGATTACCTTGCTCAGAACAGCATCCATTCTTGGTAACGGTCAGATGCAATTCAGCTATGTTGACAATGAAGTTTTGAAGAAAGCCCAACTTGAACCTGAAAAGTATCGAGACTTGATCATTCGTGTCGCTGGGTATAGTGCATACTTCGTAGAACTGTGCAAAGAAGTACAGGATGAAATTATCAGCAGAACTGTGTTGGATCATTTTTAATTAAAGTTGCAGTAGACACTTTTAAGGGATGGGGACATTATGAGTACAGAAACCAATAGCATCTTAGAAAGAAGAGCGAGAATCTTCAATGTCCAGAAATATTCCATCTATGATGGACCTGGCGTTAGAACATTAATTTTCTTCAAAGGGTGTCCTCTGAGATGCCTTTGGTGTGCGAATCCCGAAGGACTTGAACGAAACTATCAGGTCATGTTCAAAGCAGATTTGTGCATTGACTGTGGCGACTGTATTCCAGCTTGTCCCGTCCACATCCATTATTTCCCGGATCCAGAAGACGGGCAACAACGAACCCGGCTCGAAAGCCCTAGGCATAAAGTCAATAGGAGTATCAACTGTGTGGGGTGCCGAAAATGCGAAACTGTCTGTCCTAAACAGGCACTGTCCATTGTCGGCTCGGATAAAACTATTTCCGAAGTTCTGGAAATCATCCAACAAGATGCGCTCTTCTACAATAGTTCAGGTGGAGGAGTCACTCTTGGGGGAGGGGAAGTCATAGCACAGCCTGAATTTGCCACCAACCTGCTGATGGAATGCAAACGTTTGGGAATCCACACAGCCATTGAAACCTCTGGATATGCAAAACTGGACTCCCTACTCATGATAGCCCAGTTCACCGATTTATTTCTGTATGATATTAAGCACATTGATTCTGAGCGGCATTCCGAACTTACGGGAGTGCGCAATGAACGTATTCTGGATAACCTAACGGAACTCATACGCCGTGGATTTAATGTCAAAGTCAGGATGCCTCTCATTAGGGGATTGAATGATAGTGAAGACACCCTCGCCAAAACCCTGAAATTTCTACTACCCTTCAAACGATATAAGAACTTTCAAGGTATCGACTTGCTTCCCTATCATAAATTGGGTATCAACAAGTATAAGCAACTGGACATGAACTACGCTATCACAGATGATTTAAGCTTTAAGGAAGATGAGCTTGATGAACTCGAAGAGTTTATCAAGGGTTATGACTTACAAGTTAAAGTCATCAAACATTAAAACTATAGAGCGGACGGAGGGATTTTATGAGTGGGGCCGATGAATTTGATCGAAAACGTATTATCCAGGAATATGTGCCCGGCAAGCAAGTCACGCTGGCTCACATCATAGCTTCGCCCGTACAAGAGATTTATGAACGCCTGGGAATTGAAGAAACAGGAGCGATTGGAATTTCGACCCTCACTCCGAGTGAGACGGCAATAATAGCAGCCGATATTGCCACGAAGACATCGGACATCGAGATCGGTTTTCTAGATCGTTTTACAGGATCGCTGGTCATATCTGGTGATGTAGCAAGTGTAGAGGCAGCTATGATGGCCATTAATGACACCTTGGAAAAGCTGTTAGGCTTCACGCCTGCCAAAATAACACGCACATGAAGAAGCGAATTATGGTCGTCGGACCGACCAAATCTGGTAAATCCACACTGACCAATGTTTTAAATGAGTCCGCTAGACCCTTGAAAAAGACCCAGGATGTTATTTATGGAAAAAACACCATTGACACACCGGGTTCGTATCTTGAGAACGCTTCTATGTACAAATACCTTATCTCGACAGCACAAACTGCATCGCTTATGCTCCTTCTTGTGGATCAATCTAGACTCATTGAAGTCTACCCGCCCGGTTTTGCCAAATCGTTTACTTGTCCCGTCATAGGGGTAATTACCAAGATAGATTTGGCTCCCGAAAATGCCAATTCGTGTATTCAACAGTTAAAACGTATCGGGATTATAGAGCCTTACTTCTGGATTTCTCTGAAAGACAATACGGGCGTAGAAGCCTTGAAACAATATTTACTTGGGAAACAAGAAACATCTAAAAAAAACTGATGTTCTTTATATAGATAGAATCTTTGTGTTTACGTTGATACATGTTCCTGTATTTATCGCCTCAAACTATAAGCGATGGGTAATTAGGTAGAAGGAGATTTTGAGGAAGGGTAGGTGAGGCAATGAAATTCATCACAGAAATGGAATTGCGAGATTTATATAAAACAGGACCCTTTGCTACTTATGTTCTACAACCAGATACCAAGATTACACCGGGAGCCCGTCAATTTCTTACGGACAGACGTGTCACGCTGGTACAGGCTCAGTGTAAGGACGACAAGAAATCTAACAAAGACGAGACGAGGCAGACACAGGGACGAGCAAACTGGTGTACCCTGGGATTGCGTCGAAGAATGGACAGCATCGAATCCTTATTTCTCCTTATTGCGGCAGAAGTTTTACACGCTGGAGACACTGTTCTGTCAGAAGAAGTCATGGCACTGGGCAAATGCTTCCGGAACGTGCAAAATGCGGAATACGAACAGATAGCCCCGGAAAACCTTCAATTTTGGGGATGGTCAGAAGAAGAAATTAAACTACGATCCGATCATATGGAAAAATACGTTAACATTGCTCAGTTTCATGTGGGATTAGAAAACGGAAAAGCGATTGCTCTGTTAAATTACTTGCGAGCCTCCCTCCGAGAGGTCGAACCAGCCCTTTTGGAAACCTATTGGAACGAGGAGAAGCAACTCTGCTCACGGCAAGATCTGATTGATACAGTCAATCTGATCATTAACATACTCTGCATGATGATGTGGAAGTCTTCAGGAGGACAAAAATGGAAATGGTAAATTCAGCGTTTGAATACTGCGACCAACTTGTTCGTGATTTTGAGGACGTCATCACAACACCCATCTTGAATAAATCCTCCGTTTATTACACTGGTGTTGACCTGGGAACAGCCTATATTGTCCTGGCAGTTCTTGATGAGAATTATAAGCCTGTTGCCGGCGCTTATCGATTTGCTAGTGTTGTCAAAGATGGCATGGTGGTGGATTATATCGGTGCCATTCGAATCGTCAAAGAATTAAAACAAGAACTCGAAGAGAAACTGGGTGCAGAGCTGATCTATGCAGCAGCGGCGCTTCCTCCAGGAACCGTTACACTTGACTCAGGCGCAATCAAACATGTAGTACAGGGAGCTGGTTTCGAAGTTACTAATGTGTTGGATGAACCGACGGCAGCCAATGCCGTACTTAAGATTAAAGACGGTGCAATTGTCGATATCGGCGGCGGCACGACGGGGACTGCCATTCTGAAAGACGGCAAAGTGATTCATGTCGACGATGAACCTACAGGTGGCACTCACTTTTCTCTTGTCATTGCCGGTGCCTATAAAATGAGTTTTGATGATGCGGATCAATATAAACGGGATTTCAAAAACCATAGGGAATTGCTCCCTGTATTACGCCCTGTCATCGAAAAAGTCTCATCTATTATCAGCCGCCACATTAGTCAATACCCTGTCAAAGAAATTTACCTGGTCGGTGGAACCTGTTGCCTAGAAGGAATCGAAGATATTATCGCCAAACAAACCAACCTTCCTACCTATAAACCGCAAAACCCTATGTTTGTGACACCCTTGGGTATTGCTCTTAACTGCACACAGGAAATACTTTAGGCAGGAGTGACATTTACACATGGACTTTCGAATTATAAAATCTCCTTCCAGTGGGACTGTGGATCTGCTCTTTCGTCGCAAAGGCTCTGCCTCAACGATTCCCATTGAGAACTACGATGCTGTAGGTTTGGTTCAAGGGAAGCTGATTGATATGGTTTTCGCTGCCGATATTGCAGAGAAAGCAGCAGGAGTCGTCGTGGAAGACATTAAAGGTCAATGTCCCCAGAATATGATTATGATTGCTATTTTTGGGGATACGGCGTCGGTGGAAGCCGCTATTCATGAGATACAATATAAATTTAATGAAGTAAAAACAGGTGAGATTCAATGATAGCGGCAAAAGTAATAGATAGTATCTGGTCAACCAGAAAGGCTGATTCCCTCGTAGGACTGAAGTTCATGTTGGTGGAGGTCCTCGGTGGTATTGATGCAGGGCGTATCCTGATCGCTGCCGACACTATCGGCGCCGGCATTGACGAACGAGTGCTTATCTGTATTGGCAGTGCGGCCCGTAGAATGTTGGGTCGGGACGATGTACCGATTGATGCAGCCATTGTAGGAATCATCGACGAAGATTGCAAGTTCTAGAGAAAAACTGGAGGTGGGAAACGTTGGATCTACTAAACATACTCAAGGATGCAGGGGTTATCGGGGCGGGAGGCGCTGGATTTCCAACTCACGCCAAACTAACGTCTAAAGCCGAGTATATATTGCTTAATGGAGCAGAATGTGAACCCCTGCTCAGAGTGGACCAGCAATTGATGGAGCAGTTTCCTGATGAAATCATCCGGGGAATGGAAGCGGCGGGACGATATATTGAAGCTCGCAAAGCCATCATTGGTATCAAGGGCAAACACAAAGAGGTCATTATCCTCATGCGAGAAAGAATCGTCGCTCTGGGACTATCAGATTACATGGAAGTCATGGAACTTCGGGATATCTATCCTGCGGGTGATGAACAGGTTCTGGTTCATGAACTGACTCAAAGAATTGTTCCAGAAGCTTCTATTCCCCTGAAAGTGGGCTGTGTCGTAATCAATGCAGAAACAGCACTAAATATATGGAATGCCATGGCCGGGAACCCTGTCACAGAAACGTATATCACCGTCGCCGGAGATATTCCACACCGCATGACCCTCAAAGTACCTGTGGGAGTATCCATTCGGGAAGTCATTGCACAATGCGGTGTGGAAACGATTGATGATTACGCTGTTATCGACGGTGGTCCCATGATGGGATCTATCATGAACAACATCGATGGGTTTGTCACCAAAAAAAGCAAAGGCTATGTACTACTAAAAAAAGATCACTTTCTCATTCGGAAAAAATCCGTCGGTCTTGATCGAGCAAGAGTCATTGGTAAAACCGCCTGTGAACAATGTCGTATGTGTACTGATCTGTGTCCTCGCTATCTCCTAGGACACAATATGCAACCCCATAAAGTTATGCGTGCTCTGAGCTACAATCTAGAGGACGTGAAAGAACAACAAATTGCCCAATTATGTTGTGAATGTAATGCCTGCGAATTATTCTCCTGTCCGGCAAATCTCCATCCGAAATCCGTCAATATTCTCTACAAGCAGAAGCTGGCAGAACAAGGTATTAAATATCAGCCGATACAGATGGATTTCCAAGCTCGATCGGCCAGAGACTATCGTCTTATTCCGAGCAAACGTCTAGTCATCAAAATTGGCTTAACAGCCTTCGACAAACCGGCCCCTATGACTCAAGTCGAATTTCGACCTGAATATATCCAGATCGCTCTACGACAGCACATTGGAGCGCCGGCAATTCCTGTCGTCGCCGTAGGCGAACAGGTGAAAGCCGGGCAACTGATCGGTAAAATTCCGGACAACAGTCTCGGAGCTACCGTTCACTCCAGCTTCAATGGTACTGTGATAGAGCTCCGAGATAATTCTATTGTGATAAAGGTGGGTTAGTATGTATAGTGCAATAGGTATGATTGAGCTTACTAGTATTGCTAGAGGAATTTATGCGACCGATTTGATGCTTAAAACAGCCTACGTTGAAGTGGTCAGCGCAACCCCCGTCTGTCCGGGAAAATATATCGCGATCATCAAAGGGGACGTTGGCGCTGTAGAAAGCTCTATCAGCGTCGGCGTAGAAAATGCAGGAGAATATTTGGTCGATAGCTTTATCCTCGCCAATGTTCATCAGGGCGTTTTCCCGGCCATCACGGCCACAAGCATGCCTGATGCAATCGGGGCTCTAGGGATCATGGAATGTTTCTCCCTGGCATCCATGATCATTGCTGCTGATGCAGCACTCAAAGCTGCTGATGTACAGGCCTTGGAACTACGTTTGGGTAGTGGATTGGGCGGCAAAGCCTACTTCACCTTCACTGGAGATGTTGGCGCTGTAGAAGCAAGTATTGAAGCCGGGAAAGCAATCGCTATCGAGAAAGGCTTGTTAGTGGATGTTGAAGTAATTCCTTCGCCATCTGAAAAATTATGGGAATCGCTATTCTAAATTACAATCATATTCTTCTTGCTTATACGATTGAAAGGAGGTGCGAAATTGAAGAAACTTGTTTCTGCAAACGAAGTGAAAGCAGTAGCAGCAAAGGGGCAAAAACTTTTCTGCGTAGACTGCGATACTATTATTACACCGGCAGCTAAGGATCTAGCTAGGGAACTGGGTGTGGAATTTACAGCAGACCCTTCTGCTGCAGGAGATCACACTGGTACCGAAAGTGGCTTGCCGAAGAAAGATAGCAGGCAAAACGAGATCGACCCAGATATGATCTTTCAAGTTGTAAAAGCGGTATTAGCCAACAGACTCCTGGCAAGTGTTCCTAACCCATCTCCCGAAACTCCCTTCAGGGCAGAGGGTGACCCGAGTGGACTGAAAATCGTGCGCGGCAGGACAGTGAAACTCGAGACCTTTGAAACGGGCGATCCGAGCACGAACGTAGCTTATCGTGAAGTGGTCAGTAAAGATGATTCCCAAATGAGTGCAGGCTTTTTGACCATAGAGCAATCTAGCTTTGAGTGGGAATTGTGCTATGAAGAAATTGATATTGTTCTCGAGGGAAGCCTGTCCATCACTATCAATGACGAGACTTATCACGCTCACCAGGGAGATGTCCTCTTCGTACCCAAAGGTTCCAAAGTAACCTGGAGTTCGTCTGATTATGTCAAACTCTTTTACGTAACTTACCCGGCGAACTGGGCTGATCTTATGGCGCAACAATAGGAGGGTAAGCTATGCAGGCTCTTGGCTTAATTGAGACACGAGGACTCCTTCCTGCTATTGAATGTGCAGATGTCATGCTCAAAACGGCTCAAGTGGATCTCGTGGGGAGGACCTTTGTAGGTGGCGGTCTCGTAACAATTGCTGTAACGGGTGATGTGGGAGCAGTTAAAGCCGCTGTGGAAGCAGCTGTAACAGCGGTTGAAAAGATAGGCCGCTTGTCCTTGGTTTCTCAACATATAATTCCCAGACCGCACCAGGAGATTGAAGGTATAGTCGCGGTAAGGGTAAATTCTGTTGAGGATCAACCAAACTTTTTTCAGGACTCTGATCCAATCACTAGCTTAAATGATTCCTTGCCAAAGCAGGACACCGCTGCACAATCGATAGAACCAGCTAAAACCACAAAAGAAAGCTCTAAATCCCAGCAAATCATGCTGAGTCAACTCCGCAAAGAGGGAGTAGATGCTTTCGTACAGGAATTTGGACTTGAAAAGGGTGTGGACATCCTAAAATCGATTTCCGTGGTAAAACTTCGGAATCTGGCGAGAGAATACAAAGAACTCGGCGTCGCAGGTAGAGCCATTTCAAAAGCTAACAAAGAATTACTTATTCAGAAACTGAAGAGATATTACGAGCGGGGGAGCGAAAAATAACTTTAAGTGCCTGCAAATAAGTAAAGAGTGTAGGAAGGAATAGCAGATGGAAAACTTTGACTATGATTTACAATCCGTGCAAGAGACCAGAAATCTTGCTCGTCAGGCTAAACTGGCGCAAACGCAACTTGCAAAATTCAATTGCGAGCAAATTGACGTAATCATCCGTAATATGGTAAAAGTGGCAGAGGAGAATGCTGTTTCTCTGGCAAAAATGGCGGTTGAAGAAACAGGATTTGGTAAAGTAGAAGATAAAATCTTCAAAAATCGTTTTGCTTCCACAGAACTTTATGACTTCATCAAACCCATGCAAACCATCGGAGTCATTAAAGACGATAAGGTCAACAAACTCATTGAAATTGCCGAACCGGTAGGTGTACTCATGGGAATTGTTCCCTCAACCAATCCTACATCTACGGCCATTTACAAATCGATTATCGCCATTAAATCCCGTAACGGGATAGTGTTCTCACCACATCCTTCGGCTCTCAAATGTACGCTGCAGGCAGCCAGATTGATGAATGATGCGGCTGTAGCGGCTGGAGCCCCAGCCAATATTATTGGCTGTATCTCAAAACCCTCGATGAATGCGACCAATGAACTCATGAAATGCGATGAAGTCGCCATGATTATCGCCACGGGTGGTTCAGCCATGGTAAAGGCTGCCTATAGCGCGGGGAAGCCGGCATTGGGTGTAGGTCCGGGCAACGTTCCGGCCTATATCGAAAGAACTGCCAATATTTCGAAAGCCGTTAAAAATATTATTGCTAGTAAAACGTTTGACAATGGCACTATTTGTGCATCCGAGCAATCGGTGATTGTTGAAGAATGCATGCGTGACCAGGTTATGGAAGAGTTCAGACGTCAAGGTGGTTACTTCATGACCCCCGCGGAAACAAATCAAGTTGCTAAAAAATTGTTTGTTCGCGGCCATGCTATGAACGGGAAAATGGTCGGGAGGTCCGCTGCAGTCATCGCAGACGGTGCCGGTATAGCCATTCCACCGGGAACAAAAGTCTTGTTAGGTGAACAACAGGGCGTGGGTGAGGAATACCCCCTGTCTTATGAAAAATTGACGACTGTGCTGGCGTTTTATACCGTAAAAGATTGGCAGGAAGCTTGTGATCTGAGCATTAAACTCTTGAATAATGGTGGTGTCGGGCACAGCCTTTCCATTCATACGGAAAATCATGAAATGGTCATGAAATTCGCTGAAAAACCGGTATTTAGGATTTTGGTCAACACAGCATCCAGCCAAGGTGGTGTAGGCGCAAGTACCGGACTTTCCCCAGCCTTTACACTGGGTTGTGGTACTTGGGGTGGAAGTGCAACCTCCGATAATGTAACCCCTCTGCACTTGATCAATATCAAACGTGTGGCTTATGGAATCAAAGACTTCACCGAAAACACGACCCCTTCCTTCTCGGCCAGCGTGGCACAGAGCGCTAGTCTGAGTGGCATCAGTGATGATCAGATTATGAACGTTGTGAATGAAGTCATTTTGCTCCTGAAAAAACGAGGTGATAACTAAAGGTGGGAAAGTATGACGCTTTAGCAGCGCTTCTGATGGAGGCTATTAAAGAAGGGGGGTATTTAAAAAAGGACGACAATTCCATCCCTGTGGGAATATCTAACCGTCATATTCATCTTTCTCAAGCAGATCTGGAAACATTGTTTGGTTCAGGATACCAATTGACTAAGACCAAGGATTTGTCACAACCCATGCAATATGCCTGTAAGGAAACCCTGATCATAGCCGGGCCTAAAGGTGCTATTGAAAAGGTTCGTATCCTCGGACCAGTGCGAAGTGAATCGCAGATAGAAATACTCCAGGCAGATTGTTTTAAACTTGGCGTATCCGCGCCGGTAAGGTTGTCGGGAGACCTGCAAGGAACTCCGGGAATCACTCTCATTGGTCCCAAAGGAAGTGTTTTGCTTTCCAAAGGCCTAGTGATTGCGCAGCGGCATATTCATATGACCTTGGAAGATGCAAAAAACTTTGGTGTAACCGATGGAGAACAGGTAACCATCCAAATAGACGGACTTCGAGGCGGAACTTTCTCGAATGTCGTCATCAGAGCCAACAACACCTCGGCGCTTGAATTTCATATCGACACGGAAGAAGCGAACGCTATGCAGCTCGCAACCGCAAGAATAACTATTGTAAAATAAAATTTTAGGAGGCAACAACAATGAGTAAATCAGAAGCTTTAGGATTAATCGAAACCAAAGGTCTAGTAGGAGCAATAGAAGCGGCAGACGCCATGGTTAAAGCCGCGAACGTTCATCTGATTGGTCGCGAATTCGTCGGCGGTGGTCTGGTCACCATTATGGTAAGAGGCGATGTTGGAGCTGTAAAAGCAGCAACCGATGCTGGTGCTGCTGCTGCTCAGCGAGTTGGCGAACTGATTTCCGTTCATGTCATTCCGCGTCCTCACAGTGATGTAGAAATGATACTTCCTGCAGCCAAAAACGAAGCCTAATGAACCATTAGGCAGTCCATCAGACGAAGGTCAAGATCTCGTTTCGAGGTTTTGGCCTTCGTTTTTGCTTAGCGGTAATTAACTATACTTAATGGTTGATTACTCGTGGCAACTCATGGAGTGGTGCAATTCTGGACATGCTATCTAAATTACGCGAATTGCTAACCACTTGTGTTAATTTTGGGTTCGAGGATTAGTTCTATTTACATTTTCATAAGGGTGTTGTATTATAAACGAATGCATACAAATCTTTGACGATGCCTTCTTTGATGAAGTGGGTTTTTTGTATATTTGGTTGCTTGTGTATTTAATGAATTGAACTACTGCTCAAACAGTGGTTGATTCTTTTTTATTATTAAGGGCTCTCTTGTTAAACTATGTCAAGAAGTTGAATCAATTATAGAAAAGGAATATTTGGCGAATAGCATGGATGATACTAACAAAACTTTAAAAAATTTAATGGATTCCAATCTGTATTCTCGCTACAGCGGACTATTATCCCTGTCTAATATTTCATTACTGCTAGTAGATACCAGTGGCAATATTCTTCTTGAATTTAACCCGTCTCCTGATTTTTGCAAGTTTATTTGCCAGGAAGATGAAACAAGGATATGCTCAGACTATATTGCTAGGTTAAAATCGGGTAGTGGAGACCGATTTATCTGTCGGCATGGGCTGGCAAACATTCTTTTGCCGGTCGATATTAACAACCAAACCATTGGCTATGTCGTCGGTGCGCAGGTTTATTCAACGGATAGTGAATATCAGAAATATTTGATTGATATAATGAGCATTGCAAAGAATAAGAAACTCGAACCGGAATTTATCGCGAAATCAATTGCAACGATAAAAACCATAGAAGAAAACAAACTTGAAATTCATGAACAAATTTGCAACCATATTACCCAAAATATTAGCTATGATTTTTCTCAAAGTATCCATACTGCCGATAAGGCGATAGCAAGATTGTCTATTGAAAAGGAAATGCTGGAGAAAAAGATTATTGATCTCGAAGCGAAAAATATGTCTTTGGTCATTAACCCGCATTTCCTGTTTAATACCCTAAACTCTATAGCACGTATTGCCTATTTTGAAAAATCCCATACAACTGAAGAACTTATTTACTGTCTTTCAGATTTATTAAGGTACAACTTAAAGCATGACGATGAGTTGCACACCATTGGAGCCGAGATGGATAATATTGAAAAATACCTTTACATTCAGAAAATAAGATATAAAAATCGTTTGGAGTATGATATTGACATTCCTGATCATATTAAAGCCCATAGAATCCCCAATATGATTATACAGCCCATTGTTGAGAATGCCCTTATCCATGGCATTACCCCTAAAAGGGATGGGGGCAAGATAAAAATTTATGCTGAAGAAAATAAGAATGATATCAATATTTTTGTTGTGGATAATGGGAATGGTTTTCCCACAGAAGTCTTAAAAAGTTTGCAACAATCGGAAAATAAGCTTGGAATAGGTTTTCGTAGTACGGACAAACGGTTGAAACGATATTTCGGAGAACAATACGGGTTGAAAATCGAAAAATCAGACTATAGCGGAAGTACCGTCACCATCTCGATTCCCACTAAACCCAATGCGAGGTGATAGTGATGAGCGTAGTTTTAATTGTGGAAGATGAGTTACTTGAATTGGAGTTTCTTAAGTCGATTGTAACCGAAGAGCTTCTCCCAAAAGATAAAATAATCACCTGTGAAAGCGGGATTCAAGCTGTCAAACTGGCAAAACAACATAAACCGGATGTCATAGTGATGGATATACTTATTCCTGAAATGGACGGCTTACAGGCCCTTAAGGAGATAAGGAAATTCCTTCCTCAAGCAAGTGTTATGATTTTATCGGCTTGTTCAGACTTTTCCTATGCGCAAACAGCAATTCGCCTCCGCGTTCAGGATTATTTGCTGAAACCCATTAAACCGTCCGTTTTCAAGCAGGCATTCCATGATGTGTTGACTAGTATAACTACACACCAAGTACCTGTGGACGAAGAAATTGTGGAACAAGAACCCAATCAAATGTATTTTATCGAAAAATCACTAAACTATATTCATGATAACTTTAAACAAAAATTACCCCTGCAATTGGTCTCGTCCCATGTATTTTTGCACCCTCAATATTTCAGCCGCATCTTCAAAAAAGAAGTAGGGGTTACCTATATAGATTATGTCAATAGGTTAAAAATTGAGTATGCCTGCAAATTACTGGAAACAACTAGTTATCCCGCCTATCGCATTTCCAGTGAATGTGGTTTTACAGATCCCTCCTATTTTAATCGTGTCTTCGTACAGCAAATGAATATGACCCCCAAAGCGTACAGACGAAAACATCTGCTTGACAGCGAAGATGAGGGCTAAGTCCCTTTAAAAGCAGCTACGATAGGCCAAGTGCCAGGGTGGCTGCTTTTGATTTACCTATTGTTTCAGAGAACAGCCGTATCAAAGCATCTCCAGGGTACTGGCCGACACTAGGGTATCTCATTCCATTTAGAATCGAAGGGGATAAGGATATGGATTACAGAATAATTCAAAAGGAAGCATTTAAGGTCATAGGCAAGGTAATTAAAGTATCGACAAAGGATGAAGGACATCACAGGGAAATATCTGAATTCTGGGATAAATGTAATGCAGATGGAACAAGCGAAAAAATTTGTGCCATAGATAACAGACAAAATATGCTTGGCATAAGCATGGAGCTTGAAGATGATAAGGAACAATTTTCTTACATGATTGCTATAGAGGATGTCAATAATTCAGCAGAATCCGGTTTTGATATCAGAGAAATACCGACTGCTAACTGGGCAGTATTTACATCGGTAGGATTGATGCCATACGCAATAGTAAACGTATTGTCAAGAATCTACCAAGAATGGTTTCCTGCAACAGGCTTTGAGCAAGCAAATGCACCGATGCTTGAAGTTTATCTTCCTGGCAATCCATCGGCACAGGACTATAAATGTGAAGTTTGGGTACCAATAGTGAAAAAATAAAGTAGTTATTTAAGGGTATGTGCTGAGTTCATGGCATACCCTTAAAATAATTTAAACGACATATAGTCTAATAAGGAAGGGTATATACCGATGGATAGTAGTATTTAACCATTGGATGAATCACTAAAAGGAACCAGTAGAGATTATATTGTAGAAAAGGGGACAATAAGGGCTTATGGATTATTCGCGAGTTTTATTTATCGCTCCTTATACTGAACTCGCCGAGGAAGCTAAAAAAACTGTTCAAGAATTGAATAAACCTTGTCAAATTATCGTTGCCGATATGCGCGACGGGGCAGAGGCCGCTAAAAAGGCGCTTAATTATGGTGTTGAAGTTATCATTAGTCGTGGGGGAACGGCTTCATTGATTCGTCAGGCGGTTAATATCCCTGTTGTTGAAGTCGAAGTGACTGGATATGATATCTTGCGTGCCCTCTACCCTTTAAGGGATAAAGAAGGCCCGTTTGGCATTATTGGTTTTCCGACCGTTATTAAAGGGTGCCAAACTATTGCACAAATGATTGGACTCAACTGCTATATTTGTGAACTGAAAGAAGAAAATGAGACACTTCATTCCATTAAGGAATCTGATTTTGCTCAAACTAAAATAATTGTAGGAGATACGATTGCTGTTCGTTATTCCGAAATTTTGCAACGTCCCGTGCACTTAATCAAATCTGGCCCAGAGTCTATCACTACAGCGATTTTGCAGGCCGAGCACCTTATTGAGGCTCTCGAAATAGATCGGGCCAAGACGGCTCTCAGTACCGTAATTTTAAATGCAGTTCACGAAGGAGTCGTTACAATTGATAGAAACGAAAATATTTTGAACCTAAATGCCGAAGCCCAAAAAATGTTGGGAGTTAACCTGGAGATTTTAGGACAGCCTGCTAAAAAAGTGTTTCGCCCCCAACTGCTTGAAGACATTCACTCTAAGAAATTATTTGGGTATCCGGAAAGAGTGAACGGTAAGGATTTAGTCATCAATCTTTACCCGATTATTGATCGCGAGATTCATCTGGGGACGGTATTAACTTTGCAAAATACTTTAGAGATTCAACAAGCTGAATATAATATCCGCCGAAAACTACATGACAAAGGCTTAGTTTCTAAATTTTCCCTAAGAGATTTTGCAGGGAATAGTGAACCTGTCCGCTTAGTATTGGATCAGGCCCGAAAATATGCCAAGACAGATAGTAGTATTTTGATTCAAGGGGAATCGGGAACCGGAAAAGAGCTTCTAGCTCAAGGAATCCATCAGGTTAGTTTGCGCAAGAATGGACCTTTTGTGGCTATTAACTGTGCTGCTTTACCAGAGCATTTACTGGAAAGCGAACTGTTTGGCTATGAAGAAGGGGCTTTTACTGGTGCTCGTAAAGGGGGAAAAGTTGGACTTTTTGAATTAGCTCATAAAGGGACGCTTTTTTTAGATGAAGTTGGAGAGTTACCACTTCATGTTCAAGCACGTCTTTTGCGTGTACTCCAGGAAAGAGAAGTTATGAGAGTCGGTGGAGACCGAGTTATTCCAGTTGATGTTCGCCTCATCTCTGCAACACACCGTAAACTAAACGATGCGGTGGAAAAGAATGAATTCCGAGCAGACTTATTTTATCGTTTACACGTCTTAGGACTAAGGGTTCCACCCTTGCGAGAACGAAAAGGCGACATTCGGCTGTTAATGAATCGATTTCTAAGTGACCTTTCTCTTAAATTAGGAAAACCTAATCTTAAGTATTCTGAGGAAGTTTATCAAGCCTTTGAAAAATATCACTGGCCCGGAAATGTTAGAGAACTTAGAAATTGTGTTGAAAAGCTCATCGTACTAGCTGAAACAGATATGATTCAACCCGAAAGCTTGGCGGTTATATCCTTTGTTGCCCAAAACAAAGATGAATTTGCGAATCTTCTTTACCACGATGATATAACAAGCTCAATGAGCGATTTCTCTCCGCAGTTCAGCGAGAACCCTCGTGTTGAAGGTCCTAATGAATTCCAAAGGAGCAATCGATTCAGAGAAGGTGAAGCTGTATTAATTCAGGGAAGCTTAATCGAGATTGAAAAACGCGTAATTGAGAGGGTCGTAGAATTGGAGAATCAAAACCTTTCCCGCGCAGCAAAACGTCTTGGAATTGATCGTTCAACTTTATGGCGTAAAAGAAGGCTGGATAAATAGGTATGGTAACGTTGCAAAAAACAACAGTATTGCATTTTGAAACAACCCGATGTAGTAGAATGCACCACTCTGTTTATTTAAGAGCGGTGTATTCTTTTTTAAAAAAAAACTTTATAACTTTTTAAAAGGTTAGGTTAGACTCCCTATAATAACAGATTCATTAGTTATTATAGGGGATTTATTTTAGAAACAGGAAAATTGGCATAGCTTTTGCATATTAAGAAAGTGTAAAAATTCAGGAGGTGAATTCCTTTGAAGAAGCAAGCCGTTGTAATTAATGTAAAAGACAATGTAGCTACCGTAGTTGAAGATTTCACATTGGGTACCGAAATTCATTTTTTCTTAGGAGAACAAGAGCAATCTATTGAACTTATCCAAGATATCCCGCTTGGACATAAGGTCGCCATCCGCGAGATAAAAAAAGGGGAAGAGGTTATCAAGTACGGTGAAAGTCTTGGAGGAACAACCTCTGATGTTAAAATTGGCCAGCATGTCCATGTTCATAACATGGAAAGCCTACGAGGCCGAGGAGATAAGTAAGAAAGAGGAGGATAATAATTGTGGAAATTTTAGGATATCGACGCCCGGATGGACAGGTAGGAATTCGTAATCATATTTTAATTATTCCAACTGCAGTTTGTTCTAGCACGGTTGCCGCAAATATTGCTGCTCAAGTTACGGGAGCAGTTGCCATCCCAAATCAGCATGGATGCTGTCAAATCGGAGCTGACCACGAACAAACCGTTCGTACCTTGATTGGTTTTGGGAAGAATCCAAATGTTGCAGCTGTTTTAGTCATCGGACTTGGTTGTGAAGGTGTTCCTATTCGCGAGGTCGCCGAAGAAATCGCAACCACAGGGAAACCAGTCGAGGTCATTGTAATTCAAGAAGCCGGAGGAACGCTCAAAGCCACGTCTGAAGGGCTTCGCAAGGCTGGAGAACTTGCCCGCAAAGTTGCGCATTTACAACCAGAAAAAATGGACCTGAGTGAAATCGTAATGGCCATTGAATGTGGTGGTTCTGACTTTACGTCTGGCTTGGCTTCAAACCCAGCTTGTGGGGTTGCATCAGACTTGCTTGTTGCTGCTGGCGGTACGTCCATGCTTTCCGAGACCACAGAATTTATTGGTGCGGAACATGTTTTGGCCCGTCGTTGCAAAACACCGGAAATCGGAGAAAAGTTAATCCGTTATGTGCGCGAATGTGAAGGAAGAGCCAAACTCCTGAATGTTGATATTCGCGGTGGACAACCTACACCGGGTAATATTGCTGGTGGAATTAGTTCGATTGAAGAAAAATCCTTGGGCTGTATCCATAAAGCAGGACATGCTCCAATTCAGGATGTCTTAGCTTACGGAGAAGTTCCAAGTGGGAAGGGCCTATATGTAATGGATTCACCAGGCCAGGATATCGAGTCGATTACAGGGATGGTCGCGGGTGGTGCAACAGTCGTTATCTTTACAACCGGACGTGGGACCCCAACTGGTTGCCCAATTGCTCCAGTTATTAAGATTACTGGTAACGCCCGAACATTCAAAATGATGGAAGATAACATGGATATCGATGCCTCAACGATTATCTCCGGGGAAGAAACGATTGAGCAAGTGGGGCAAAGAATCTTGGACACGGTTGTTGACGTTTCCAATGGGCATATGCCTAAAGCAGAAAGTTTGGGCCACAATGAATTTGGAATTTATAAGATTGCACCGACCTATTAATTTAGTTGTTCTTTCTTGTTACAAGTTTATACAACGTTTTGAAAATCCTTCTTCGTGTCAAGAACGTTTATCAACTCTAAGTTGTTTTTGTTGAAGAAATAGTTAATGTAATATACAACGCAATTGAAGGGAGATCGAACATGCAAATTCCGATTAAAAGGACATTGGAAAAAGTGCCAGGCGGCATGATGCTTTTACCGCTACTTTTAGGAGCGGTCATCAAAACTTGGTTTCCCTCGGTCGTAAAACTTCCTTCTTTTACAGGTGGACTCATGACTGGTGCGATTCCTATCCTCGCTGTCTTCTTCTTCTGCATGGGTGCTAATATTTCTTTAAAAGCTGCACCTAAAGCAGTTGCCCGTGGAGGAGCCTTTCTAGCTACGAAAATTCTTTTAGCCACAGGTGTGGGACTTTTCATTGCGCATTTTGTACCTAATGGTATGATTTTGGGAATTTCTGCGTTAGCTTTTATCGCAGCCATGAACGATACGAATGCCGGAATGTATTGCGCACTCATGAGCGAATATGGAACCGCTGAAGATGTAGGTGCGTACTCTCTACAAAGCTTGGAAAGTGGTCCTTTTTTCACCATGGTGGCATTGGGAGCTTCTGGTTTAGCCAAAATTCCTCTGACTGATCTAATTGCTGCCATTGGCCCTATGGTTCTTGGTTTTGCAGTCGGAAACCTCGATCACGAATTACGAGATTTCCTCCACGTTGCCTCGAAACCCTTAATTCCTTTCTTTGCGTTTGCTCTAGGCTGTGGAATTGACTTCCATAACATCATCAATGCAGGACCTTCTGGTCTACTCCTTGGACTTTTCACGCTCATCATTACCGGTGGAGGACTATATATTGTAGACCGTCTCTTTAAAGGAACAGGTGTGGCCGGAATCGCTGCGGCAACAACAGCGGGTAATGCTGTTGCAACTCCCTTAGCTGTATCTCTGGCTGACCCAACTTTTAAAGCAATCCAGGCGACAGCTACAGCTCAAGTCGCAGCTTCGGTTATCATCACAGCTATTTTGGTCCCGATAATCACTGCAACACTCGCTAGGATTAAAGGAAAAGATAACACAGCTGTCATTACTCAGGTTGCGGCGAAATAACTTAACGCCATAATATTTAACCTAGACCATGAAATTATATAAATAAAGGGGTGTCCTAAGGATTTATTGCTAGGACACCCCTTTATTTTGCTTAGTCACTGACCATTAATTTATCGAGGATAAATACGCACAAATACATGCCAAAGATATCTATGGTTGCGAAAATTAAGAACCAATCCTGTTTCACATAAATCAGATTTAATTTAAAGGCAAAATAGATAATACCGTATAGAGCCAATATTACGATCGATTTCCACCGCCATTTCAAGTTTAAGAAATAGATAACAATTTTTTTGCTCTTTTCGTTGCCGCTGCTTTAGCACATTTTAGCTATTCTGTAGAGAAGCGGCGTGGCAGTGGTATTGCAACAATAGTAAGTGCATGGGGAGCGTTAGTTCCTCTTACAGTTCTACTATTGAAGTAAGAAGGCCATATCGTTTTTATCCCTAAGAAATAGGTTTTCGGAGCTTAATCTTGTGCTTCTGAAGAAAACTTATAATAGTTGAGGTTCATATAATTAAAATAGAATTTACGGTCACCACGGAGAGCACCCCTTTAAACACGGACATTGTGGAGAGCCTTCGAAGAGAAAGAATCCAGTGTAAAGAAAACAAAAAGACAGAAGAATAATAAAGATAGAGGCAACGATACTAAGTCCGAAAAATCGTCTAAAACTAAAATGGTTTTAGACGATTTTTCGCCACTGATTCTTCCGAAATTAGATTTGGTAAACTAGCCATTCTGGGCGGGGTTTTGTTTATGGCTTGGTGAATGCTGATATTTATAAAATACGGGATGGTTGGATCGTAATAAGAAGATATCCACCTAGAAACTGGCCATCTCTACTATTAAAAAAAGGGGGGTACGAAGGAAAAGGAGATCGAGGCCGGAGTGCAGAATATGCAGACGTAGACGGAGGATCAGATTTTGCAGCTTGAGCGCACAATACCGGCAGTATTCTCCAGGGTAGTATTGGAGGAGTTACCGGTTTCATGGGGCATTATCGAGGGCAGGGCACGGGTCATTTTAAAAATGGAAGACGCCTGCATAGATATCCAGGTAACCGCTAAGGAAGAACAACCCCCTAATAATTTAATGAAATTGAGGAGGTATGAGGTTGATCGACCTAATTCAGAACCAGAATAATAACACCGCTACATCTGGTTGTTGAGGAGCGACTTCTAGTGCTGGTCAGCACAATGAATTCGAAACTGAGAACTGCCAAATCTGTGGAGGGCAATTAGATTACTTCAATTCGGGACGAGAATTAACTTGCGTTCGATGCGGCAAAAAAGAGATTGGCAACATTTCTTGCCCAAATGGACACTACGTATGTGATGAATGTCACGGAAAGGGTCTATTTGAGACTGTAAAAGAATACGTTTTAGCCAATAAATCGGCAAACTCTTTTGAAATTGCCGAGTATCTGATGGAGCAGAATAACGTCCCAATGCTCGGTTGTGAAAATGCTTGGATTGCAGCAGGAGCTTTGATGGCAGCGCTCAAGAACGAAGGAACTGCTAAGGTTACGGATGAACAGATTGTTGAAGCACTGAATCGGACCAATAGACAAGCCATCGGAGGCTATTGTGGGCTGACAGGGGTCTGTGGAATTGTCCCAGCCATTGGTGCTTGTTTTAGTGTCATTTTAGGGGCAGCTTGTACTAAAGACCAAGAAACAGCTGCGACAATGAAAGTAGCCGCAAGAATTGTTGATAAAATCGCTAATGAAACCGGTCCTTGTTGCTGTAAGAACTTTGTGAGAACTGCACTCAGTGAGGCTATCACATTAGTTAAAGAGTATCTTAATATAGCCTTGCCTTCGCCTAGCCAATCAATTATTTGTACTCACAGTTTACGTCACCCTCATGGGTGCAGAGAGTTTAAATGCCTCTATTTCAAAGTAGACGAGGCACCTCAGAATCTTCAGATGGAGATGGCGGGGGAAAATATTAAAAACCCAAATATAAGTGAATTTGATGACCTTAGATAATGGCGTAAAGTGTCCTGAATTCAAAAGAATTTATAATGCAATCAAACTGAGGATGCCATGTACTGGAATCCTCAGTTTGATTGCATTTAATATTAAGCATTAGGGATTCATGATGATGTAGCAACAAAAAATCCAAGATCTCGGCGTTCAATTCATGGTAAAAGCTCTTCGATGTATAGCCGAATGGATCCTGTAAGGGCAGAAAGATGATTTTGCATTGAGGTAATGAATGAAAAGATAATGCTGGTAAGAATGAAAAACTCCTAAGGGAGAACAAGTATAGACAGCATGCTCTACCCATTCCGTGCATTAGTCATTACCTCCTTCAAGTTAAAATACGATTCCCAATGCTATAAGCAGAAGAATAATTACGACAACGGCTGCGATTCCAGCTCCAAGGCCACGTGCCGGTCCGCAAGCAACACCATCGACAGCGCCAAATGCCATTTGCGTTTCCCCCTTTGCCTATTTTCCTTAAATAAGACTCAATTTTAGTGTAGAATAGATTATATTGAAGGTGTATTACATTCTGAGGATTTATCCCCGAGATTACTAAATTGAGAAATACGGGTGAAGCTAATATAATAGGACAAAAAATGAATCAAAACCAAGGAGGAAATTATATGCAAATTAGACCATATCTTACCTTCAAGGGCGAATGCCAGGAGGCAATCAAGCTTTATTCAAGAGCGTTTAAGGCAGAGGTATCCGAAATCATACGGTTTTCGGACATTCCTCAAAATCCGGACAACCCCATGCCAATTCCTGACAGCCAAAAGAACTGGATTGTACAGGCAACTTTACCGTTTGGCGACAACTTTATGCGCCTATCCGATTGCTTGGGAGAACTGAACGACACACCGTCCGAAAGAGTATCCATCGCGGTGGAGTGCATCATAGACGAGGTTAAGCACGCTTTTGCTGTTTTGTCGGAAGAAGGAAAGGTCGGTATTCCTTTACAGCAAACCTTTTTCAGCCCTTGCCACGGGGTCGTTTTCGATAAGTTTGGCGTTATGTGGAATTTTGTGGCACTAACTGAAAATGAATAAAATCAAGATAATGTTATGGAGGGAATTACGATGGCTAGTAAATCAGTTAACCATTCGCAGGTAATCATGTCAAACGTCATGCTTCCTCAGCATGCCAATCCATCGGGTAATGTTCATGGTGGTGAGATTATGAAATTGATGGATAGTGCTGCTGGAGTAGTAGCCCGAAGACATGCCCGTAGCAACATTGTTACTGCACGAGTGGACAAACTTGAATTTCATCTTCCCATCCATGTGGGCAACGTTGTGACTTGCTATGGCAAATTAACGTTTGTTGGTAGAAGTTCAATGGAAGTTTCTGTAACCGTCACAGTTGAAGATGTGTCTAAAGATGAACCAGCTAAAACAGCTTTAACGTCATATTTCACTCTAGTTGCCTTAGATGAGAATGGAAGATCCCAACATGTACCATCTCTGGAGCTTTCAAATGAAGAAGAACGACGCTTATTTATGGAAGGGCAGCAACGTTATCAGGCTTATAAGCAACTTGGGAAAAAATCAAGCGAATTGAAATAATGATACTTGGCCTGAAATTTCGAAGTCCTAGGCTTTCACGGCCTGGGATTTTTATTTTATTAGTCATTGCGGGTTTATGAAGGTACTTAAGATATTCTTTATATAAAGGGCGCTGAACCGTAAAAGAGTACCGAAATCGTAAATGCAAGTCAAGAGTTGGATGCTGTTATAAAGCACCAATGAACAAAAATTTACTAGGGTTTCCTTGAATAATAAATAACTGAAAAGAAATAATACTATAACTGTATTTATGCATGAATTAAAGAGTACTAAATTTTCCATTAACTTTTTAGGAAGATTCTTTCGGCTGTATTTGGATTGGGTCGAATTTTTAGTTCTCTAACCACCAAGGACATGCTCCGAAGTAGCTAAAAGATAGAAGAGACGTTCCTTATCGTAGAATCATATTTTCAGGTCTTGCAATGCTTTAGTAATAAGAAGGATAATAAAAGTAAATAGACAGGATCAAACGGTATTCTTGCAGGTCATGGTAGGAGAGAGGATTAATTGTTCTTGACAGATTAATCCTCTCTCTTTATACTGTGAATATACCCCTTAGGGGTATAAAATGTGTAGAAGAGGTGCTTAGCATGAATATTACAGTTAACAATAATAGATGTCCGCAAAACCATCCTTGTCCTTCAATACGAGTTTGCTCAGTGGGTGCGATTGAACAAATAGGATTTGGTGCGCCAACCATCGACCAGGAGAAATGTATCGAATGTAAAAAATGTGTCAGATATTGCCCGATGGGGGCAATACAAGCGAATGAGTGAAAACTTGTCGTTCCGCAAATGTACCTGGAAAAGTTCCGCCGAGTATTCAATATTGGTCGCCTACTATATTGGCCTGCCGCCTCGCTGCAAACAAGGATTAAAAGAAATCAAGCACATGAGTGAATAGTGGAATGGTAATGGACTGAAAAAAGTTTATCTAGTTTCTAGGGATTCCTTTATTTGATCAAAATCATAGCCTTCAGAGACTTTAAATATTTCTTTCATCTTTGTTTCTTCAGAAACGTTTTCAGGAATCTTGAATTTAGCATAAAACACTTTTAAGTCTGTGCTGGTTGACGCTGCTGCCTCCTTGATACTCATATACCCTTTGACTTCCTCATAATTAATAGATTCTCCCGTTTTGAGTGGGGTTGGAGTGAGTCCATAGATTCCAACAGCCTGTGAAAAAGCTATTGTGCCAAAGAGCACTACTATCACCAGAACAATTACGGTCAATGGTTTCATAATCTTGCCGCCTATTTGGTGATCAAGAGCACCTGCCTTGGGGCAGTTTGTGACACAGGTCTGACAATTCAGACACTCTGCCGTCGTAATCTTCAAACTGTGCTGGACATCAATATTCATTGGACAGCCCTTATTGCATATTCCGCAGTCTATACACACATTTTGGTTCCTGACCACTTTAAAAGGGCTTATTTTACCTACAATTCCGTAAAGTCCCCCCATAGGACAAAGATATTTGCAAAAGAAACGGTCATAAGTCAGTGAACCGAGAACAGTTATCATTAGGATTATCAAACCGACTGCTGATTCCTTCCACACACTATCGAATCCCTCTCCTAGATGTGCATAAGCAGACCAGGGATCGTATGGTGCCATCCATAATCCCGCAGTTTTCCATGCATAATATACAGTAACAATAAGCACTACGTATTTTAAGTATCTTAAAGCCTTATCAATGGTAGTGGGCATTATCAATTTTCGCTTGAAGATCATGTGGCCAAGTTTTCCGAGAAATTCCTGAATTGCACCAAACGGACAAATGAAACCGCAAAAACTTCGTCTAAATAGAATTGCAACCATTAAAGTAATGACAAACAGGGTCATGGTTCCTGTGAATATTTTGCTGATAAACGTTCCTGTAGTGAATACCTGGTAAAGGCTCTCAAGCCCTCCGAAGGGACATAATGCGTGGATCGACGGCACTTTTGCTCCACCTAATACTTGATGGAGATAGGCCGCAATGCTCACAAGAACAACGAATAATGCTAATAAACCCCATCTCAAATACATCGCTATCTTAGTTTTCGTCACCAAAAGCAACTCCTTTAGTTTACTTTGATTTGACAAAATCGATTATGACCTTAATTGATACCGTCTTTAAAACTTTTCTTTAGATGGAGGTATTTTCTAACCCTTATTAAGTTATTGTTTGTAGGCAACTTTAAGCGTCTCACTGCGTAGAAGGTTCACCACAGTCGTTAATGACATACACGCTCCTTTTCTTAATTCATTTAGCCTTATGATATCGAGAGAGTGTGGCAAAAATATGGCGAAGTATAAACCCAATGGGACTAATTGAGTACACTCGGTGTTAAGCTGAAGAATGTAAAAGGTTTAGCCTCTTGGCTGGAATGAATTTGTGAAAGGGGAATATTTTCAATATAGAAAAGAGGATGTGTAATGTATTTTGAACCAGAACTCAGTTACAAAATAGAGAGAGATGCAAGAGCATATTGGTTGTTGTTTAAGGGGAATAAGATTCTTATACAAAAAGATAAAGTGCAATTTACTTTACCAGAGATTAATTTGTATAACTTAAGAAAGAAGCTGAACAGAAGTCAATATCTTGATCGAAGAGAAGGGCATTCTTTTTATGTTTCAGAACTTACCCCGGACACAGTTGCACCGGAAGGTATGTCCTTTTACGACCTAAGGCGGTTACTTGGTCAAATTCCCGAAAATTTGTTTTTCTTAGCTGGCAAGGCTCATCACATTTTACATTGGGATCGTACCCATCAATATTGTAGCCGGTGCGGAGCACATACAGAAAATAAGATAGATGAAAGGGCAAAGATTTGTCCTTCTTGTGGGTTTGTAAACTATCCGCGGATTTCCCCAGCAATGATCGTGGCTATTACTAGGGGACGCGAGATTTTGTTAGCTAAGGGGGGGCGTTTTCAAGATGGCTTTTATAGTGTTTTGGCGGGCTTTGTGGAGCCAGGGGAAACATTTGAAGAGTGCGTGCAAAGGGAAGTAGAAGAAGAAGTAGGCCTGAAAGTTAACAACATTAAATACTTTGGTAGCCAGCCTTGGCCCTTCCCAGATTCTATAATGGTAGGTTTTACAGCTGAGTATGCAAGTGGGGATATAATTATTGATAAAAAAGAAATTTTGGATGCAGGGTGGTTTACAGTAGAGCAACTCCCACTGATACCCTGCATAGGAAGTATAGCCCGGCGTTTAATTGATTGGTTTATTACGAAGGAGCTACAGGTTGGAAATGAGACACAGACACGCTGATAAGATTGACAAATTATTAAAAAAGAGATGGAGAGACTATGTGGGGTAATATCTAGTACTTTCCTTGCAATCTATTGTTTGATAAGTTTTTATGTAGCCCGTAGGGGATGGACCGCACTTAAAGCTTCAAATAACATTATCAGAAGTATTTATGGGCGTTGTTTGGGGATTCTGGTCTTAACGTTTCCTATTACGGAGATAGGGCATTTCATACCGGCCATTAGCAGAGTTTGGATAACCATGTGCAGTTGGTACTCGATGCTCGCGGTAGTATACATATTCTTTTTCCTATTGCTTATGGATTTGATTTGGTACGTTTAGTTGATAGATATGTCGGATTTGTTTCGAAAATTATTAAGAAATATAATAAAACGCCTCTATTGAGGAACTATCAATCAACAGGAATCCCAGCAACTACGGAAGGTGTTCAAACAGTTGCATTCAGAATATGGTGTTTTTGCTGCTCATGTTAACCTAGATAAATCCAATGGTCCACCTATAGAGGTTGGCACGAATATAAAGACGTAATAACTCGATTTAATGGCATAAATTAACGTTTTAGAATTCTGCCTTTTGCAGAAACTAGATTTAGATTTAATGTAAAGGAGATTAAAAACATGGCAACCTTAGGTAAAAGCAACAATACAAATTTCTTACCACGAGGAAATACTCCTAAATCAGGAATAATAACACCAAAGTCAAAAGTAATAGCAGAAAAGATGGATGTCCCAACTAATGGAAATGTAGATCCTAGTCATGATTGATTATTCAACAACATCTCACAGGACAGCTTTGGCTGTCCTGTTTTTTGACCATTAAGCTCACGTCGTTCAGTAAGAATCGTTCCAGTCGATGCAGCCATATCGGGAGTGGCATAAACCAAGGGTTGGAGCGATATCGGCTATCACATTGTGATTATGCCAGACGGTCGCTGTTAAGAAGGAAGACCCCTATCCAAGCAAGGGGCACATTGTAATGTAGCGAATCGTAATTATATCGGGATCGGAGTATGCCTTGTGGGGAATTTTAGCGAGAATCTTCTAATGAAGTAATTAAAAGAGAGCTTATAGTTTTAAGCTACAGGTTGAGTAAATTGTCTAGAGAGTCTTGGTTGGTACTCGCCGAATGAGGGACTCTTTTTTGCTTTGCGAAAGTTGAGTTAATAGGATATAGTCGGGTACAATAATAGACTCATTAATCATTGTAAATGGGGATCGTTTATATGATAGGCATAATTACCCAATTAATACTCTTGTGGTTAATTCTTAGGATAATGCAAAACAGGAATCTATCTGCAGCACTAGGCTTCTTGCCTTTGAGAAAAAGAGTAATACAATTATTATTTGGATTTTCGTTTGCGAATATATTATGCACTTTGTTTGAGGTTCTCAACTCAGAATTGACTCAACTATCTTGGAAACTAAAAAATGATTCAACGTATATAGACATACCAAACTACCATTGGTGAATTTAAAGTCCATTTTATTTGAAGAACTTATTTTCCAGAGGTGCATACTTTATATAGCCATACAAAGGTTAGGGATAGTAAAATCGATTGAATTGTCACTCTCACCTAATTAGGATATACTATACCCAACTGCTTCGTGGCATTAATATCTGGAGATATTCAGAGAATTGACTTGATTGCTGATAGGGCTAAGTACTTCCACAATATTTTTGAAAACTAAAGGAGACTGAATTTAATTGAATTTTGATCAGATTTACTACGCCAGTGCCCAACACAAAGAACATTTCTTAGCTCTTGTGAATACAAAGAAATCGAACGAGTCTGGCTATTATTCAGCGTATTACATTCTTACTTCAAGTAAGGAAATTTGGTCATTAGCAAAAAAACATACCCAATTAGAGGAAATAGATTTTGATAAAATCCTGGAACACGGTTTGGTTAATAGTTATAAATCACTCGTATTACTAGCACAGCATCTGTTCATGGCGAGTAATAGCTTTGACTTAGATCGTGCTTTAGAAAGCTGGGATCAGCCCAGTTACAGTGTTGCATTGCAAGCAATTAAACTACGATGGACGCTTTCACGCGAGAGCACGGATTGACATAATCTCAGCTTCCCATTGGTACTATAAAAGCACAAACAAACCACAAGCAACTAAGAAGGTATTGGATAACGTTAGGAGTTTAGTGTGCAACACTAAACTCCTAAATCACTTTCGGTTGAAATCTTGGTAATTATTTCTCATGTTGCTTAGCGGGGCGTACCCGCAGTATAAGGTTGTCGGATAAGTAACCTCAAAAGGTTAACACAGCCCGTGGAAGCTTATGAGTGCCTTCTCGTTTACTGGTTAGCCGCGGAAGAAATAATTTATTCGGTAGTTTGGACGCTACGGGGACGTTCAGAACGCAAAATGCCATATCGTTAAGAAGAAGGTACCAATAATGGTGCCTTCTTTTCTTTGTCTATTTAGATGAGTTCGTATGTGCGGTCTTTAGCGAAGGTTATATATATTTGATCATCGTAACTGGTGATTAAGGCCGAATAGTTACAGTGGTTCCAATTGGTACAATTCGTGAAAGCTCTAATACATCACGGTTGTGCATTCTTATACAGCCCTTAGACACATACTGACCTATAGATTGAGGATTGTTGGTGCCATGAATTCCATAGTGAGGTTTATTGAGTCCCATCCACATGGCTCCAAAAGCTCCACCAGGGTTTGGGGCCTTGTTTATTATCCTAAACGTCCCGGTAGGTGTTGCAGTAGCGATCTTTCCAATTCCAACCGGATAGGACCGAACCACTTGACCATCTTGTAATAAGTGGAGTTGTCTATTACTTAAGGAAACGTTAATAGAATACGCCATTTTACCACCCCGGTTATACTATTCAATTAAAGAAAAAATTGCTAAAGAACTGAGCCACGAAATCGACTTTCGAAAGCGCAAATCTAACTGGGTTATAATAGCAATGATCACACAAATATTTAAAAAGGAATATGAATCATGCTAGCGAATGATATAAATATGACAATAAATTAAAGTTATCGTGAATAAGTTCGCATTAAGTCTATAAACGGATTAGCCTGCGAGAAGACATTTTATTAAGAATAATGATCTGGAAGAGGCCCAAAGACGAGGGGAGAAAAATTGGTACATGAGAAAAACTACAAAAGCCTTAGCAACATTAGTTATTGCAGGTATGGCATTTACAATGGTCCCTTTTAACGTATTTGCCTCAGGGACGGTCCCAACTCGATTGGCAGGTACAACTGCTGAACAAACCGCAGTCAAAATTGCAGATCAAACAGGCTGGACTGGAACCGCAATTCTTGCTTCCTCAGCTTCTTATGGTATGGTTGATGCACTGACATCTGGTCCGCTTGCTTCCTACTTGAAAGCTCCTATCCTTCTGACCGGAGCTGGAAACGTCCTTGACCCTGCCACAAAAGACGAGCTCATTAAACTCGTAGTTACGAAGGTTTATGTGACCAGCGGAACGGCTGTTATTAGCCAAGGAGTCCTCAATGAGTTGAAAGCTATGAATATTACTGTTATTCCTCTTGGTGGAGTTGACCGCTTAGAAACATCGGTTAATATTGCTAAACTGATGGTTGCCCTCGGCGCGCCAGTGACAAAAGTTGCGGTTGCCTATGGCTGGCTGATCCAAGATGCGCTCTCTATCGCATCAATTGCTTCGCATGCGAGTCAACCCATTCTCTTAACGAATAGCACTGGACTTTCTGCTAGTGCCCAAGCATTTTTAAAAGAGGCTCCAGGTATAATAGCTTCGGACGTTATTGGCGGAACCGGCGTCATTTATGGTTCCGTATTAACTCAACTTCCAACGCCAACTCGCCACTCCGGAATCACAGCGTATGATACAAATGAACAAGTCATTAAAGACTTCGCTACTTCTCTGGAGTTTAACCAGGTATACTTGGCTAATGGGGTAACGGGTATTGATGCTCTCTCCGGTGCACCACTGGCAGCTCAAACTAAGTCTGCAATTGTTCTCACAGACGGTGTAACGTTGCCTGTAGCAGGTGCCTTCGTGAAAGGCAAAATGTCTACTAACAGTGTTGTAACAGCACTCGGGGGTGAAGCGGTAGTTAGTGAGAATCAACGTAATCTTGGAACTGCTGCAGTGGATGCAACTGTACAAACCGCCATGGTCGGTAAAAAGATAGAGGATATGGCTAATAAATACGATATTCCTCCTGTACTAGTCAAAGCCATTGCCTGGATGGAGAGCGGATGGAAACAATACAAACTGGATCCAACGACGGGACAACCTTTAACCGATCAACCATTTATTTCAGCCGATGGTGGCATAGGAATTATGCAAATTTCCCCAGCCAATTATCTCGAATACGACGTAGCTAGACTAAAAACCGATCTCGATTATAACCTTGAAGTGGGTTGCCAAATCCTTAATAATAAGTGGCGTGCTAACCCCAAGATTGGTGACGGGAACCGCAACGTTTTAGAAAATTGGTATTTTGCTGTATGGGCTTATAATGCCTGGACCGAGCAAAATAACCCGAATTACTATACGGGTCAAGACGCTTATCAGGATAAAGTATTTGGCCTTATGGGGCAGAAATATAACAGTGCAATTACGTTCGCCCCAGGTGCAACTAAGCTCCCAAAATCCCTTTTACCGCTCGTGAATCCACCCAAACTCTCCAGCTGCTGGAGTACTCCAACTCCTGCACATATCGGGGATCTGGCGTTTGATCCTGAATCGTTGATGACTAACGGGGATTACTGGTACAACTATTACATCGCGCTACAACCCAGGGGCGATTATTACGCACAAGCCTTAGGATTTTATAATACGCTCTATAGCAGCCCATTGGTCACAGTTGCTGATAAGACGATTGTCTCGCAGAAAATCCTTAGTACCTATGGCAAACTCTTAGATTCAGCAGATGCTTTGGTACTAGAGAATAAAGACACTTCGTACGCGACTGCGGCAAAATACTATTGGACCGTCCTTCAAGGGCCGATCTTAGATCCCAAGATCACAGACCGGGCTAGAACTGGCTATCAGAATGCCGCAGCTAAAGCAAACTAGTCCTTTGATTATAACCATCCACGTGTACGAAGGATGATTCATATTTTATAGATGAGTAATATAGAAGGGTAAAAATCGTTTGAGATTTTGCCCTTCTTTCATTAGAACTTATCAATAGTTTTAAATAATGGGAAGCTCCATAAATTAGCATCGTGTGGATAACGCATCAGAATGAGTTGTGTAGTGTGCCCATGTAGTCTTTTTAAACTAGTTCTTCTAAATTTCTTGTGTTGGATCGCTACTATCCTTATCTTCCGATGCATTAATAGAACTGGTCTTTGTCAAAGCATCCTGCTGAATATCAGATACCGTTGGTTTCAGGTTACTAACCAATCCTTTTCCTTTCTGAATCCAACTCTTACCGGTATTAACCGGTACTTGGGTTTTGTCCTCCACATTTTGCCAAGCACTCCGAGCTTTCTCTCTAATTACTACGGCTTTGTCTCCTAGTTTGTTAGCCTGTCCGGTTAGATCTTGGCGCAATTCCTGTCCGCTCTTTGGAGCAAGTAATAAGCCCATTACTCCTCCCACAAGACTTCCAACCATAGCCGCTATAATTACCTTAGTACCCTTTTTGATATTTTCCATCTCTTAGCCACTCCTTTAAACTATGTAGACTATCCCTATTGCCATACCCCGACTCGGTAGTCATAGGACCAACCCTAGTTTACTTATATGATATTACCCGTTTCAACAGGGCTACCATAAGGCAAGATCAGACTTAGACCGTGGTAGCATAACTATCAAGTCATCTGTTTTCAGGCCTTATTTATTATATGCACTCCGCTGGAAAATGCCTCTAGTGCAAGTGGTGGGATATAAGCATTAAAATAAAATTACCAAATTACTGGATCATAGGGCTGAAGTAAGTCGTCAATAGGCAAACGATAAAAGTTAAACAACGAACTATTTAGTAGTATTTATAGTGTGATGCCAATAGTTTTTGGTTTTCCATTATATGTCGATGCTATTCCATCACTTTTGATTTATTTGATAGAATTATTTCTAAGAATATATTAAGCGGTTTATTACTCACTAATTACGTCGAGCTTGGTAAATACTCTGCGGAACATGCTTGTGAGCCGTCATTCGAGTCGTAACGCATAGGTTCCTGGTACCTTTGCGGAACGGGCAAATTTTGCCGAGTAGGCGTTTTTGTTTTTCTAATATTTCTGATATTATTTACACTGTAAAATTAATACTTGGAGGCGTAATATGGGATAAATCAGAATTCAGAATAGACCTTTTGGTCCCTTTCCGACAGTGCTTGTAGGTGCTGATGTTAATGGTAAACCGAATTACGCCACTCTTGGGGCATATGGGGTTGTAAGTAAGTATGAAACCTGTTCTTTATATTTCGTTAAAAAGCACTCACCATACAACCTCGGGTGTTAAGGAAAATGGATATTTCAGTGTTAATATCCCCTCTGCCGATTTAGTTCAGAAGACAGATTATTGCGGTATCGTATCTGGTAAAACAACAGACACGTCTAATATTTTTGCATCATTTTACGATGATCTTGGAAAAGCACCCATGATTAGCGAATGCCCTATCAATTATCTGTGTAAAGTCATTCAAACTATACCAATTTTTGATTTTGAAATGTTTTTAGGAGAGATCGTTGCGGTATATGCAAATGAACATTGCCTGAAAAGTGGTAGGCCTGACCCTATAAAGATCAATTCGATCATTATGATGGACAATAATTACTGCGATCTGAATCATGTGGTCGGTTCTATCTTTAAAGAAGGCCAAAGTGTTGGATGAGTTACATCATAATGTTTTAAAAAATCTCAACACTTATAGAGTGGTGTTTCTAGGCGAGACCCTTTGCGCTTTAAAATGCGAAACTAAAATCAAGCAGTTCTGCTGGGACATAGAGTGCACTGGAATGCAAGGAGTGAGGGAATGAAGGAAATTATCGCAAGGCTGGATTACCTAATTCAAGTGGTTCCAATAAGAGTCAACCAGTTTTCGGAACAGGGATTTTCGGCACAGTTATTCGGTAAATGGTCGAGAAAGGAAATAATGGGGCATTTATGTGATTCTGCCACCAACAATCATCATAGATTTATTAAGATCCAGTTTGAAAGACAACCCTTAGTTTTAGTTCCTTATAACCAAAACTACTGGGTATCGATTCAGGACTATCAAAGTATACCAACTGACGAGATTGTTGGCTTTTGGACAACTCTGAATAGACATATCGCTAGAGTCATTTCGAAGACTCCAAAAGAGAAACTGTTGTACGTATGTGATATAGGTGATAATAAATACATTACTCTATCTGAGCTAATTCAAGATTACTTGAAACATATGGATCATCACCTAATACAAATCTTTGGCACAGCTGATCTTTAATGCATCGGATTATTTAGGGAAGTCATCTGTAGATAATTGGTAATACAAACGGAAAAAATTAAGGGGAAAATCCTAATGACTGATAGAAAAGTCATGCTCTACATTGCAATGAGCTTAGATGGATATATCGCAAGAGAAAATAACGATATTAGCTGGTTAGACATTGTTGAAGACCCAGGCGAAGACTATGGTTATGGAAAGTTTGTACAAGATATTGACACTGTCATAATGGGAAGAAAGACATATGAAAAAGTAATATCATTTGGAATTAAATTTCCCTACAAAGGGAAAAAGTGTTATGTCATTTCGAGAACGAAAACGGGTTACGAGGAAAGTGTAGAATATTATTCTGAGAGCCTTGAAGACTTAATTGCAGATTTGAAGAACAAAGAAGGAAAGGATATCTTTATCGATGGTGGATCTGAGATTGTAAATGAACTATTGAAGAGCAATTTGATCGATGAATTTGCAATATCTATAGTACCAAACTTTTTAGGAAGCGGAATTAGACTATTTAAAGAAGGAATCCTTGGACAAAGAATAGAATTAATAAGTTCTAAGGAATTCAAGACGGGTCTTGTTCAGTTGTGGTATCGAAAACAACCTAATCAAGATATCCGATAAATGCAATGCGGCCTCTGGCTTCGAGGGGCGTACGACATCGCATAACACCACAGTATTCCCGACACTTAGAGGATGATATGAATGTGGTTGGGAAGCGTCGGGAACCCCAAATGTTAGGCGATAGAACGAAGTCAAGGGGAAGGTGTTACGTGGGGAACTTTAAATTAAGAGGACGGCTAAAGCATCTTTTTGCTTTCTCGGCTATCATTATGATTTTATTGGGAGGCACTGCCCTTACGGTAGACAGGTATGTTGAGCGAGTCGGAACAGAATACATATTTAATATTAATGATGTTCCGGCTGCTGATGCTATCCTTGTCTTAGGGGCTTATGTCTTTCCAGATGGAACGACTTCGTCCATGCTAAATGATCGGTTGAGTGAAGGATATGAACTTTACAAAGAAGGCAAGGCTTCAAAGTTATTAGTGAGTGGGGATCATGGGCGGAAAGATTATGATGAAGTTAACGCTATGAAGAATTTCTTGAAGAACAAAGGTGTACCTAGCCAGGACGTCTTTATGGATCACGCGGGTTTTAGTACATATGAAAGCGTGTATAGAGCTAGGGATATTTTTAAAGTTCAAAGGATTATTATAGTAACTCAGGAATATCATCTCATGCGTGCCGTTTTCTTGGCTAGGGAGATGGGGCTCGAGGCGTATGGGATAGCCTCCGACAAACATGATTATGGACAAGCTATGAAGTTTTATAAAGTAAGAGAAATAGCCGCCAGAAACAAAGATTTCATATGGGCCAAAATTATCAAACCTAAACCGACATATTTAGGAGACTCGATACCTGTATTTGGAGATGGAAGAGCAACTGACGATAAGTAAGATTATAGTTTAGTACTGATTGTTCCGTAACATAACAGGAGATTGCCGGTACTTAGCCAAGATGATTGTAGTATGGCGCTACGGGACACCGCGGTTATACAAGGAGGGTATCCCTTATGAAATCAATCCAGCTAAAAAATAGACAAACAGTGCTGCTAAGGAGAGAGGGCGTTAAAGGGGATGCCGCCCGAACTCGTTGCCCACTTACATCAAATTGTGTAGAATCGGATTATCTAACCTTCGGAAGTGGTGAATTTTCAGTATCAGTAAACGATGAGGAAGCCCTGCTCGAAGACGGCTGAAATGTCTAAAATAAGATTATGCTACTTGCCTTAGTAGAGAACAAGATAATTAGTTTTTTATCTTTACCGATGGAGCCCGAGCACGGATCCAGCATACCGGAGAATTCGGTGTTTCAGTCCTCAAGGAATTGGTACTGCAATGGACAGTTTTATAATTTTATCACATGGGCCTTTGCAAAGATTAACAGAATTGTTGAACAGTGTTCGTCGTGTTATTGCCAGCTTTGCCCTAATACCTAGATGGTACACGAATATCACGAACATAAAAAGAAACACACATGTAAGACCAGTAACAATTTACCGGACATACATGTGTGTTTTTAGTCTTAAGGGATCGATTACACCGCGTTTGAGGATAAATCATATATCTTATATTTGGCCTGCTGTGGAGGGCTCAGAATGCCAACAAAATCGCCAGGATCATCTCCTGGGTGGTACTATGAATTCTCGGCTTAAAAAGATGGTAAGGATTACGCAGAACTTGACGTAAATGGATACACAGGTCAGGTTTGGTTTAGAAACTGGCAGAGACCCATACTAAATACTATTGAAGTGAAGTAAAGAAAGATTGGTTCGGCCAAAACAAGAAAAGTGCAGAGGCTCCTCAGCGAGACACTGTCCTTTATCACTATTGAAGTTGCACTTATTTACTCTTCAGGAGTGTGGTGATCTCTCAACTTTGTTGTAAAACTCATTCTAGTCCAAACCTGTTCAAGGATATTGTCCCTAAGTTTTTAAATTGATTTTTACCGTTTAACGTCTTTCGTAGGGATAACCGGGCTTTGTGTAATCGCCATTTTACTAACTCCACAGAGCAACCTAGAATCTCGGAAACCTCCTTTGTTGAACAACCATTAATTTCTCTCAAGACAAAAACTTCTTTCTGCTGTTCAGGTAATTCTGCTATGGAACTGAATATTATATTCCTCGTTGCATTTTTTTGGCAGGCCCCATCCGGTTCTGGTGAGGTATCAACCTTTGAAAAGTTGGAGTTTGTTTTCTCTGTAGCCATTTCTTTACGAACGCAGCTCTTTCGTTGATGGTCAACCGTAACGTTTACAGCTATTCGATAAAGCCAGGTAGAGAATTTTGACTTACCGCTAAATGTGTGTCTGGATTGAAATGCTTTTAAAAAAGTTTCCTGCGTTAAATCTTGAGAAAGGTAGTAATCACCTGTCATTCCATAAATTAAATTAATTATTTTTTCTTGATTCTGAGAAATTATTTCTTCAAAGGAAAGATCCTCTTCAGATGAATCTGCAGTATAAATATTTTCCTTGATCTTCACGTTGTTCACTCCTTCAGGATTTAACATTAAATTTAGGATGTCCAATAAATTGGACAATAGATTAATTGTTTGTTATTAATAGATTGAAACAGAGAACCCCCGGATGTGGTGGTCCAATGGGTTTTGTCTGTCACAATTAAATTGAAGTAAATTTATCTGCGTTGATTTCGAGCCCTAATCAGCCAATCGATAGAAACAGTTCCAGCTCCGTTAATAAATAAGAAGAGTGCGACTAACACAAGCACAAAGACATATTCGACTCCACCTTTGTCCAGAAAGAAACCATTAGGCAGATGAACGGTAACAGCAGCACCTAACATAACTATAGCTATTCCCAGAGCGGCAGGTCTAGTTAAAAAACCTATGATTAGCGCTATTCCGGCAAAGAACTCAAGTAAAATTACCAAACCCGCTATTGGAGGGGCTTCTTCTTTATGAGGACTTTTACCAAAATCACCGGTTAAATCTTTGCCTGCTTTAACCCCAGCATGTTCGCCATCCTTGAATACATTAGAGGCATCATAAACTTTTCCTTGACACCAACATAGTCAGGGTTCTTGATTCCATCAAAAGCACTTAATTGGATTACTGTACTCCCTATCCTACTTAATTCTTGCCTAGATGGTCCAACCTAAACTTCAATAATTAAGACGGATTAGTTTTAATTTGGATAGTGAAAGTGTCTTCTTTAAAAAAGGAAATTTATATTTTAAAGTACCTTGTGAACTCTTGGTTAATGAATGTTTATTTAATAAAAGGAGACAGATCAGATGCCTGGAATCCCTTTGAGGATAACACTAAACAGAAATACCTGATCTTTACAAAAAATCCTAAGAATTTCTTAAACAATGAAAAAGCCCCGATCGGCATGTACCGGTGCTTTTCTGCAACCAATAACAATCTATTCTGTGACAACAGGTATCATAAACGATGTTACATTAACGCAACCGGTACAGAAGGCTTACTAACATATTAAAATAAAATCAATAATCATTCCACTCTTAGCAGATCATATATTCAGAGAAGCCAATCATTACTTAAGCATATTAAACAGTTCAAAACGAGATTTGCAGATCTACTTTAATTTAATAACTATGAGAGTTTATTTAGGGCTGGAGAAAATGAACCTTATGTGACCATGTGACAGTTCACCTTTCAGTAACAAAAACAAATACTTTGTTACAAAAGATATGGAGTACGCCGGATTATCTCTACCAACAATTCTGCGGTTTTATAAAGGTCATTTATCTCAATGAACTCTTCATTCGTATGTACTTGTTGAGTCCCTATTCCTAAGTTTGCACAAGGAATACCATAATAGTTTAAATAATTGGCATCACTCCCCCCACCTGATGCTTTGATGTCCGGTTCCCATCCGAGTGAGCGAATAGCTTTCTCTGCGATGGCCATTACCTGCATATCCATGGTAAGTTCATAGGGGTCATAGAGTTTTAGCACCGTTACCTGAGATTTGCCACCGTGTTCATTCACCACGCGCTCTATAATGTTCATAATTTTTTCCGTTATCAATTGAAGTTCGGTTAAATTATGACTCCGTGTTCCTCCATTGATCTCCACTGCTTCCGGTACGATATTTGTGGCAACTCCACCATTGATTATGCCTATGTTTGCTGTGGTTTTTTCATTAATACGGCCATCAGGAATCTGCGATAAAGCTTTTGCCGCCAATATGATTGCGTTAAGTCCATCTTCTGGAGCAATACCAGCATGAGCAGGTCGCCCAAATATCTTAAATATTAGGCTGTTTTCTCCAGGAGCTTTATTAATAATTTTACCGGGAGAACCGCTCGAATCTAATACATATCCGAAATCCGCATGTAAAAGAGACCGATCAATGTTTTTAGCGCCTAATAGTCCTCCTTCTTCAGCAACTGTAAAGACTACTTGTATTTCACCGTGGGGAATACTCTGTTCCTGTATGACCCGTAAAGCCTCAAGGATCGAGACCAACCCTGCTTTATCATCTCCACCTAAAATTGTTTTTCCGGACGATCTGACAATGTTATCAACGACAATAGGGTTAACTTCCCGACAAGGCTCAACGCAGTCCATATGTGCTGATAATAAGAGAACCGGGGCAGATGTTAAGGTTGACGGCATTGAAGCGATTAAGTTGCCGCAGTTTCCTCCGATGGATCGTCCTGCACGATCCTCAATTACTCTCAATCCTATTGCCTCTAGTTTATGTTTAAGTACTTCGGCAATTCCCCGCTCTGAAAGAGTTGGACTCGTAATGCGCACCAATTCAAGGAATTCATTTAAGATACGTATATGATTGACCAATTTATACTCTCCTTTGGTTAACTGTTAATTGAGTAATGACCCCAAAAATATGTATTATTAGGTTAGCCATTATTACAAAGCCTACTCTAATATTATTTCCGAATATAAAGTCGAGCACGGCTCGTTAAAATTACCTTATATATACCTCATAATTCCCTTAAATCTAATAAATAAAATATAACGATTATAGGAAACATAATAGAAAGGAGTGATGAAATTATGGAAAAGCCTGTAGTAGCTCAAAAATCGCCTATTCCCGTTGATCTTAAGAATGGTGAAACTTATTATTGGTGTACTTGCGGAAAAAGCTCTAATCAACCATTTTGTAACGGCGCACATGAAGGAACTTCATTTACACCATTAGCATTTACTGCTAAAAAAGATGAAACTGCTTATTTATGTGCATGCAAGTTCACTAAAAATCCTCCTTACTGCGATGGAACACACGACAGTCTTTAAGAATTTTGGCCTCTCATTAAGCTTATAAATGGGAGTAGTTTTCATGGATGAAGTCAACACATTGGCTATTGTAGCCTAGCTTCATCGGACGATTGTCGAATTTGATTCCGCATACAAGCAGCATCAAGAGGACGTACCGACACTAATCCCGTTTATCAAGAAAAGGATTCAGCACTAATTTGGGCTGAATCCTTTTCTTGTTGTTGAGAAATTTTATAATGCCAGGCACTTTTCTACTGTTAGTTATGTAGAATAAACCAGAATAATATATGTCGGGGAGGAATTGGATGTATGTATCCTTGCACAGACACTCTAACCCAAGATATTTTCAAGGCGATAAACGGTCAGTACAGTGCTATTGCTTGTTATACCAAGTTGGCCCAAATAGCTTCGACTGAGGAAGAAAGAAAGCAAATACTTGAGATTCGAAAGGATGAGATTGCCCATTATCAAGTGTTTTCCCAAATATATCTTGCTATCACCGGGACACGGCCGACCCCACAGATAACAGAATCCTGCCCATCAAGTTACAAGGATGGTTTACAAAGTGCGTTTAAAGATGAGCAAAATACTGTGGATTTTTATCTAGATATTGCAGAAAAAGCTCAAGATCCTTATATTAAAGAAAAGTTTAAAAGGGCTGCTGCAGACGAGCAAAATCATGCCGTCTGGTTTTTATACTACTATACAAAACTCCGTTGCTAGGACCATTCTTCATGAAGAATGGTCCTAGGCGTATAGAGGCTTTTTTCATGGAGAAGATAACAACTGAAAAAGGAGGAGGGCTAAATGAGTAGCAATAGACCTAGAGTACCTGAATCCGAAAAACAGTTGGATGAACTTAAGTCCGAAGCAGCAGAGGAACTACAGTTAGACGATGATATTCAAGAAAAGGTTTCGGCAATATGACATCTCGTGAATGTGGCCAAATCGGTGGAAAAATGGTCAAGAAAATGGTCGCCTTTTCAGAAGTTGTCAGACCTAGCTTCGAACAAGGACTGGTACAAGCCTTTTTTCCACACACCTCAACAAACAAATTAACGATGATTTCAGTCCTGATTAAACGTTTTAAAAATTACAATAACACGGCGATACAAAAACGTTACATACCTATAAAACGACAACACGCTGCCTATTATAACTTGGCAGCGTGTTGTGTTAAGTTTCGCGGAGTTAGAGTGCAATAGGTTTTAATTCATCATTGACAATTAAAGCACCATAGTGTTTTAAATCAGAAAGAGAGAGTGTGGTATTATCAGAGAAAACTACTCCGGCCTTTCCGGGATAATATCTTAGGAATTTATTGAGAAGTTCAGCGGATTCGGATTTAAGGATGATGGGTTTTTTAATTAATAAGCTAAATTGGCTAACAAATTCCCACACATCAAACGTTTCTTTCATATCACCAAATTCTAATAAAAGATAATCGATCGATTCTGATTTAGAGTCTTGTATTAAATTATGAAAATCACCGTTAATTAACATAGTTATAGCATCTTGTGAAAGCCTTTTAACTGAATATTTCTGGTCTTTAGAAAGAACAAGATGATTATAGGCTGAAGCAAGGGTTGGATTAACGTTCAACTCTAACTTTGGAGTTTTGATCTCAGCAAGATCTTGCTTAATCGCACTGATAAATTCTGGAGTAGTACCACAGCATCCACCAATAAGTCGTACTCCATTCTCTACAAATTCTTGGGTGTAGGAACTAAATTGTTCGGGTTTCTGTTGATAGATTACCTCTCCATTCACTAGTTCAGGCATCCCGGCATTTGCTTTTACGCAAAGAGGAATGGATGCAACAGAAAACATTTTTTTAATGGGTTCAATTAAACTATCGGGACCCCCTGAGCAGTTAGCCCCAACGAGAGCCACGCCTAATGATTGACAGACAATAGCACATACCTCTGCTGAATTACCAAACAACGTTCGACTATTTGCATTAAAGGTTACTGAAGCAATAATCGGAAGCTTTGTAGTTTCTTTCGCTGCTAAGATAGCGGCTCTTAATTCATTTAAATCCGTAAACGTTTCAAAATTTACAAGATCTGCGCCTGCATCTTCGATGGCCTTTAAAGGCTCTTTGAAAATACTATAGGCCTTATCAAAGCTTAAATTGCCTGAGGGTTCTAAAAACGAACCAGTCGGACCCACTGAAGCAGCAACATAAGTATTTTCACCGGCTATTTCTTTCGCTAATTTCACACCGGCAAAGTTTAGTTCATATGTTTTATCCCCTATACCGTGTTTTTCTAAGGTAACTCTATTGCCTGGAAACGTGTTTGTTTGAATCACATCGGAACCGGCTTGTTGGTATTGACGATATAGGTCTTTAACTTCCTCCGGATTGGATAAATTCCACGATTCTGATGCTTCATTTCCGGTTAGACCTCTCCTTTGGAGCATAACCCCTTTAGAACCATCATATAATAAAACCTTTTCCTGGATGGAACTTAGAAAATTTTTCAATGATTAAACCTCCTAGTAAGATAGTAGCGTTAATGGGAAATAAAGTAGTGAATAATATCAATTACTTTAACTCATGTTACCACTTTTCGCAACAGATAGGTATTTGGCCTACGCACATAGGGCGGCGTTTTCAATGAGCAATTTTAGGACAACTTCTTAAGGAAATTATCAAGAGTTAAGATGTCAACGAAGAGTTCAAGGAAGCTATAACATTGGCATAAGTTAAAAGGCTATCAATTTTGTGATAGCCTTTTAACTTAAGTCGGTTTTCTTATCAAGCTTATTTTTAAGAAGTGATTTTTTAGAATATAACGCCTAATGCGATAAGAATCAAAATAGCCACTGCGATAATTCCTACTCCTACACCTGCGCCCACGCCATAAGAAGCAACTGGGGCTGCAACAGGTTGAGGACAACATGCTCCGCTCATTCCACCATAACCCATTCCATACATAAGAAGTTCCACCTTTCTATAGTTAGATTTAGAATACGATTCCCATTGCGATCAAAAGAAGAATTATTACCACAACTGCCGCGATCCCTGCGCCAAAGCCTTTTCCGCAACCGCAAGCTGCTCCATCAACGTTACCAAATGCCATTTGCGTTTCCTCCCTTCCAGTGATACCACATGATATGCAAGGTACATCAAATATGGAACAATATGGCAAAATATTTAGGGCTGATTTAATCCTAGATATCTTGTTTGCTGAGTGTGTTTTTCTTGCTTGCTTATACAATTTGTGTAATCTATAGTGTATGTGTAATCATTGAGCAACTAGGTGGCCGCTGGCCAAGGTGATATGGAAATACTAAGTAAAGGGAGACTACGTAAGATGCTAAACTTTGATACGCTTTATAATCCTTATGCGTCACGCAGAATGACCGCGTACGCTAAAAATGGTATGGTGGCCACTTCTCAGCCTCTTGCTGCTGAAGCGGGGTTGTCGGTCTTAAGAAAAGGTGGAAATGCGATTGACGCAGCGATTGCTACAGCGGCCAGTCTGACGGTGGTTGAGCCAACCTCCAATGGAATAGGAGGAGATGCTTTTGCCTTGGTCTGGACAAAGGGACAACTTTTTGGACTCAATGCCAGCGGCCCAGCACCTCAACAACTTACGTTGCAAGCTTTGAAAAGAGCTGGACACCAAGAAATGCCTACATATGGATGGTTTCCTGTCACCGTTCCTGGGGCGCCAGCAGCCTGGGCTGAGTTATCTGCCCGTTTCGGTAAGCTTCCTCTGACCGAAGTCATGTCACCTGCAGTTACATTTGCTGAACAAGGTTATCCCGTTTCACCGACGGTTGGGAGGAATTGGGAAATTGATTTCAATCGATATGCTCAAGACCTTAAAGACGAGCAATTTAAGCAATGGTTTAAGACGTTTGCTCCCCAAGGACGCGCTCCAAGAATTGGTGAGATTTGGAGTTCACAAGATCACGCCCGCACGTTACAATCGATTGCAGAAACAAACGCCCGATCGTTTTATAGTGGAGTCATCGCGGATAAGATCGATCAATTTTCTAAACTGTATGATGGTTTTCTGAGAAAAGACGACTTGGCGACCTACACACCGGAATGGGTAACCCCGATCTCCATTAATTACCGTGGATATATGGTTTGGGAAATTCCGCCCAATGGACATGGACTCGTTGCTTTAATGGCCTTAAATAGTTTAAGAGGGTTTGATTTCGAGGTGAAAGAAAGCCCCGATTCGTATCATCGGCAAATTGAAGCTCTAAAGCTGGCTTTTGCTGACGGAAAAAAATACATTGCTGATCCTTCTCAGATGAACGTAAGGATTGAAGATCTGCTATCAGATGGGTATGCTGCAGAACGTCGAAAGCTAATCGGAGAAAAAGCGCTTCTGCCTGAACCTGGCAATCCACCGAAGGGGGGGACGGTCTATTTAGCAACAGCGGATGGTGAGGGAAACATGGTTTCGATGATCCAAAGTAACTATATGGGCTTTGGATCCGGCCTGGTGGTCCCTGAAACAGGAATTAGCCTTCATAATCGCGGAAATAACTTTTCTCTGGATCCGAACCATGACAATTGTCTTCAACCAGGTAAAAGGCCTTACCATACCATCATTCCCGGTTTTTTGACGAAAGATAGCCTTCCAGTGGGCCCATTTGGTGTGATGGGAGGTTTCATGCAACCCCAAGGGCATGTGCAGGTGATCATGAACACGGTAGATTATCATTTGAATCCCCAAGCGAGTCTTGATGCACCACGTTGGCTATGGACCCATGGGAAGACTATAGAGGTTGAACACTCTTTCCCTGAGCATATTGCCCAAGAGCTAGCACGAAGGGGACATGACATCCGATGGTCCATGGATACCTCTAGTTTTGGACGTGGTCAAATTATCTGGAGAACGAAGGATGGGGTATTGGTGGGTGGTACTGAGCCGAGAGCGGATGGGCATATTGCTATGTGGTAAAGCTCATTAAAGGCTTGCTTCATACCCTATAGAACGAATAAACCCCGGTCTATTGCCGGGGTTTATTCGTTCTATAGGGTATGAAGTTCGTTCGAGTTCGAGTATAAGTCGAGTATTAAGTCTAGTTATAAATTAAGTATTGAATGGCCCTATATCAAGCCTCTATTACTTTCCCGTTGGTTGATATCGTTACGACCTCCCAGGGAACCATTTTCCCGCTGTTAATCATGGCCTTTCTTACAGCGTTAACAAGTCCACCACAGCAAGGTACTTCCATTTTCAGAATCGTTAGGCTTTTAATTTCGTGAAGTTTCAAGATAGTCGCTAATTTTTCCGAGTAATCAACATCATCTAGCTTAGGACAGGCAATTAGGGTGATTTTATCCCGCATGAACTGTTGGTGAATATTTGGATAAGCAAACGCAGTGCAGTCGGCTGCTAGCAGTAAATGGGCGTTATCAAGGTAAAGTGCGTTTGACGAAACTAATTTTAGCTGGCAGGGCCACTGACTAAGCTGCGACTGTGAGGCTTCATTGGATTGAACATGTGCAGATTCAGGCTGTTTTTTGGCAAGGAGCTTTGCCTGAGTGCCTGGACAACCAGAGGTTAGACAACCTTCAGACTTTGCCTTGCTTTTGTTCAGGTGTTTCTGGACGGCCTCTTCGTCATAATCGGCAGTTTCTCGTTCCTCAAGAGTGATGGATCCGGTCGGGCATTCGGGCAGACAGTCCCCGAGACCGTCACAATAGCTTTCAGAAATAAGCCGGGCTTTTCCATCGATCAGTTGTAAAGCCCCTTCGTGACAGGCACCAACACAAAGGCCGCAGCCATTACATTTTTCTTCATCAATGGTTATGATTTTTCGTTTCATGATTAGATCCCCCTTTATGTTAAAGGTCAATGGTCTGACCTTGATTATAGCTATTATACAAGATGACATGTGGATATAATAGAGGTAACGAAAACTTAGCTGCTGTATATGGCGGGAGCTTTCTTTAATTTGCGGAAAAAGGAGTGAATGAATCGATGAGACGTATCGGAGTCATCGGACAGTCGGGAGATATACCCCTTGAACTTCAGCAAGCGGCTGAAGAAGTAGGAAGGGAGATTGCTCTAAGAGGCGCTATACTTTTAACGGGTGGTACGAACGGGGTGATGGAGTGGGCGTCTAAAGGTGCTAAAGAGGCCAATGGGCTCGTGGTAGGAATTTTACCGGGAGACACCATGGATAGAGCCAATCAATATATCGATATTCCGATCAACACGGGATTAAGCTTTGATTATCGGAGCTTGATTCTCGTCCATTCTTCCGATGCGCTGATCATGGTGGGTGGCGGTAATGGTACGCTGGGGGAATTGTCGGCTGCCTATCTAAATCTCAAACTGGTCGTAATCCTTGAACCCTCGGGCGGATGGGCCAAAAAGGTAAGGACGATTGCGTATGAAGAGGCATTTCTGGATGAACGAAAAAGCATCAAACTCGAATATGCCCAGACGGCGAAAGAGGCATTAGATATTGTTTTAAGCCGCTCCGTGGTACCCCCTCCCAAAACGAACTACTAAATCACATATTGAAAATTGAAGTGGGAAAGATAAATGTCAGTGAACCGAAAAATGATAAAAGGAGTAAACGCATGAAACGGTATCTGACTTTAATCGTTATATCCCTTTCAATCCTAGGTACAGCACTCAGTGGGTGTACAGGCATTCGGCCTGCACCGCAGACTCCCCCCGCACAAATGGGAGTCAATGGTCAACCTCCACAAGCTGAGGCTTCCCGTGACGATGTTTTGGGAGCTGGTAAGCGAGTTGTTTTGGGTTTTTATACGGATGCCGGAGCAAAATCAAAGGATTCCTTGGCTAAAAATATTAAAACACTCGATGAAGTAGCGTTTTTCTGGTACTCCTTTGATGGAGCGGGAAAGATTAAAAGTACTGGTAATGTTGACTTAAGCCTAAAGGAAACAGCTCAGAAGGGTGGAGCAAAAGCCTATGCTTTGGTCCATAATCTGGGTGGTGATGAGGGATTTAACCCGCAATTGGCTCATCAGGTTTTGGCGAATAGCACAGTTCGTGCTGTCTTTGTTAAAAATCTAGTGGCTTTGACGACCCACGATAACTGGGATGGTATTGCGATCGATATAGAGAAAGTTCTTCCTAACGACCGTAACATTTACACAGCATTTCTGAATGAGCTGCATAGTGTGCTCAAAGCAAATGGCAAGATTCTGAATGTCTCGATTCCAGCAAAATATATAGACGATCCTAACGATTTATGGTCGGGTGCATTTGACTACGCTTCTATAGGTAAGGCAGCGGATCAAATAGTTTTAATGACTTATGAAGAACATGGTGTGGGCACAACTCAAGGCCCTATTGCCTCTCAGGGGTGGGTTGATCGCGTCATTAAGTTTGCTATTGGCAAAATTCCTAAAGAGAAACTAGTTTTGGGTCTGCCTGTCTATGGTAGTAACTGGGCTTCGAACAAACCACTTCTGCCAACGTATTTAACCTATGCTAAAGCCATTGAGTTAGCTAAGACAAAAAACGTAAGCATTCTGTATGATGAAAATCAACAAGTTGCGCACTATACCTTCACCGAGGCCGGAGTGCGTCATGAAGTTTATTTAGAGAATGTTCGTAGCCTAACTTCAAAGTTAACGAGTTCTAAGAAGAATCAACTGCATGGAGTCGCCGTTTGGCGAATGGGTATCGAAGATCCAACCTTGTGGACCGATGTCTTAAAAGGGTATGCTTCACGCAAATAAATCTTGTCATTAAAAATGCCGCCGTTTATGACAAACAGCGGCATTTTTAATGAATGTGAGCATGATTCGATGTGGATGATTTAGAATGTGGTAGAGATATTATTTGAATTAATATCCCGCTATGATCGTTTCTACAGATTTGCTAATTCTATTGGATAGAGCTTGATACCCTGCAGAATTTGGGTGTAGACCATCCTTGGCGATAAATTTACCGAGATTAAACTTCAATAGGTCGTCGGTTGGTATGAAAATTCCTTTTCCATCGTCTTCGACGAGCTGTTGGGTATTATAGTTCCAGGTATGCAAAAGTCGGATATCTTCAAGACTGTTTGCTTTTTCATACGGATTGTAAAGCCCTACAAAAATGACCTTGGAATTGGGATTGGTGGTTCGTAGGACTTTTAGAGTTTGCTTTAAATTGGCAAGATAACTGTCCTGTCTCACTTTGAATTGATCTTCCTTAGCGAGATCGTTGAGGGAAAGGATGCTTCTTATATCATTTCCACCAATCGAGACTAGGATCATCTCTGAATCTATGATAGTTTTCTCCAACTTTTTGCTTTGAAGCTGTTCTAAAAGGCCTAGGCTTTCAAGCCCGTCTATTCCTGCGTTATTGACGACGATTTCTTTAGAGGTGTTGTTTTTGAAAGACTCGGGTAGATATCCAGAAAACCCTTTGCCCTTTTCATCACCAGTCCCTTTAGCGACAGAGTCTCCCAGAATGAGCACATTAAACGAGCTGGCATTCTTGGACGATAGGTTTGTTGTCGAGTTTCCTGTGGTTTGAGTCGTTGAGGTATCTGGTGGCTGAGGATCAGTCATTGTCGTGACGATGATCGCCTGATAGAAACCGATCGATAAAACGATGAAGCCCACAAAGGCAATTGTAACAATAGAGTACCACATGCTTTTTTTTAACACGTTCATTTCTCCTTAGACAAGGATATCTTGTTTTGTAAAATAGACGAAGCTAATAAGGATCGAAGCGATAGCCCATCCTAAAAGGACTGTAATCGAAAATAGCATCGTCATTCCTTCAATCGGCTGGAAGGATCCTGATAAATAATCCGTGAGTCGTAAATTGACCATGAACATATAGCGCGTAATCTTCCAATCTGTGAGAAAGTAGCTAATAAAATTACCCGCTACGAGGGTGGACATTATTATGCCTATCGAGGCGGCGGTGCTTTTGACTAAGATGGAGATCATAAATGAGATACTGCCCACGACGACGGATACAAAAAAAGCCAAGGCATAAACCATGAGCGAATAACGCCATTGGGGGACGTTGAGGACAGTGGTGGTATCCAATTTCCCTGCCAGGACTTTGAAACCAGTCGCTACTGGGGCTAGCCATCCTCCGAAACCAAAGAAGAATCCCGAAATAATTGTTGAGAGCACAAACGAAAAGAAGATAACAACGATTTCTAAGATGACCAGGGTCAAATATTTACTCAAAAGAATCTTCCACCTTGGAACGTTCCTGACAAGAAGTAGTTTGATGGTTCCGCTAGAGGCTTCCCCTGACACCATATCAGCCGATAACATAATAATTAATAGTGGCAAGAATAAGAAAATAGCTTGTTCCATGAATTTGGTGGTAAATTTTGCAGCGGACTGTTCGAGCGGGTTAATATTATTGTTCACGTTATACTGGAGTTGTTCCATTCTTACCCGAAGGGAGGATTTACTTTTATCATCCGCATAAGGGCTATCAAGCCTGTTCTTCAAATCGATTAATTGTTGATTCGCCAGCTTTCGCCAGTCATCCGTCGCTGTAACTCCCATGCGTTGAGAGAGTTGGGCCTTGGTTCTTTCGAGAGTTTTTTGTTGACCATAAGCAAAGACCGAGATCAGCACAACCAGAATTGCCAAGACAAACACAAGTCGTTTCTTGGATATCATTTTAATGACTTCATTTTCAATTAGACTAAACAATTTGATCCCCTTCCGTAAGGTCTAAAAATAGATCTTCTAAACTGTTTTGTTTGGTAGTGCAATAGGTGAGTGATATGCCTTCTCTGATCAAAAATTCATTGATTTTATCAAGAGGTTGCTGGCTAAGAGAAGCGCTAATGGTTGTCTTTTTTAACTGAACAGCTTCGATATTCCAATGTTCCCGGAGAAGTGTTATCGCTTTCTCAGGATTATTTAACTGCCACTCGATCCGAGCTTCATCTTTTATGATTTCCTGTACACTGGCGGTTTTGATGACGCTTCCTTGCTTGATGATGGAGACGACATCACACATTTGCTGAATTTCCAACAGTAAGTGGCTCGATACAAACACCGTCATACCTTCTTCATAGGCAAGTTTTCTGATCAGATTTCTAAACTCAGTAATGCCAGCAGGGTCGAGGCCATTGGTTGGTTCGTCAAGAATTAAAAGCTTAGGTCTAGACATGATAGCTTGGGCAATTCCTAGGCGTTGGCGCATGCCCAAAGAATAGGTGCTTACTTTGTCTTTAACCCGATGCTGGAGACCCACCATTTCCACGACGTCTTTAATCCGTTGCTGAGTTATCGTTTTATTCATAGCAGCAAATTGTAACAAGTTTTCCATACCTGTTAGGTACTTGTACATATCTGGGCTCTCGATGATGCAGCCGACATTCGACAGAGCTTTTACAAAATCATGGGCTACAGAATAGCCGCAGATGGTTACTGACCCTTGCGTGGGTTTAATTAATCCTACGATCATACGGATCGTTGTTGTTTTTCCTGCGCCATTAGGGCCCAGAAAGCCGAAAATTTGGGATGGATAAAGAGTGAGATTTACTCCTCTGACTATTTCCTTTCCTTTAATTGTTTTTCTTAAGTCGGTGAGTTCTAATACTGCGGTTTGCTGCATAACTTCTCCTTTAGGACGTTATTATTCGACTAGCTACCAAGTACATTATAGATAAATTCTACCTAAATAGACAGCTTGAGTTATCCTTATTCTCAAGAATTAAAAATGCACGAGACTTTTTGTTCCCGGGAAACAATAAATAGAATAAGGGTCAGCCATTCTAGGTGAAGATGAACAGTTAGGGGGATAAGACCCTTATCAGACTTAAATTGGGTAAGGACTAGCTATAGTACAAGTTCGTATCATGGAGCTTTGTGAAAAAATAAAAGCAGGAATTATTAAATTTGCACCGAATAGGGTATATGATGAGCAATTTTTCGTATTGACTGGTTATTAAGAGGAGGTTAATCATGAGTGTCCGCGTAGCAATTACAGGTTTTGGTAGAATTGGTCGACTTTCACTGCGTGCCGCCCTAAATCAATCACTGCCCTTCGAAGTGGTGGCCATTAATGATATGGGAAGCCCCGATATGTTGGCACATTTGCTTAAGTACGATTCGGTTCATGGAATCCTTCCTAATAAAGTGGAAGTCGATGGCCACACAATGCTTATTGATGGAAAACGTATTCAACTTCTTGCAGACAGAAGCCCTCTGAATTTGCCTTGGAGTGAACTCGGAGTAGATATAGTGATCGAGTGCACCGGTCATTTCACGAAACGCGATGCCGCAGCACAACATCTTACCGCTGGAGCGAAAAAGGTTGTAATCTCTTCTCCGGCTAAAAAAGAAGATATCACGATCGTTATGGGTGTTAACGACGATAAATATGATCCACAGAAGCACCATATCGTTTCGAACGCTTCCTGCACAACCAACTGTCTTGCACCGGTTGCTAAAGTTTTAGTGGATACGTTTGGAATTGAACAAGGGATGATGACAACGACCCATTCAGTCACAAATGACCAACGCACTGTGGACGTAAAGCATAAAGACTGGCGTAGATCCCGGGCCGCTTATCAATCCATGATCCCAACAACGACGGGTGCGGCTAATGCGGTTTCCCTTGTCATCCCCGAATTGGCGGGAAAAATGAATGGACTAGCTGTTCGCGTGCCAACACCGAATGTTTCTCTTGTTGATTTCGTTGCTAATTTATCCAGACCTGCGACGAAAGAGGAAGTTAATACTGCCTTACGCCGAGCTGCAGAGGGTAAAATGAAGGGATATCTCGAATATTCGGAATTACCCCTTGTTTCACATGATTATAATGGTAATCCTGCTAGCTCGATCGTAGATGGTTTATCAACCATGATGATTGGAGATCGCATGGTTAAAGTACTGGCTTGGTATGATAACGAATGGGGCTATTCGTGCCGCGTTTTGGATCTTGTGAAGCATATTGTCAACTCAGGCTTGTAAGTTAGGAGGGAATGTTCCATGAGAAGGACAAAAATTGTCTGTACTATTGGTCCGGCAAGTGAGTCCAAGGAAAAGGTTCAAGCTCTTCTAGCTGCGGGTATGGATGTCGCTCGCCTCAATTTCTCACATGGAACCCATGAAGAACATGGTCGTAGAATCGTAATTCTAAAAGAGGAAGCTGCCAGAATAGGGAAGCATCTAGGCATCCTGCTCGATACCAAAGGGCCAGAAGTACGCACTGGAAAGGTTCCGGATGAGGGTATTACTCTTGAAAATGGCTCTGTCTTGAGTCTGGATACAGATCTAAGTCTGGGTAATCAGCAACGGGTCGGAATTACTTATGCTGATTTATGGCAAGAAGTTACCCCAGGTACTCATATCCTCATTGATGATGGTCAAATCGATTTAGAAGTGACCTCTGTAGACAGAGGTATTATTCAAACCCTTATCCGAAACGGTGGAGTGCTTAAGTCGAAAAAGGGGGTAAATGTACCAGGCACCCGAATCGATTTACCGGCTGTCACAGAAAAGGATATAGAGGATATCCGTTTTGGTATTTCTCAAGGGATTGACTTTATTGCCGCCTCCTTTACTCGTAAGGCCTTAGATGTTTTGGCCGTACGTCGGGTCGTTGAGGAAATGGGAGCAGATGTCCATATTATCGCTAAGATCGAAAGCCAAGAGGGGCTGACTAACTTAGATAATATTCTTGAGGTCGCTGACGGACTGATGGTGGCACGCGGAGACCTTGGTGTTGAAATTGCGGTCGAAGAAGTACCTATCAGCCAGAAAGAAATGATTCGAAAGTGCAATTTGTTAGGTAAGCCTGTTATAGTTGCAACTCAGATGCTTGATTCCATGATTCGTCAACCTAGGCCTACCCGGGCGGAGGCAAGTGATGTTGCCAACGCAATTTTGGACGGAACGGATGCCATTATGTTATCGGGTGAAACAGCAGCTGGGCTTTTTCCAGTGGAAGCTGTTCAAATGATGGATAAAATTGCACAACGGACGGAAAAGACGAGTTTGGTTAATCTGGCCACTCGACATACTCAGCTCAATGTTGCCGAGGCGATTTGTTTTGCGAGTTATTCCATAGCAAAAGACCTTGAAGCGGCTGCTATTTTAACGCCGACGCATTCGGGCCTAACGTCGCGTATGATTTCCAAGTATCGACCCATTGCCCTGATTGTCGCTGCAACCCCATTTGCTACCACTGCAAGAAAATTAGCGTTACAATGGGGTGTTCAAGCCTTGCTTGTGCCTGAAAGTTCAGGAACTGATCAAATGTTGTCAGTTGCTGTGAATACCTCGTTAAATCAAAACTATATTCATGCCGGTGATGTGGTGGTTATTACAGCGGGCGTTCCTATTGGTAAGGTCGGCTCTACGAATATGATTAAAGTTCAAATTATGGGAAATATCTTGGCTAAGGGGGTCGGAATCGGACGCAAGTCCTATTCCGGTTGCGCACGTAAAATTAAATTTCCTGAGCAGGACCCTTTTAATGATGGGGACATTCTCATCACAGAATCGACGGACGCGAGTTTTATACCCCTGATTGCCCGAGCTGGAGCATTAGTCGTAGAAGAGGGCGGTTTGACATCGCACGCTGCGATTGTCGCCTTACAATATGGGATTCCGGCGATCGTTGGTGCTCAAGAAGCCTTTGCCATAGTCTCTAATGGTCAGACATTGACGGTCGATGCCTTGAGTGGCATGATGTATGAGGGCTCTGTTAGTATTCTTTAAAGATTACGAGAGGAGTAAGATCGTGAGTTCAGAAAGGCAGAATGAGATTCGTTACTTACTGCAAGAACATGGGATATTAACCGTGACTGAATTAGCGCAGCGGTTTAATATATCTGAAATGACAATCCGCCGAGATCTCAAGAGCCTTGCCACGTTGGGTTTAATTCAACGGGAACACGGACGAGCAATCTACCCTCCGGTACCCCCAAAGGATACCTTATTAATGATGAGAATGGGCGAGGCTGAACGCGAGAAGGCCAGAATTGGCCGTCTAGCTGCTTCGTTGATCTCAGAAGGAGATTCAATTATTTTAGATGCCGGTACTACAACACTAGCGATTGCACAAGCCCTGAATACAAAATGTACTGTGATTACTAATTCATTGCCTATTGCCAGTGTACTCGGTAATTTGGATGAGATTACGTTGCTATTGACAGGGGGAGAAGTTCGAAACGGCACATTTGCGCTTGTCGGGCCGATGGCAAGAGACGTTTTCAAGGGCTTTAATGCCGATAAGTTGTTCTTGGGAGCTACGGGGGTAAACCTTGAACGGGGTTTGTCGACTTCCAACATGTTAGAATCTGAAGTTAAACAAGCCATGCTTGAAGTAGCCAAGGAAGTAATCCTTGTTGCCCATAGTGCCAAGATAGGGCAAGTTAGTTTTCATACGTTTGCCCTTTGGGATCGTGTGCAAACACTTGTGACCGACTCTGGTCTACCTACAAGCATAAGAGCAGAACTTAAGAGTATGGGCATCAACGTTTTAATTTCCTAACTTACGAAGTTCATACATTAGAGCTTTAACCGGTATAGCAGAATAGATATAGTAGTTAAATACAAAATAGAAGGGTGGCAGTGCTACCCTTCTATTTTTGAGTAATTCTCAATCACTCGTAAAAAGCTTGCTGGGAACTGAGCTTCGACCGCAATTTCGAGTGGCTCAACTGGATGCGGGAAGTGCAAAGAAAAGGCGTGTAAGGCTTGACCGGAAATGAGAGCTGAGCTTTTTCCGTACATCCTGTCCCCGATAATGGGGTGTCCTATATGGGTTAAATGAACACGGATCTGATGCGTCCTGCCGGTGGCTAGAGTTAGTTCCAAGAGGGAAGCTCTGGAAAAGCTTTGAACAGTCTTATAGTGTGTTATGGCTTGATCCCCTTTTTGGTTGATCGCACGACGGTTCGGCTTAGTGGGATGGGGGCCAATCGGCGCATTGATTGTGCCGACGGGAGGGTCCAGAATTCCATCCACCACGGCTTTGTAAGTGCGCTTTAGGCTTCCTTCCTTCAGGAATTTCTCTAATTGGGCTTGGGTTTGGCTGTCTTTGGCAAATACAACACACCCCGAAGTCTCTCTGTCCAGACGGTGGATTGGACGAACTGTGCAGATGGCTCCCTGTTGTTGATAATAATGAGCAAGGTAATTGCTTAACGTACCCTGGGAAGTTTGGCCTGTCGGGTGCACCAGAAGACCGGAGGGCTTGTTCAAGACGATTAGATAGCTATCTTCATATAATGGTTCGATTGGCCCTGGCTCTGGTTCGACCCCGTAGGATGAGTCCTCAAGAGTCAAAACGCGCAAAATATCTCCCTTTTTAACGTTCTTTTGCAAGAAGACGGCTTTTTTGTTCAGCAAAATTCCCTTTTGCCGGGTCAGCTTTTGGATTTTTCTTCCCGAATATTTCAGAATCTGTTTTAAGTAAACCTCAACCGTCAGGCCCTGATGCTCCTCAACGATTGGGTATGCAGTATATGACTTCATTTTAGTAATTCCAATCTATTCATTCATTCCACAACATTTCTAATCCATTGATGATATATTTATAATACATAGTTAAAACTTAATATCCGCAACACGTAAGGGGCAAAGCTCCCCCTATATTACCACATATTTCTCATTATCACCAAAAATCCTATCACCGAACTTCTTTTGACGGTACAGTGCTAGGACCTCTGTTCATTTGTATTTTATTTCGAGTAAAAGGGAGATAGTTTCAAATATCTCGGAATCGATTAGATTGTTCTACTACCCCTAAGACTAGTAACAAGAGGGAGTTGATCTCAATTTTATAGCCTGGGAATTAGTGGTATACTAGAGTAGCAAGGTTTGCGAAGTTGAGGAGATGAGTTCAATGAATGACAATAAAATTACCAAATTCGAAAGTGAACTAAGGCTAGCAGAACTTAGCCCCAAGAATTCATTAGTAAAAGCAGGATTTAAAGAGAACATGACCCTATGTGACATTGGCGCTGGTACGGGGGTATTTACGTTTCCTGCCACGGAACTAAGCAACAATGATATTTATGCGCTAGAGATCTCCGATAATATGCTAGAATTACTATCGAGTAGAATGGCTGAGCGCAATATTAAAAACCTCAAACTTAAGAAGGTTGATTCTACGACACTTCCCTTAGATAATAATAGCTGTGACATGGCAATTATGGTCACGGTATTGCATGAAGTAGAAACAAAGGAAATAATGCTTGATGAGATCAAGCGAATTTTAAAGCAAAAAGGAAGGCTTATGATCATCGAGTTTCATAAGAGAAAAACACCCATGGGTCCATCCGTTGACCAAAGGATTTCTGAAGAGTATGTAGAAGAAATAAGTAATAGTAAGGGATTTAAAACCATTAATAAAGTTTCATTAGGCGATAATTTCTATAGCGTAATATTTGAATCAGCTCTGAATTAGGCAAGGCTCGTCACCTTTGGATTTTGGCGGAGTTTTTCAAAGCGATACATAAGGGGCAAGCAAATTGTTAATCGGAGGAAAAAAGATGATAGAGAAGATCCTTATTACTGGCCGCCTATACAAGGTTATGGAGACCCTTTTAGTCGGCAAACTCAATAAAGATTTAAGGTTTTTGCCTGAAGACGGAGTTTCAGAGTCTGACCTAAAATGGGCAGATGCTTTCGTTTCTTTTAGACCGACAGCTAACTTCCAGTTTGGGAATTTGAAATGGGTCCACTCACTTGGGGCTGGGGTAGATGCTTTTCTATTCAATAAAGAATGGAAAAAGGACGTGCTTTTATCACGCACTATATGCTCTTTTGGGCAAAAAATTAGTGAGTATTGCCTTAGTTACGTTCTTAGGGTTATACAGTTCCATGATATGTTTCATCAATCAAAAGAGACTAAACTATTGAAGGTCTTTGAACCGTTCGCTATTTCTACTCAAAAAATTGTTATCTTTGGGACTGGGTCGATAGGCCAAGAAGTTGCCAGGAATTTCAGATTGTTTGGAGCCAGTGTAATAGGAGTTTCACTCAGCGGATCACAGAACGAGCATTTTAACCAAGTAGTGCCCATAGAAAATGTTGGTCATGTTCTAGAAGACGCAAATTGGGTGATTAATACTCTTCCGCTAACACCCAGTACGTTTAAATTATTCAACCATGAAATATTTAAACATTTAAGGGGTGCCTGTTTTATCAATGTAGGTCGGGGTTTATCAGTTGACGAGTCTTCCTTATTTGCAGCACTCGATCATAAAAATTTGCGGTTAGTCGTTTTGGATGTCTTCAGTAACGAACCATTGGCTTGTAATTCTCCCCTATGGAGTCGTGAGGAAATAATCATTACTCCGCATATATCGGCCCTAACGTCTCCTGAAGCGGCTGTTGATTGTTTTCTAAACACCCTTAAAACTATCGAACTAGGAAAGTTTCCGTTAATGAACCAAGTAGAAGTGGATAAAGGCTATTAAACCTGCTCTTGGGATCTTGAAACCAACATGAAAAGAATAAAGCAAGAAGGTTCCAACGAATCGTAGAATTCCTTTGGAAAGAGGGTAAAGAGTGACTAAAAAATCTATCTATGGATTAACCTTTGATCAACTCGTAGCATGGTTGTTGGGATATTCACATAAAAAGTCTCGGGCAATACAAGTCTGGGATTGGCTTTATAGGAAGCGGGTGACCCACTTCTCAGAAATGTTGAATGTTAATCAAGAGTGTCTTCAATTATTAGCGGACCATTTTGTTCTTCAATCATTAAGTGAACACTATAAGCAAGAATCGACGGATGGCACGATTAAGTTTTTGTTCAAGTTGAGAGATGATAATCTGATTGAAACGGTCTTGATGAGGCATAAATTCGGTTTATCGGTCTGTGTTACAACCCAAGTAGGCTGTAACATTGGCTGTAGTTTTTGTGCTAGTGGGTTATTAACAAAAAATCGCGATTTATCGTGTGGCGAAATCGTAGAACAGATTATACAAGTCCAACATCATCTGGATCATGCGAAACAAGATGAAAAAGTGACACACGTTGTGGTGATGGGGATTGGCGAGCCCTTTGATAATTTTAATAATGTCGTAAACTCGTTACAGATTATTAAAGATCACAAAGGACTTGCCATTGGTGGCAGGCATATTACCGTTTCGACCAGTGGCTTAGCCGATAAAATATATGAATTCGCCGATACCAATTTACAGGTGAATCTTGCGATCTCATTACATGCGCCGACGAACGAACTTCGGACACAGATCATGAAAATAAACAGCGCCTATCCAATCGACGTATTAATGCAGGCTGTTGACTACTATTTGAAAACATCGAATCGTAGAATTACGTTGGAATATATTTTACTCAAGGATCTGAATGATCAGAGGGAACATGCCCTTCAACTTGCGGCCCTGATTGGGGATAAGCTACATCTCACAAATATCAACTTAATTCCTTACAATCCGGTGGATGAACATAGTCAATACCAAAGAAGCGAGCAAGAGACGATGCTGGCTTTTTATGATACGTTGAAAAAGCAAGGAATTAATTGCAGTATCCGTCTTGAACATGGGGCAGATATCGATGCTGCTTGTGGGCAGTTAAGAAGCAAAAAAATCAAATCTATGACTCCGTAATGTCATAAATTCAATGGTCAGTTGGTTAGAGGTTTCTGAAAAACTTGAAACAGAGTATTCTAACCCTAAGAGGCTACCACTATTTAAACGTGGTAGCCTCTTTTATAAAACGCTTTTTTTAGAAGATAACGCCTAAAGCGATAAGAATCAAAATAGCTACTGCGATAATTCCCACGCCCAAGCCTACGCTTACACCTACACCTACACCAGCATAACCCATTCCGTACATAAGAAGTTCTACCTTTCTATGGTTTCTATTGTTAGAATACGATTCCCATTGCGATCAGAAGAAGAATTATTACCACAACTGCAGCGATTCCAGCGCCAAAGCCTTTCCCGCAGCCGCAAGCAGCTCCATCAACAACGTTTCCAAATGCCATTTGCATTTCCTCCCTTTCCGGTGATACGACATAATATGCAGCATTTGAGGTATGTGGAATAATATGGTAAAAATTAAACGGCCAATAAAGAGGTTTATGAGCGGTACTGCGTAGGAGTGAATTCAGTCGCTAGAAAGATGATCCAGAGAGTGTCATACCTACTAGAATACCCTAAATTTGGGTGATGTCCTATTTTAACATCAATTGTTAGCTCAACATAGGATATAAAAAAAGGGGGGCTTTAACTTGCATCATGACCACACTCCAGGCCAATCGCCTTGCCCAGTTTTAAGAGAGGGTTCCTCTGGTCCTGCCGTCAGAAATTTACAACATCACTTGATAGCTGCCGGTTTTAACCCGGGAAAAATTGACGGGATTTTTGGACCGATGACCAGAGCAGCTGTGATCGCTTTTCAAGGGAGCATGAACTTGGTTCAAGATGGAATCGTCGGTATCAAGACCTGGACTGCTCTTGGCGTAAACTGTCACATACCACCGGTCAACCACTGTCCGACTCTTGCAATAGGGAGTTCCGGGCCAGCAGTCGTAAAGCTCCAAGGGTTACTAAAAACAAGAGGATTTTACACAGGCAACGTTGATGGGATTTTCGGACCAATAACTAGAGCAGCTGTAATATCGTTTCAAGGGAGCATGTGCTTAGTCCAAGATGGAATCGTCGGTATCAAGACTTGGACCGCTCTTGGAGTAAATTGTTTTTAGGAATATAGAATATTTGAAGAGAGGTAAGTGATTACCTCTCTTCAAATATTCTTCAGCAGACAAGGGTTATAACAAACTGTAAAAAAGTTTGTTATAACCCTTGTCTGCTGAAAAGAAGTGGGAGAATGCTATATCCTAGGAATGTCGCGAATTAATAATCGGAGTGAGTGGAATAATAAATCAAAAATGGAGAGGGTATCATGCCTGAAATACCTGAGATGGAGATATACAAAGACTATTTGAACCGATGTGTTAAGGATAAACGGGTTGACGCCGTTAATGTCTTACGAATTAAAAGCGTTAACATAGAAAGTACGGATTTTTGCAAGGTCGTTACCGGAAAGCTTATCAAAGATATCATTCGTAGGGGCAAATACCTTGTTTTTCAGCTTGATGATGGCCATTTTCTCCTGACACATATGATGCTTGATGGTAGGCTTTTTTATGTACCCCCAGAAAATGTAGAAACACTTTATGGGCCTATTGCGAACCCATCGAAAAAGGCCGTAATTTCTGAAATTGTCCAGAATAATGTAGAGGATTTACGACAAAGGATTAAGGAACTGCCAGGAAAGGCAAGCGTTGTATTCGGTTTATCGGACGGTTCAATGCTCTTATTCTGTAGTCTCACATTGGGTTATTTACATTACCTTGCGCAGGAGCAGCTTGAGACAAAATTGCTCAAACTGGGAAGCGACCCCTTAGACCCTAACTTTAATGCCCAAGGTTTTGCTCAATTGCTTGATGGTAAAAAGGGTATGATTAAGCCTTGGTTAATGAATCCCAAAAATATCGCTGGAGTGGGTAATGCCTATTCAAATGAAGCTTTGTTTAGTGCGGGCATTTTGCCGACTCGATCGATTTCTAGGATAGATTTAGCTGACAAGATGACGTTATATCATTCCTTGGTCTCCGTTCTTCAGGATTCTATCCGTCTTGGAGGAGATATGGAGGAACATTTTGCACCATGGGATGATTTTACCGGTGGATATAACCCGTTTTTTAAGGTTTATGATCGGGCCGACAAACCGTGTTTAGTTTGCCACGAGGCTATCCAAAAGGCCGAGGTTGGGGGACGAAATGCGTTTTTTTGCTCGCATTGCCAAACATAACAAGGGTAATTTGCATCAGAAATGAAACGAATGGAAACATTAGTTATGACCTTTAATTTAGTATTTATAAGTTCGCGTAAACACTATTGTAATAAATAAATAAAGGTGGTTGAACATCATGAACATCGAGAAATTATCGGAGAAAATCGTGTATATGGATGAAAACCTTACCAAGAGGATTCTTTATAATGAAAGTAGAATTCTTAACTTTGTTCTAAATTTTAGACCTGGCCAAGGAGTACCTCCTCATAATCATGAAGAAAGCGACCTTCTAATTCATGTACTTGTTGGGCAAGGACAAATGGGGGTCGATGGGACAAATCATGAAATTACTCAAGGTGATGTAATACACTGCAAGGGTTCGGAAGTATTTAGTCTCACAAACACTGGAGATAAAGATATGACATGTTTCGTGGTCCTTGCGCCAAATCCATCACCTGTTTATTCTATAGAAGTATAAGCACGACAAACAACGTCGTGGCCTGAAGGTATAGGTGGGATAATGGGTAGAGTTATTATTGTTGAAGGAAAAACTGATAAACTGCGTTTGCTGGAGCTTCTGGATGAACCAGTGGAGATCGCTTGCACCTATGGGACGTTGGGTCTGGTTAAGTTGGAACAGTTAATCGCGGAGTTTAGTGATGATGAGGTTTGCATTCTCCTGGATGCTGATGATTCAGGCGACAAGGCCAGGCGTTTATTTAAGCAAGAGTTTCCCAACGTTCGTCACATGTACACCCATCGAATGTACCGCGAAGTAGCGACGACCCCATTGAACGTTCTGGCCCAGATTCTTGAGGGCGCTCACTTTGCAGTTAAACTACCAGACGGTGAGGAATTAACGCAGCCCAGAACTCGTCTGGGTAACAAAGATAGAAACGATAAGGCGCGGAGGTACTTCTCGGAGGAGTCATAAAGGGGCTCTAGTTTGCAATCGGAAATTTAGATAGGGAAAGGCCTATATCAATGCCCCAATGTGATGGGGGCTTTCGTAATGAGGTTTCAAGGCGAAATGCAAATGCCCATCTCCATTCTTCAGGTGTAAAGATAAGAAACTTAGAATTCTCTACGAAGAGATGTAGAGTTTAACAGCATATATCTCGAACTTTTCACCTGCGGCTGCTACTCCCGGCAGGTCTCTTACGGCGACTGCACTTGCATTCTTTTTCCCTTCTTTTCGACAATATTATACCATAGGAGTACTCCGCTTTGTAGCGGAGCTTTTTAGATTCCATAAGGGTATAAGCAAGGGTAAACGGGTACAATAAGAAAAAATGAGCAACAATGCCCAGGTGAAACTTTAATAAACATTGTTCAATTAACAACACTGGGGAGGGATGAGACTTGTCCGCTTCGGAAAGTTTTTATCAATGGGCTCAGAGCAAAGGGGTATCCAGGCGGGATTTTCTAAAATTTTGCACTATAACGGCGGGTTTACTCAGCCTTGACATAGGGGCAGTTCCTAAAATAGTGCAAGCTTTAGAGTCGAAGCCTCGGATGCCCGTAATCTATCTTAATCTTCAAGAGTGTACTTGTTGTGGTGAGTCCTTTATTCGTTCTGCTCATCCATTAGTGGCTAATTTGATTCTTAATATGATCTCGTTGGATTATATGGAAACGCTTCAAGCCGCTGCAGGGGAGCAAGCTGAGGCAGCCAAACAGAAGACAATGCGCGATTATCGAGGAAAGTATTTATTAGTCGTGGAGGGAAGTCCTACCCTAGGGGATGGTGGAGTCTATTGTACCATTGGCGGTAAGACCGCTACAAGTGTTCTCCAAGAGGCTGCTGATGGGGCAGCGGTTGTTATTGCCTTTGGGTCCTGCGCTACGAACGGCTGTATTCAAGCTGCTTACCCTAATCCTACTGAGGCGGTTCCTGTTCGAAAGGTTGTCCGAAATCGACCGGTTATTGATGTGCCCGGTTGTCCTCCAATCGCAGAAGTAATAACTGGTACTATTGTGTACTATCTGACCTTCGGGAAGATCCCAGAATTAACGAATTTAGGTCGGCCTAGGGCTTTCTATGAACACCGCGTCCATGACAATTGTAATCGGAGGGCTTTTTTTGACGCGGGACAGTTTGTGGAAGCCTTCGATGATGCAGGCGCCAAGCAAGGCTGGTGTTTGTATAAAATGGGATGTAAAGGACCTACCACCTACAATGCTTGTGCTATTACCCAGTGGAATGATGGTGTGAGCTATCCCATTAAATCCGGTCACCCTTGTATTGGATGTTCTGAGGGAAATTTTTATGATAATACCCCTATTTACACCCACCTTGCGGCAATTCCTAATAATGTGATCGGTAGGGGGGCTGACAAACTGGGCTTGGCAACCTTAGGTGTAACTGGGGTAGGAATTTTAGCCCACGCTGGGGCTACTGCGGTCGTTAAGGGAAACGAAAAGAAAGAAAAATAGTAAATTAGGAATTGAAAGGGCTGGGTATATGTCCAAGCGAATTGTCGTTGATCCAATTACTCGAATAGAAGGGCATCTACGCATAGAAGCTGTGGTTGATGGTACTAAGATTACCGATGCTTTGAGTTCAGGGACGGTATTTAGAGGAATCGAAAAAATTGTGGAAAATCGAGATCCGCGGGATGTTTGGGCATTTGTCCAACGAATTTGTGGAGTTTGTACGCATATTCATGCTATTGGTTCAATCCGGGCAGTGGAGGATGCTTTAGATATCCGGGTCCCTAAAAATGCGAACTTAATCCGCAATATCATGACAACGGCTCAATTTGCTCATGACCATGTGATCCATTTTTATAACTTACACGGATTTGATTGGATCGATGTCGTGAGTGCCTTGAAAGCTGACCCGCAACAAACCAGTAATTTAGCCCAAAAAATCTCCAGTTGGCCTAAATCCTCTGTCGGTTATTTTACGGATATCCAGAAAAAATTTAAAGACTTTGTCGGTAGCGGTCAGTTGGGTATTTTCGCAAATGCTTACTGGGGTCATCCGGCTTATCGTTTGCCACCAGAAGTGAACCTTTTGGGTGTTGCCCATTATCTTGAAGCCTTAAATTGGCAAAAGGAAATTGTGAAGATACATACTGTATTTGGGGGTAAAAACCCTCATCCTAATTATTTAGTGGGGGGGATGGCTAGTGCTATTAATCTCGATGACAACGATGTCATCAATATAGAACGCTTGAACCTTGTAAAAGCAAAAATCGAGGAGGCTCAGACGTTTGTTGATCAGGTTTTGATTCCGGATTTGTTAGCGATTGCCGGTTTTTATAAAAACGATCTTTATGGGGGCGGGGTTAGCAACTATTTAGCGTATGGCGGGATTCCAACGACGGATATTCGGGAGGCGGATAGTTATTTGTTTCCCGGAGGGGTTGTTCTCGATAGAGATCTCAGTAAAGTCTACGATGTTGATCTTAAGGATCCAAAACAAATTCAGGAGTTTGTCTCCCATTCCTGGTATCAGTATGATGATATACATAGTGGCCTTCATCCTTGGCAAGGTAGGACAGATCCGCATTATGACGGTCCTCGTCCCCCCTATACCACGTTAGACGAAAACAAGGGCTATAGCTGGATAAAAACCCCTCGTTGGCAAGGGCATGCCATGGAAGTGGGTCCGCTAGCACGTTTTGTTGTCGGCTATGCTCGCGGGAACCAAGAAATTAAGGAACTGGTCGATAGTGCCTTGCGTAAACTCGATTTGCCGGTCTCAGCTGTCTTTTCGACGTTGGGTCGAACCTTAGCAAGGGGGTTAGAAACAAAGTTTTGTGTTGACCACTTGGCAGGTTTTTATGCGGAACTTATTGCCAATCTTAAAGCGGGGGATAGTACCGTTTTTAACGGTCAAAAATGGGAACCGAAAACCTGGCCAAGCCAAGCGCAGGGAGTGGGTATTTGTGAAGCACCTCGTGGAGCGTTAGGACATTGGGTTAAGATTAAGGATGGTAAAGTGAGTGCTTATCAGATTGTGGTTCCATCGACTTGGAATGCGTCCCCACGGGATGCCCAAGGACAAAAAGGAGCCTATGAGGCATCGTTGTTAGACACACCTGTTGTGAACACAGATCAACCCTTAGAATTATTACGGACCATTCACTCATTTGATCCTTGCTTGGCTTGTGCAACCCACTTGATTAGTCCCAATGGCGAGAAATTATCATCAGTCCTTTAGAAAAGGAAGGGATGTTCTATGAATTCATTGAGAAGTCCTATTTATGTTTGGCAGCTTCCAGTGCGGCTATTTCACTGGATAAATGCTTTGGCAATCACGATTCTCTTTATAACAGGGCTCTATATTGCCCACCCTGTTTTAGCGCCGCAGGGTGAGGCTACCCTGCATTTTGTGATGGGAAGGGTACGATTTTGGCATGGCATTACATCCTTTGTTTTTAGTGCGAATTTGATGTTCCGAGCTTATTGGTTTTGGGCAGGAAACGATTACGCTAGATTTGGATTTTGGCGACCAGGTTTTTTGCGCGATGCGTTAAAAACAGTCCGATATTATTGCTTTATTAGTAAGGAACATTCACTTAATGCAGGGCATAATTCGATCGCTCAGTTAATGTACTTTATTTTCGTATGGCTCGGGGGATGTATGATGATTTTAACGGGTTTAACCATGCGAGGGGGTGGGGATCCTCAGGGAATTTGGCAAAGTTTATTGGGGTGGATTGTCCCAGGCTTGGGTGGAGAATATCAAGTTAGAAGTTTGCATCGTTTGATATCCTGGGGATTTTCCATCTTCGTCTTGGGGCATTTATACATGGTCTTTAGACAGGATATTTTAGATGATGATGGTACTGTGTCTTCCATGCTTAATGGCTATAAATTCGAATTGGTCAATTCTGAGGGAATTAAGAAGGATGATGCTTTGAATAATAAGAAGTCTCATGTCAAATAATATGTCTATGTGAAGCTGGCTGGAATTCACAAAATTTAGGTCTCTGGAGGGTGTATTCGTGAAAATTTATCGTGTTAACATGTCAAATCTCTCGTTTGTGGCTGAGGAAGTACCTGAGGAGTGGAAGCTGCTAGGGGGCCGAGGGTTGACTTCCGTCATTGTAGCCAAAGAGGTAGAGCCGGCCTGTCACCCTCTGGGCAATAAAAACAAATTAGTCTTTGCACCAGGGTTGTTTGCGGGTACTATGGCCGCTAATTCAGGACGATTATCTGCAGGTGCAAAGAGTCCTTTGACAGGTGGAATCAAAGAGTGCAACTCCGGTGGAACGGCGGCTCAAAGATTAGCGAAGCTTGGGGTAAAAGCTTTAATCATTGAAGAGATTCCAGAAGGAGATCAATGGTATAGTCTCCACGTTCATAAAGACGGGGTAAAAATCAAAGAAGAGACTGAACTTTTGGGCAAAGGCAATTATGAAGTAATCCATACCCTAACCGCTAGATATGGAGAAAATACGGGAGTCTTGACCATTGGGCAAGCTGGAGAGCATAAAATGCTTGCTGCGAATATTTCAGTTAAAGATCCTAAAGGGCATATTCGTAGCTTAGGGCGTGGCGGACTTGGCGCTGTGATGAGTTCTAAACGGATAAAGTACATAACGCTAGATGATAACGACGGGGAAGGAATTCAGATACTTGACAAGGGGAAATTCAAACACTCTGCGCAACTTTTCAATAAGGGATTGCTCAGTCATCCTGTCAGCGGTAATGCCCTACCAAAATATGGAACGAATGTCTTAGTTAACATTCTTAACGAGGCTGGTGGACTGCCAACCAAGAACTTCAGGATGGGTCAATTCGATGGAGCCGAGAAGATCTGTGGCGAAACCATGTATGACACGATTATGAGCAGAGAGGGAGATCCCACTCATGGATGTCATGTCGGTTGTGTCATTCGTTGCTCCCAGACTTACAATGACAAAGATAAAAAATACCTCACCTCTGGTTTTGAATATGAGACAATTTGGGGATTTGGGGCGGGCTGTACCGTCGATGATCTGGATATTATTGCTAATATCGATCAGATTTGTGATGACATCGGCATTGATACCATTGAAACTGCGGGAACCATGATGGTAGCTATGGAAGCTGGGATCCTTCCCTGGGGTGATGGTAAGGGTATTTTAAAATTATTTAAAGAAGAAATTAAAGAAGGCACCCCACTTGGCCGCATTCTGGGCAATGGAGCTGATTTCACCGGAAAAGCGTTTGGAGTGACTCGAATTCCTACGGTGAAACGTCAAAGCATGCCGGCTTATGACCCACGATCTGTAAAGGGTATTGGTGTAACCTATGCTACTACGACGATGGGGGCCGATCATACAGCAGGGTACTCAGTGACTTCGAATATTTTGAATGTAGGTGGTCACACTGACCCATTAGCTAAAGATGGGCAGATTGAACTGTCGCGAAATTTGCAAATCGCGACTGCGGCCATTGATAGTGCGGGCCTCTGCGTTTTCACTGCCTTTGCTATTCTGGACTCTGAACCGGTGTCTCATGCCGTAATCGAGATGATTAACGCCCAGTATGGAACTAGTTGGTCCGTGGACGACTGGTTTAATATGGGGCGCTTTGTGCTTAAAACGGAGAGGGCTTTCAATGAAGCTGCTGGATTTACCAATAAGGATGATCGCTTACCAGAATTCTTCAGCGAACCAGTGCCTCCACATAATGCTACATGGGATTTTTCCGGTGAAGAGCTCGATCAGGTTTTTAATTTTTAGGTGTCTCGTTAAATCATAACTAAACGCCATCATGCAAAAATGAGTTTGATAAGGGGGCTAAACGTTGGAAGTTAATGTAAAACTCTTTGGAGATTTTCGAGAAGGACGATTTGAAGAAAAAGCGACTCAGCTAGAAGAAAACAGCCGTGTGATTGATATCATCAATAAGCACAATCTCCCCGAAGAAAGAGTCGCCATATGTATGGTTAACAATCGTCAGGCGGAATTTGAACAGGTTCTACAAGACCAAGATACAGTTGCCTTTTCCCCGCCGGTCGGCGGCATGTAAAGGAGAAAGTCTTATTGTAGTACTTAATGAAAATATATAATTCACTTACTAGAGGAGGCTCGCACTTAGCGAGCCTCCTCTAGTATTCGTACTGCACTCCCTGAACGCCTAAATGTGAGGAAATTTCTCGAATTAGAATAATATTACCGCAGCGATAAATACAATCAGCGCTAGTATTAAGCTACGCACGACAACGAATGAAAGGAAAGGGAATACTGTTGACATAAAGTTTCACCACCTTAGCTTAGATTTGGCTTGTTCTAATCTATGCTATGCTAATGTTTGAGCAATGGTGAAAGGATGTCCGATTCCAGGTAGGCTAAGCTTTTTGCCGCTGTCTAATCAGGTAGGGAGTTCCTTTCTTAGAAAGCTTCGATAAGGAAAGAACCACCCCAGACACCACTAAGGTCAATCCAATCCAATGATAGAGTGCCAAGGATTCGTTGAGTATAATAACACTCAGGGTAACGCTAAATACATGTTGCATATTATTAAGTATCGAAACTTTGGAACTTCCTATCTTGTTAATACCGTAAAGATTAAGAAAAAAGGCCACCCCAGCTGCTAGGAAACCCATATACATAATAATTAACCAATCTGACATGGAAACGTTCCATCCGGATGATCTAAGTTGCCAAGCTCCCACTGGAATCAACATGATCGATGCGGAAATCAGGGCATAAACACTTGTGACGAGGGAAGAGAATTTTTTCATAATGTTTTGCCCCATTAGATTGAACAATCCTATACATAGAACGTTGAGGAATAGAAATAACTCGCCACGTCCTAATTTGAACGTCAGTAAGTGTAGGAGTGAGCCTTGGGTAAATACGATCACTAGACCTAAAAAGGAAGTAATCATGCCTAATACTTGAAATCTAGAAGGTTTCAGCTTATAAAGAAGAAACAATAAAGTATTCGTGACAGCTGGAAGTGTTGCGAAAATAACAGAGGCATTTGTCCCGGTTGTGTGCTGCAAACCTAGTAGTAATGAAACGTAGGGGACCGTAATTCCTAAGAGACTCACTACGATGAGTTGTAGAAATTCTGATTTATTAGGTTTAGGAGCGGTTTTCATCTGGGGCCAGGCTAATGGTAGAAGGATAATAAGAGCTAATACCGCTCGAATGGCAGACAAAGTAAACGGTGGAACATGCCCAGCAATTAGTCGACCAGCGATGACGTTTCCACCATAAATCAGTGAGGAAAGGAGTGTGAGTAAATAAGCCTTGACTCGGTTGCTTTGAGGATGTACAATCTGTGATTGTTGCATTGTGTGCTCCTTATATCTAAGTAATTAATATATTTTAACCCTTTATGGGCAATTAGAAAAGGGGATCTCTGAATAGAATCGATAGGGCTTTTCATTTAGCTGTTGCGAAATGCAAACTATCGAATATAAAAATCCCTGAACCCTTAATAAAGAAAGGCCCGAGGGATTTTTCAAAGGAAGCTTTAATGAATTCGTGGCGCTTACCATAAAAGGTGCTGGTTCGGGTTTTCCAACACTTGTTGTACTGCAGTGATAATGTAGACGATAAAAAGGAAGACACCTAATGATGCCATTGGCGCAAAATAAGGAAAAGGTTGAATGCCTAAGGTTGTACCATGGGCCCAAAGATATTCGAATGACATGTTGACCACCCCTATCATCGTTTTGCATTAGGGTATACTTCGTTTTACGTCACTTAATACTTCCTCACGCGTTGCTTGATTCAGTTCTTGAATTTTGCTCACTAAGAAAAGACCCATCGATAGTAACATGACCATAATCGGGAGTGGAAAAGGACTGTAAATGTCAACAGAGCGAATTAGACCAACAATTGTTTCATTGGGTTCTAAGGACTGCTTAAGAGTCACTTCCAGATGTCTAAAATCAATTAAGAGTATTCCTAAGGTGGTATGGTTGTCATAGATTGGGAAAAAGACAGACATGCGTGGGGTTATATTAAAAGGATCAAGTAATTGGCGAGCTCTTTGGGTATTTTTTAGGGTTTTCAAAGTTTCAATAGACTGTTGGAAATCCTCCGTTACATCAGATAACTTATTTAAGGTTTCTTTAATGTCGCCTAAAATTTCTTCCGATTGCATTTGCGCTGCTTTCACAAGTCGATTCGCACCATCCGTGATAATTAGTCCAATGCTTGCAAACATTATGAACAACATTACGGGAAAGGGCACATGCAAATCTATGATCTTAAACAGTAAAAAAATGGTTTCATTCGGTTCAATTTGCTGTCGCCAATAAATCGCTATTTTGCGGAGCCCCAGCAAACTAATTCCAATGGCGTTATGAGGTGGGATGATAAGCCAAACCAGAATCGACTCCGGACACAAGTAGAAGGGATTAAGACTTTGGGAATACAATTTGCGTACATGCTGGAGAATGAGCGGATAGTATTTTTCGTAAATAAGCCTTTGTTGTTCCGGTGAAGGACAGCGTGAAAGGAGAGGGGGCAAATATTGATTGAGGGCCTTCAGCAACTTATTGCTAGTTTCAATGCGCCGCATCAGCAACCCCCCCCTAAAATTCCTCAATAATGTTTTTCGCAGCTTTTTCAATCGGAGATTCAACGTACCCAACGGATTGCGTTATTAGCCAATTGAAAAAGAGAGAAACGATGATAGCGAGAACGGTGGGCACAGGTAACCAGACTCCCCAAAACTTAGTGTTAGGGTTAGAGTTGTTAGCTTTTTCCTTTGTAAAACGTGGGGTATTATTCTTTCCGTATGACATACTATCACTTAATTTCTTCATAGTTTTTGAAAATGACTCCACCTAAAAACATAGCAACAACGGCAGAGAATATCAGCCATATAACCCAGTAGCTTTGGATAAGCCACAAAGCACTATCTTCACAAGCAATCATAGTAACTCTCCTTTGGATATATCCTTTATTTACCATAGTATTCGTTGGGAACCTATATAGTTCTAAAGGTCATTTCGTCTCAAGTTCGAGCCAAGAGGGGAGTATCATCTTTCCTTCTATTACGAATATTCCGTACAAGAGTTCACCTTATTTAAAATGCCTATTTCATAGATATGAAAGTTCGTCGATTTTCGGGATAGTGGGTAGGAAATCAGACTAGCACCTAGAACTATATAGTAATGTGAAAGAACATGGCGAACAACAAAAAGATTTCCTGTTCCAAAGGAGAAAATTCTCTAGGCTCAGATCAGGGGTGAAAACCCAACCTATAGTCGTAACTCTTGAAAATACCGTATATGTTATAACATTATTTAGGAGGAAAAAATGGGAAAACAATCCAAATTCTTACTAGCTGATTTAGCTTTGATTCTCGCTGCCGTGATATGGGGCTTAAATTTTACTTTCACGAAGTTTTCTATAAGTTTGATGCCGCCCATGGAATTTACGGGGTTGAGATATATTATTTCAGCGGCAATTCTTGGGGTATTTTTCTTCAAGATCTTAAAAACTACAACCCGCTCTGAATTAAGAGCGGGTTGTGTTATTGGAATTTTCCTTTTTATCGGATCACTTGCTCAGATAGTCGGTTTACTTTATACGACCCCAGGAAAGTCAGGCTTTATATCCACATTTTATATCGTGATTGTTCCCTTCTTAGTTTCATTCTTACATAAGAAGTTTGTTGGATGGATGCCCATTGGCGGCGCAATTTTAGCCTTTATTGGTTTATGCTTGATTTCGATTTCGATGGATGACATTTCTATGATAAATAAGGGTGATTTACTTTCACTTGTTTGTGCGTTTTTTTATGCCTTACAAATTCTTGCGGTAGAGCATTATGCCCCAAGGTATAATGTTTATAATCTAACCATTATCCAGATTGCTTTTACCGGAATTCTAAGTATGGGATATTCCGTAGTCTTTGAATCGATGACCTTCCAGGTGCCCGGTTTTGTTTGGGGTGCGTTGATCTACACAATTATCCTAGGAACGTGCATCGCCTATCTCATACAAAACATTGCCCAAAAATACACGTCTTCTTCTAAAGCTGCGTTGCTTTATGGGTTAGAAGCTCCATTGGCGCTACTATTTTCTATCTTGATATGGGGTGAAACAATCACAGCAAGAGGGCTTTTAGGTTGCACACTGATCTTTGTTGCGATTATTTTCGTGGTTATGGGTCCGACAATCATGTCCGTTATAGCAAACACTCATCAAAAGCTTTTGAATACAATAAGCCACAGTAAGTAACAATGATAAGGGATTTAAAACCTTCCTTTGTGCGTATAAAACTATCTTCCTTTGAACTCCGGTTTTCTTTTTTCGAGAAAAGCGGTAACCCCTTCACGTAAATCGTCCGTACCGCAGCAAAACGTTGATTGCGCTTGTTCGAAAAGCAATGCTGCTCCAACACTGCTTTCATTGGCCATATTAATCCCTTTTTTAGCAAAACGGATACCTACTGGAGGTAAACTAGCCATTTTTTGGGCTAGTTTCATTGCACGCTCGTTAAGTTCTTCTGGCTTAACCAAAATTTCGATCAACCCAATTCTCAAGGCCTCCTGAGCATCGATCTCTTCACATCCCATAATGAGACGCTTAGCTTGGCCAATACCAACAAGATGGGTTAAGCGGGTAGTACCTCCCATATCAGGAGCTAAACCAAAACGAACCTCGGGAAGTGAAAATCTAGCATTATCAGCAGCGATTCTGAAGTCGCAGCCCAGAATTAGTTCTGTAGCGGAACCATAGCAAAGACCTTGTATCGCAGCAATGACCGGTATATTCAGTTCCTGCCAGTATGAGTATAGCTTTTGCAACCAAACTAAATTATTCATGATAAATTGAGAACTGACACCCTTCAAAAACTTGAGGTCAATTCCAGCCGAGAAGTTATCTCCGTTAGCATTGATGACGATTCCCCCTAGGTCACGATCGACATTAATCTCCTTCTGGATTTCCTCTAATTCATAAAGGAAATCGGTGCCTACCAGATTGAATTCTTTAGCATTATCCAGAGTTATAATACCAACCTTGCCATCCCTATTAAATGCCAAATGTTTTCCGTAGCTCATTCTATAACCCCCATTTTTCCATATTCACGCTGCTTGTCGATTCTCTAGAATAATACCATAAATTAAATTCAAACGATGTCGAAATATTACCAAAACTGAACGATGATTCAAATAATATAAAGAGTGGTCTAATAAATAGTCAGAGACGTTGGAACATAGGCTTCTATTGTAAGAAACCACTGATGGCATAGCTTTAAAGAGGGATTAAGGATAGTCTTATAGAATTATTTGTATACTAGAATTGCTCTGAATTAAAAAGCAAAAGGGGTCAGGTATGAAACAAGGGGGGAAGGTAAATACATGAAATTTAAGGAGTTTGTTTATAAAAGACCAGATATGTTGGAAATGCAATCAAGTTTTGCAGCTTTGATCAAGAAATTCTCACAATCATCAAGCATGGATGTGCAGAACGCGGCGATGGTTGAGATCAACTTTTTACGTGGAGAGTTTGAGTCGATGTCCCAAATTGCCTCAATTAGACATACGGTGGATACAACTGACAAGTATTACGAGCAAGAGCAAGCATATTTTGATGAGACTACGCCGATCTATCAAGGACTGATCTCACAGTTCTACCAGGCTTTAGTGGATTCGCAGTTTCGTAGCAAATTAGAGGAGAAATGGGGCAAGCAGCTTTTCACAATCGCCGAATTGACCATAAAGACTTTTAAACCAGAGATTATCGAAGATCTACAGTTGGAAAATAAACTCGCGACTGAGTACACCAAGCTTATCGCCTCAGCTAAGATCATGTTTGAGGGGGAGGAGCGAAATCTTCCAGGCTTGGGACCTTTCCAGCAGTCCACGGATCGAGGGATGCGGAAAAAAGCAAATGAGGCGAAATATACATTCTTCTCCGAACAGGAAGAGGCCCTTGACAAGATCTTTGATGAACTCGTTAGCGTACGGACGCGGATTGCCAAAAGATTGGGTTTCCAAAACTACGTCGAACTTGGTTATGCGCGGATGTTACGTTCGGATTATCAGCCGGATGAGGTGGCAAATTTCCGTGAGCAAGTGGCAGAGCATATTGTCCCTGTCGCGACGAAATTGCGCAATCGGCAACGACGTCGGCTTGGGTTGGATAGGCTGATGTATTATGACGAAAAATTCAGCTTCCTTACAGGGAATGCGAAACCCCAGGGAGATCCAGACTGGATTCTTAAGCATGGGCAGCGCATGTACAGAGAACTCTCTCCGGAGACAGACGAATTTTTCAGTTTCATGACAGAACGCGAGCTTATGGATTTGGTGAGCAAAAAGGGGAAGGCTGGCGGTGGGTATTGTACGTTTATCAGTCAGTACCAGGCCCCATTTATCTTTTCTAATTTTAATGGGACATCGGGCGATGTCGATGTGTTAACTCATGAAGCCGGACATGCTTTTCAAGTGTACAGCAGCCGGAAGTATGCCTTACCTGAATACCAATGGCCAACCTATGAATCGTGCGAAATTCACTCGATGAGCATGGAATTTTTGGCCTGGCCGTGGATGGATCTGTTCTTTGAAGAGGCGTCCGATAAATATCGTTTCACTCATTTGAGCGAAGCGCTTTTATTTATTCCCTATGGTGTAACAGTCGATGAGTTTCAACATTTCGTATATTCTCATCCAGAAGCAACCCCACAAGAACGAAAAGATGCTTGGCGGGAAATTGAAAAGAAATATCTACCTCATCGTCAGTACGGTGACAACGAATACTTAGAACGGGGGAGTTACTGGCATCAGCAAGGGCATATTTTTAGTGCTCCGTTTTATTATATCGATTACACCTTGGCCCAGATTTGTGCCTTTCAATTTTGGAAGAGGTCCCAGGAGGGAAGAGTGGGCGCATGGCAGGACTACTTGCAGCTTTGTCAAGCAGGTGGGAGCAAATCCTTCCTCGAATTGGTGGAATTGGCTCACTTAATGTCCCCTTTTGACAAGGAATGTGTTTTGTCAGTGATCGCTGTGATTGAGCAATGGCTGGACGAGGTTGATGACACAAAGTTTTAAGTAAGTTTTCTGAGTTGGTGTGTATCTCAAAAAAGGGTTAAACACTCACGAAGTGACGATCCCTTGTCGCAGTTGGAATTTCCGCCTAAGATAAGGGATATTGAAAATGGGGTTGTAACAAACTTTAAACTAAGTTTTGTTACAACCCCATTCGTATTTCTTATTAGTGTAAACTTTACATTTCTTTTAGTAAAATTTGATCTCGTTCAAGTCTAGGGCGGGGTCCTGGAGATTGGTCAGGGTACCCAACAGGGATTAAAGCTACAACATTGTAGTTGTCGTCCAGTCCGAGGGCTTGCTTCGCTTTCTCTTGGTCAAACATCATGACCCAACAGGTTCCGAGACCTAAGTCGACTGCACGCAAGGTTATGTGGTCAATGGCAATGGCCGCATTTAATCGCAGATAGCCTTCTGCTGTTGCCTGATCCATGGGTTTTCGTTTTGCATAGAGCTTTGGGTCCATGTTATCGAGGGGGGTATCCGTGAAGGCTCCTGCTTCTTTGAGCTCCCGTGCCCGAGTTTCCATACTGCCAAAAGATTCAGTATCAACAATGCAGGCTATAACTACAGGGGCTTGTGTGACAAATGGCAAAGACGTTGCACTGCTCAATTGTGTTCTGGCTGCGTCGCTTTTAATGACAATAAAACGAGTGGGTTGAAGATTGCTCCCAGATGGAGCGAGTCGTGCCGCTTCTATAAGTTGAGTAATATACTCTTCAGGGACGGGCTTGGATAAGAATTTTCGAATACTTCGTCTGGACTGAATAGCTTCTAGTAATTCCATCAATAGACATCTCCTAACTTAAGATTTCATAAATATTCGTTACAGCGATGCCTTTAGGATTTGAAGGACATCGTGGGCGTTAATAGGCCGGAATTCGCCTAGCGGCCCGTGCTTGGTGGCAGCGTTAGCCATAAGTTCAAGTTTTTCTTCGCTTATATTTACCGCACTCAGGGTGGTCGGTAAACCTAAAGATACAAAAAAGGCTTTAGTCTTTTCAATCGCTTGACGTGCGATCTCATAGGCTTCCAACTCTGGGTTTAAGCCCCAAACATTGACTCCATAGTCTTTAAAGACATCGACAGTACTGTCATCTAGGACATATTCCATCCAATGTGGGGTTATGATCGCTAGCCCGACGCCATGGGTAATATCATAGTAGGCGCTCAGTTCATGTTCTATGGGGTGAGCACTCCACTTTCGTTCTTTACCGTAACTTAAGAGTCCATTGATGGCGAGGCTGGAGGCCCACATTAAGTTGGCTCGAGCTTCATAATTCTCCGGTTCCACCATTGCTATAGGACCATATTTAATACAGGTTTTTAAGATTGCTTCAGACATCCGGCTTTGTAAATAGGCACTCCTTATTCCACTAAAAAAGGATTCGAGAGCATGGCTCATAATATCGGCTGTGCCTGCTGCGGTTTGGCTTTTGGGGACACTAAACGTATATGTAGGGTCTAGGATAGAAAATTTCGGGGCCATTGTCGGATGTCCCGTCCCAATTTTCTGATTGATTTCGGGATTGCTGATGACTGCAATAGGATCCATTTCGGAACCCGTTGCTGCGAGAGTCAAAATGGTTCCGAGCGGTAAGGCCTTTTCGAACTTCGCTGTACCTATCATTAAATCCCAGGGATCCTTTGGATAGAAGAATCCCGCAGCGATCAATTTGGCACAATCAATGGTACTTCCTCCGCCAATAGCTAATACGAAATTGATCTGATTTTCACGGCATAGGGCAATTCCTTTTCTGACGCTCTCAATCCGCGGATTGGGGTCGATGCCAGGAAGCTCCCAATAGGGAAGGTTGTTTTCTTTTAAAAGCGTTACTACTTTATTGTATAGTCCAATTTTCTTGATGCTTCCTCCACCATAAACCAAGAGAATTCGGGTACCATATTGGTTGATTTGCCCGATTAATGACTGGATTTGTTCTTTACCAAAGAAGATTTTGGTTGGAATTGAATAATTAAAGTTTAACAAGATCTATCTCCTTTTTTAAGAAGTGACGTGCTCCCAGAAACAACTTCTTAGGACTGCTATTACTCGGTTATAGCGAGCAATAATATTGTATCGGATAGTGTCTCAAAGGTAAAGAGTGCTGGAGAGGGGGGGAATTAAGGCTTGGCACTCTTCAATTCAGGTGTTAGATAAATATCGACAGCATGTCCTGCTTCTCTATGACAATCTAAACAAGATTGGCTCTTTTTAATTGTTTCGTAATGATTTATTTGAGGTGTGTTCTTTAGTCGAACTGCATTAGGAAAGGTCTTATTGTCACCTAAATGACATTCAATACAGTTCAGATCAGAAAGAACTGCTCGGGTAGGAATGGTATAGTCACCACTAAAATGTTGAAACACATAATTTAACCCTCTAGCCTTTGCGTGGAATTTACCCAATTCGCCCCTAGGTTTGTGGCATTCTAAGCACGTTACACTTTTGTGGGGAGATGTCTGCCATGATACGGCATATTTTTGTATTTCATGACAATTAGCACAAAACATGGGCCCAGACGTTGCAACATAGCCGATTTGAAACAAAACGTATAGACCTACAAGCAGTATAAGGCAACCTAATATCCATTTTTTCCACACTATTAAAACCCCCTTGTGATGTTAAAAATAGTGTGTACATTTGAGGAGCTTTTATCACGCTATCCAGAAATTCTTTATAATTACAGTATGAATGCTCCAAAATGAAAAAAAGGCATTTTATCGACTGACTGACGATGGGTTTTATTACGCCCATTTGCAGTCGATAAAGCCTTAAACATGGAGAAATGAGAGTGGATTAGAGATGAAGGGTGTAACTAACTAATCATTTTAGCAATAAGCTCGGCAGGATCCACGACTTTAACCGTTTGTTTGTCTGCATCGACCTTGTCTTTTACCCCATCTTCTAACATGGTAATACAGAAGGGGCAGTTGGCGCCGATGACTTGCGCATTCTTATCGAGAGCTTGTTCAACTCGCAGATTATTAATTCTTTCACCAAGATGCTCCTCTAACCACATCCGGCCACCTCCGGCTCCGCAGCAGAAGCTCTTATTATGGTTACGTTCCATTTCCACTAACTCGACACCCGGTACTAAGTTGAAAAGTGCACGAGGCGCTTTATACTCTTGCTGGTAACGACCTAAATAACAGGAATCATGGTAGACAATCTTTTGGGGTTCAAATTCGCCCTTAGTATTGAGAACTAATTTACCATCCTTAATTAATTGATCAATCAATTGGGTGTGGTGGATTACTTCATAGTTGCCACCAAATTCTGGGTACTCATTTTTCAAAGTATTTAAGCAGTGAGGGCAAGCTGTGATTATTTTCTTAACTTTATAACCATTTAAGACTTCGATATTTTCGGCAGCCATGGATTGATACATATATTCATTCCCTGATCGACGTATAAAGTCACCGCAACATTTTTCTTCAGTGCCTAGAATCGCGAAGTCAACACCAGCGGCTTTAAGAATCTTAGCGATAGCAACCGATACTTTTTGAGCTCGACTATCAAAAGAACCAGCACAACCAACCCAGAAGAGGTACTCGACATTTTCATCTTCGCTGATTAATTTAACGTCTAACTCAGAAGCCCAATTTGCTCGGTCACTATAACCGATACCCCAAGGGTTGTAGTTATTCTCAACATTACGGAACGCTAATTGTAATTCTGGCGCAAAATTACTATCCATCATGACTAGAGATCGACGCATATCGATGATCTTACTAACGTGCTCATTGGATACTGGACATTGTACTTGACAGGACATGCACGTAGTACAAGCCCAAATCTCATCTTCAGTCACAATATCTCCAATTAATGTTTTTTGCAAAATCTCAGCTGCTTGAGGATCATTTTCAGCGATTTCGGCTAAGGCATCGGCACTCTCGTCACCCGTAGATTTTAGCCCTTTAAGATTCATGACCGCGCCTTTTTCTAGAAGATGCTCTTTCAACTGGCGACTGATCAATCGTTTGGGATTCAAGGGCTTACCGGAAATATTGGCTGGGCAGTTGTCCATGCACCTTCCACATTCTCCACAAGCGAAACTGTCTAATAATTGTTTCCATGTAAAACTCTCTATTCTTGCAACGCCTAACTCGGTTAGTTCTTCGTCTTCTAGGTCGATCGGCGTGATCTGCGCACCAATAGGTTTTAAGGATGAGAAGTAAACGTTAGGATGGACTGCCACAAGGTGCATATGCTTGGAGTTTGGAATATAAACTAAGAAACCAAAGACAATCAACATATGAATCCACCAAAAACTATCTTGAATGATCACCAATGTATCAGGGCTAAGTCCTTTAAAAAGATAGGCCATGCTATTATACATAATCGCTAGTGCGTATACGCTATTGGATTCTATCGCTACCTTTGCGCCACTTGATATCCATTCCGTTACTATTACACCCAAGATTAATAATACAATAATTGCGGCTTCTGGTGTCCGATATAAACGTGCTGGTCTAATGATCCATCTTCGAATAGCTCCTATAATTAAGCCTATGACCACCAGTGCTGTCAGAACATCTTTAATCATATAAAAATAGGGGTTTGTTCCCAAAATGGGAAAGGAATAAGCGGGAAACAGTCCTTCAAAGATCAAAGGCAACTCACCTAAACAGATAAAAATGAATCCCCAAAAAATAATGAAATGGATGTATCCGTAGGGTTCATTAAGCATTTTACGCTGACCTAATACCTCGGAAACAAAATTCATAAAACGCTTACCCGGGTTATCAAACCTTTCATCTTTGGCACCTAAAGTTAAAATGCCGATCTTTTTCTTTAAGGCATAACTAAAGGCTAGAATTGCACCGACAAGAATTAAAGAGAATATTAGTAGCCAATCTAAACGCAATTTCAAACCCTCCCTATAAAATAGACTCTCGACGGATTCGCCGAGGCATAAGGACTACTACGTCACTTCAAGTTTACTACTTTGTCGCCGAAGACCTAAGAACCTTGAGTTCAACCTCCATGCCACATCCGTAACGTCTCCTTTTCATGACGAAATCCAGGAATAGGGGATAAGCGACTTATCCACGATTATTGTGAACTACTTCACTAATTAGTCGTGATTAGGACGGTGGTCGAACATTTGAGGTACACTGTTTCGTTAGTTCGCCTGCCTTTAACTAAATTACTAAAGGATAAGCCGTATTTCCTTATAAATAAAGATTAGCATTGAGGTCAGTTTAAGTCAATATCCTCGTAATTAATTTAACATATGGTAGTTTTTACGTCACAATCACACTTTTTTTGTCGCAATAAGGGTGAATTTCTCACATACGGAACGTTGGGAATGATTAATTCAGAGTCATTATAGTCTTCGTTAATTGGTTGATAATGGTTATTTATCTTAGAATAGCAAGAGAATTGTTCAATTTAACTGATTAAAATGCGTTAATATGTAAATATATAACAGAAATAGGTTTAGATTTTTACCCTTTTTTAATGTTGCGAATCATCAGTCTTACGTTCTTGAAATCGAGATATATGATTTGTCAAACCATCTAGCGATAAATATAACCTATCGAATTATCATCTTTTTCTGTTGTAATAAAATTTACTGAATTTGGTGATAGAAGTGCGAGATAACTAAAATTTAATTTTTCTGAATAGTAGGAATATGACATTTGGTGTGGAATAGTAATTTATAGATAAATAATTAGGGAAGAGGGGATAGCAAATGGCGGACCTTGCTTTAGATGCTCGCTCAAGAGCGGGTAACAAATTCAAAGATGGCCTAAATTGTGCCGAGGCTATTGTTCATACTTTTAATGAGATATTAAAAAATCCCTTAAATCATGAAGGGTTGAAAATGGCAACCGGTTTTGGTGGAGGTTTAGGACATGCTGGATGTATGTGTGGAGCATTGACAGGCTCAACAATGATTCTAGGGCTTTTTAAGGGGCGTGTAGATCCTGGGCAATCAAGAGAACCAAGCTATGATCTTGCACATCAATTCCACGATCGGTTTGTCAATGAATTCGGGGGCACTTGTTGCCGGGGCTTAAATCTTCATGAGTTTGACTCACCCGAACATTTGCGCCGTTGTCTAAAACTAACGGGTGGAACTGCTAAGTTATTAATGGAGTTCATTCAAGAAAAGAAGTTATTAGACGATGGTGTTTCTTGGCCGGCATAATTAGAAGGGAATAGGGTGCGGAGACAAACGGTCATCAAGAAGAGCAAGTAGCCATCTGTTAGGATGCGTGCTACTTGCTCTTTTATTGAAACTATGGTCAAAATGGGATTAGTTTTTTGTACTTAAAGCTAAAAAAACCCTACATTATCACACACAAGTGACTATGTAGGGAGGGTGATATAATATTGAAGATTACTATGAAGTACTCAGTTTAGGCTTCACACGTGATATTTAAAGGATTCCTTGTGAATACATGGCAGAAGCGACTTTTAAGAATCCCGCAATATTCGCACCTGCGACAAGATTATCTTCTTGACCATATTCTTTTGCAGCTTCACTTGCGTTTTTGTAGATGTTCGCCATAATGTTTTTTAGTTTTGCATCCACTTCTTCAAAAGACCATGAATATCTCATGCTATTTTGGCTCATTTCGAGAGCTGAAGTTGCAACACCACCAGCGTTGGCAGCTTTTGCAGGACCAAATACAACCTTATTCTCGATGAATAGTTCAACTGCTTCAGGAGTGGAAGGCATATTGGCTCCTTCGCCTACTGCATAACATCCATTAGCAATTAACGTCTTTGCTGCTTCTCCATCTAATTCGTTTTGAGTAGCAGATGGTAGAGCTATATCACATTTAACATTCCATATATTGGAACATCCTTCTGTATAAGTAGCATTTGGATGAAAATCAACATATTTGCTGATTCTTTGTCTTTCAATTTCTTTTAGTCTCTGAATAGTGTCCAGCTTAATACCTTCTGGATCATATATATAACCATTGGAGTCACTCATTGCAACTACTTTTCCACCTAATTGGTGAACTTTCTGTGTTGCATAGATAGCAACATTTCCCGAGCCCGATACAGAAACAGTTGCTCCCTTAAATGACTTACCCTTGGCATTGAGAGCTTCTTCCATAAAGTAGCAAAGACCATACCCTGTGGCTTCAGTTCTAGCTAAGCTTCCGCCCCAGTCTAAGCCCTTGCCGGTAAGAACTCCGGTAAATTCATTGCGGATCTTCTTGTACATTCCAAAGAGATAACCGATTTCGCGTCCACCTACCCCAATATCTCCAGCGGGAACGTCTGTGTTCTCTCCAATATGTCTAGACAACTCAAACATAAAGTTTTGGCAGAATCTCATGATTTCTCCGTCTGATTTACCTTTAGGATCGAAATCACTGCCACCTTTACCTCCGCCTATGGGAAGTCCCGTTAGTGAGTTTTTAAGGATTTGTTCAAATCCAAGGAACTTAATGATCCCGATATTAACCGATGGATGCAATCTCAAACCACCCTTGTAGGGACCGATCGCACTATTAAATTGAACTCTGAAACCACGATTTACTTGAACATTTCCATTGTCATCAACCCATGTTACCCTGAAAACAACTTGCCTTTCAGGCTCGACAATACGGCTGAATATTCCAGCCTTTACCCACTCTGGATGTTTCTCAGCAACTGGTTCTAGGGATTCTAAGACCTCACTTACTGCCTGGTGAAACTCTGTTTCATTAGGGTTTCTCTTGATTACCTGTTCCATTACATCTGCCAAAATCTTCATCTAATTATCCCCCTTTTGGTTAAAAGCTCTCGCCATTGAGAACCTTGTTGGGTTAAAGTTTCCCATACCCAACCAAACTAACTATTTTTTAAGTGAAAGACTCCTTCAACTTAAAAAAATAGAAAGCCTGTTTGTCAATGATACTCCATTTAATGTTGAATTGGAATCTTTTAACTTTATGAATTCAGTATACATTGCCCCCCAACGTTAATTTTGCTCTTGATCTGAACCATAGTAAATGTTCTCCCGGCAGATGGGACACCTGTAATCGTAACCTTTAAACTCAAATAACGTTAACTGACGTGGAGGTATCATGAACGTTCGTGATCTTAAATCGTTCAATATACTATCAAGTGCATTAATTTGCTTGGTTCAGGGATTTTGCATTGCCCTTCTCCTGGCCCATTGAACATGGCTAGAATTGAGGTTTAATGTGGGTTTGTTTATCTTAATTTGGCTTGTTCATTGGGTTTATCTGTGGTTCTTTTATAAACCTAAAGCGCCCACGTTTATGGGGTTGGCTCTCAGTTGTAGTCCTTCTGTTGACAAGTTTAGTGCTGGGCCGAGGACTAGAAAATATGCGAATACTTTTGGGGTCGATGTTCAGGGAAGGGATCTTAGTCCTTTCCTTGACTTTAAACACGGCTAATTTTATGGTTACCGGAATTGCCTTTTTGACACTTCCGGTTACTTGGTTTGGTTTTTGAGCCGTATACAAGGCTTACTTAGGGATAAGATCTAGATCGTGGAGAGCTTAGCAAATGCTGGCAAATATAAGATGGGAAGGAAACCTGCTTTCGGACCGGCTTTTATTTTGATGAGTAAAGTGCCACGCGCCGGATATACCAAGACCCGTCTCATGAAACGTTTGACGAGACGAGAATGTGCCGAATTTCATGTGGACTGTCTACTTGATCTTGCTAATACTATAGAAAGGCTCGATTTAACTGGCTATCTTTTCTATTCTAGTGGGGATCCAACAGAGTAAGAAAGCGAGGGTCTCTATATTGAAAGTTGAAAGATTCGATGAGATCCTAGAGACAATAAATAGCAGGGATTCACTGCTTGAAGAGTTTGATGATGAAGTATTTAATGAGTTGGTTGAGAAGATAGAAGTCATCGCACCAGCTCATTTTGTTTTTGAGTTAAAGCGCGGGATGAGGGTTGGGAAATTATGACGTTAAAAAGGAATTTTGAAAGTTAGAGTAGAATAATAGCAAATGAATGGATTTGTAAGGTATGCAAATATTTTATTTAGATAAGGGAAGATTGACTTGATATCACCTCAAAATTTGTACTTATTTTTCATTGCTATTCTTAATGTTTTAACAACACATATTTTGCTCTCAAGAAGAAAACCAGTTAAATTCTGTTTGAACGCTTTCATATTAACTACATTATTCATCTATATTACCAATATTTGTGCGAATGAATATATACATGATCCCATAATTATTGAATATGTATTATATTTCAATTCCTTTTTGTATATATCATATATTAATTTAGTATTTGAAGAATCAATAACAAAAAAAGTATTTGCAATGTTTAGTATTTGGATGTTTTCTACAATATGTTTAGTTATTGCCATATCATCCGCACAATTACTTTCAGGTATGGATGATCTGAAATATATTTTAAACCGTATATATATTTTTAGAATTTGTATTCAAATCTTATTGTTATTAGCGACATATTACTTTATCAGTAAACCTTACAAAATGATTCTTAACAAAGTATCTAATAAAACCATAAGCTTTATGTCTTTGTACCCAATTCTTGCATTTTTGTTGTTAATTAATAACTATACGATATCCTTCGAACGTTTGAAACGTTTTAACTCTACATGGGACATGCTATTGTTTTTAGTATTTATTATTATAGGATATGTATTTGTTTTTGCAGGGATATCGTCAGCATCTCAAATAATATCTCTGCAATATAATATGGAGAAGCTCGAGTGGGTCTCATACACAGACCCCTTAACAGGTTTATTCAATCGAAGATTTTATGAAGATGAGTTAAAACGGTTAGATACAGAAAGAAACCTTCCGATGACCATTGTTATGGCTGATGTAAATGGGTTAAAACTTATCAATGATTCCTTTGGACATGTCATGGGTGATGAGCTTCTTAAGAAAGTAGCAGAAGTAATAAAGAAGGGATGCCGAGCTGATGACATCATTGCCAGACTCGGAGGGGATGAATTTGTTATTATATTACCTAAAACGGATGCTTTTGAAACAGAGAAAATCATTAAACGGATCAAGGATCTGTCATTAAAAGAAAAAGTAGGATCCGTTGATATTTCTATTTCCATTGGTTATGAAACTAAGAATAATGAGGAAGAAAACAATCAAGAAATATTCAAAAAGGCTGAGGATCATATGTATAAGAAAAAACTCTTTGAAAGTCCAAGTATGAGAGGGAAAACAATGAGTGCTATCATTAATACGCTTCATGAGAAAAACAAAAGAGAAGAGGCGCACTCACATAGAGTTTCGGCGTTATGCAAAAGCATGGGAGAAGTGCTTGGGATGCCTGAGCATGATATTGAGGAACTTAAGACTGTTGGATTACTACATGATATAGGTAAAATAGCTATTAACGAAAATATACTTAATAAGACTGGTAACCTTACAGACGATGAATGGAAGGAAATTAAGCGCCACCCTGAAATAGGCTATAGAATTCTAAGTACGGTCAATGATATGTCCGACATGGCTAACTACGTATTGTATCACCATGAAAGATGGGATGGGAAAGGATATCCAAAAGGCTTAAAAGGGGAAGAGATACCCTTTGTGTCTAGAATAATAACTGTAGCGGATGCCTATGATGCAATGACTAGTGAGAGAAGTTATCGAGGTGCACTACCAAATGAATTAGTAATAGCGGAATTACAAAGAAATGCAGGTATTCAATTTGATCCTGAATTGGCAAGGATATTTATTGAAAAAGTATTAGGAAAAATCAGTGGATAATATATAGAGCTGAGCCAGAGAAATATAGCTCTTTCAACGTGACAGGGCACGATGATGTTACTTCATTGTAAGTATCTACGTAGTATATAACTTTGCTCAAGTAAAGATTGACCTGCTTAACAAGTGTCTGCGGTGAAGGTACAGAGTGTCCACATATTTCCAAAGCGCCATTTGCTTAACCTAAAAATAAGGCATTCATAAGGAAAACTTAAGAAATTTATAAGCACTTATTTAAAGAAAGCCTATCCCATTTCGGTAGAATGAAGTTATCGAATCGGATAGGCCTTCGTAATTTCAGAAAGGGGCTTCTCTCATACGAAAAGAAAATAGATTTTACTTATACATCAATTTGAAATGTAATACAAAAAGAAAAGGAGATTAGATATAATAAGAAAGGTCTTAACAATAATTATCTTAGAGATACTAAGTATATCAATGACAGCATGCAATCAATTAACTGGAGTAAATTAACAAAAAAGAATTAGAGGAGATTATATTATATGGAAAAAATATTATCTAGAGGATTGCTAGCTTTATATTTAGTGATACTAATCTGGTTAGTGTTATTCAAATTACAATACAATATTTTGTCAGTATTTAATTATCACCATAGAAGTCTTAACTTGATTCCATTTGCTGCTCCTTCAATAGTAAATGGAAGTTTCGGAGAGATGAGAGATAACGTTATAATCTTTATTCCTTTTGGCTTGCTTTTGAATGTCAATTTCAAAAAAGTTGGATTTTCACCTAAGTTAGTTTTAATACTGGTTTTTAGCCTTACTTGCGAATTAATTCAATTTATCTTCGCTATTGGGGCAGCAGACATAACAGATTTAATTACAAATACTGTTGGAGGCTTTCTCGGGCTGACATTATATGGTTTAAGCAATAAGTTTATTAATAATAAAAAATTAGACAGAGTTATTAATTTTGTTGGTATACTTTTGCTCGTATTATTGCTCTATATCCGTATCCATATACTGAGACTAAACTATTAATTAATAAAACCTTAAGGTTTTATTAATTTTTGTTTTGCAGTACTATAATAATGAGTGTTTATCCAGGAAGAAGGGATAGAACTTATGAGCATCAATATTTTAATTGTAGACGATGAGCGGTCCATAGCGGATCTAATTGAAGTTTATTTAAGAAATGAAGGTTTTACAGTATACAAATTTTATAACGGTCAAGATGCGTTCCGGTGTGTTGAGTCGGAACAGTTAGAGCTTGCAATACTTGATGTCATGCTACCGGATATTGATGGCTTTACTCTCTGTCGGAAAATTAGAGAAAAACATAATTTTCCGGTTATTATGCTGACAGCTAAAGAAGAAGAAATCGCTAAGATTACCGGGCTGACATTAGGTGCGGACGACTATATCACTAAACCGTTTCGCCCTTTGGAACTCGTTGCCCGTGTAAAGGCACAGCTCCGGAGATTTACCAAATATAATTCTGCGGTGCCAAACCAGGAAGAACACATGATTGCCTTTTCCGGCTTGGTATTGGACATGAAGACCCATGAATGTACGCTGAATGAAAAAAGGCTATCTCTCACTCCTACGGAATTTTCCATTCTTTGGGTCCTTTGTTCCAATCGCGGACGGGTGGTTAGTTCGGAAGAATTGTTCCATGAGGTATGGGGAGACAAGTATTTCACCAATAGCAATAATACGGTAATGGTTCATATCAGGCATTTAAGGGAAAAAATGCATGACAGCGCGGAACATCCTAAATATATCAAAACGGTATGGGGGATTGGCTATAAAATTGAGAAGTAAGAGAGATGAAAAAAGGAATGATTATACAAAATTAAAAAGGAAAGTATTTTTTCAAATGCTTCTGATTACAGTTGCCGCCGCTGTGACTGTTTATCTATTGCGCTATATCCTGCGTGGACAGATCGGAGATCGTATCGTTCGATTTTTAGTCAATGCTTTTAATTTTGAATATTCGGACGCCCTGACAATCTATCAGTTGGTGATTCGCAACAATATGGACTTGATTCTTTTTGTTGTAATCCTAATATTTTTAGTTATCCTTTTTCTTCGATTTTCCGTTTCTGGGTTCACAAAATATTTTGACGAAATTAGCGCTGGAATGGACAAACTTGCTGAGGAATCCGATGATAAAATTACATTATCACCGGAATTGGATTTTATGGAAAACAAGCTTAATCAGATAAAAAACAACTTGCAAAAACAAAAGAAAGCTGCCCTTGATGCCGAGCAGCGCAAAAATGATTTAGTAGTTTATTTGGCTCACGATATAAAGACACCTCTGACCTCCGTTATAGGATACTTAAGTCTTCTGGATGAAGCCCCTGATATGCCTTCTGAACAGAAGGCAAAATATGTCGGTATTACCTTGGAAAAAGCTTATCGATTAGAGCAGCTTATCAATGAGTTTTTTGAGATTACAAGATTTAATCTTCAAACGATTGTTTTGAATAAAGAAAAAATCAATTTACTGTTCATGCTTCAGCAGATGGCCGATGAATTCTATCCAATGCTGACTCCACAGGATAAGCAGGTGTCCGTTAATGTGCCTGACGGCCTCACTCTGTGGGGAGATGCAGACAAATTGGCCCGTGTGTTCAATAACATTCTGAAAAATGCGATAGCCTATAGCTATGAAAACAACGTCATTGACATTTCTGCTGAACGGCAGGACGAAAATATTTTTATAACTTTTACTAATCAGGGACATCCAATCCCGCAGGGAAAGCTTGAAACTATTTTCGAAAAGTTTTACCGATTAGATTCTTCACGTTCCACAAACACCGGTGGAGCAGGACTGGGTTTGGCAATCGCCCAAGAAATTGTCAAGGCTCACGACGGTACAATCTCTGTGGAAAGCAACACGGAAAATACTACTTTTACGGTAAAACTTCCGTCATAAGAAATTCTTAAGAAGTTCTTAAGATGGAATTCCAACATAGCTCCTTGTTCTGTGGTTGAATAATATCAACACAGAACAAGGAGCTGTTTTATTATGGTACGAAAAGTAAAAAACAAAAATCCAGGAATGAGCATATTTGCAGCATTTCTGTTGATGCTTGGAATGGCTGCTTTAGTTAATAAATCCATCATTATGACTGGATACCAGCACATCTTTGAGAAAGAATATGACGTTAAAACCTCGTCATATTCTTCTTTAAAGACAACACCCGATTCTTCCGCCGATAGAACAACATCGGTTCCTCCGTCTAAGATAGAACCCGCTCCCTCTGTTCCTATCTCTCCCGATAAACTGAATAGTCCTAATGCGATTTTGATCCGTTTAAAAGATCATACCACCCTGATGCAGAAAAAAAGTGAAGAAAAAATCTATCCAGCTTCTTTGACTAAAATGATGACAACCATTGTTGCGATAGAAAATTTACCTAATATGAAGGAAGAAATCAAACTGACGAATTCTACGTTTCAGAAGCTGTACGGAGCAGATGCATCAATGGCAGGTTTTCAACCGGGTGAGCAGGTCAGGGCAATCGATTTGTTATTAGGAGTAATGCTGCCGAGCGGTGCGGAGTGCTGTATTGGACTTGCTGATCAGATTGCGGGATCAGAGCATAATCTTGTAAAATTAATGAATCAAAAGGCGGCAGATCTTGGCATGAAAAATACCCATTTTGAAAATGCGACTGGACTTCACAATATAAAACACTACACAACAGTCAAAGACCTAGCTATTCTTCTAAGCTATGCTTTGCAAAATGATACTTTCCGAGAGATTTTTACATCATCCCGTCATTCCACACAACCTACTAATAAGAACCCTGGCGGGATAACCTTTTACAGTACTATGTTTGAAGAACTCAACAATCAAAATATTATTGGTGGGGAAATCTTAGGAGGGAAAACTGGATATACCGATGAGGCCGGTCTATGTCTCGCGAGTCTCGCCAAAGTGGGTAAACAAGAATATATTCTGATTTCAGCTGGTGCAAAAGGAGATCACCATTCGGAACAGTATAATATTACCGATGCATTAGCCGTATACAACAGTATTAGAAATACGATAAGGTCTTCATAGGAGTTTGTTAAGATTTAGATATGTTTAAATTCCAGCATGACTGCAAAATGATGTAGTTGATTTACCTTCCTAGTTATCGTCCGACAGTATGTTTCTTCAAACATATAGAGTAGTGTTGGAAAACAATATTTTTTGTTCATGTAACCGCGAACATAGCACGTTGATATTACTATAATGATGACATTATTCAATTCAGTTCATCGACGCACGTTGGCGTTACCTCATTGTAGGTATAAATAAGAAAGGTCAGGTCGTCTTTTGGACGGTCTGGCCATTTTTGTTTTATCTTAGATTATTTCTGCGATATGAGAAGGAATTTGAGGTAATATGTGGAAAGTATTAAATTATTAGGGGAGTTGAAAAATCCCTCTTCATAGTGAGATGCACAACTAATTAGAAAGAAATATGATATTGCTTATGTATACCCTGCTTACATTACTAATGAAACCATTTGTAATATAAGCAGGAAGCCTTATTCGGTCAATAATATCAGGTTCTCCCCAAGGCGCAAGGTGAAACATGGGCGTTTATGATCGAAGAGAGATTGGAGAAGAAAGAAATGATAGTTGAACCGAGTATTTCTCTATTTAGAGGACATAAATTCCTTGAGTATGTAGATTACAAGCAGTTTAAAGAAGTTGTAGAAAAAGAGTTAAGTTTCAAAGCAATTAGTGGAGAGCCCTTTGACCAATTTTACAGTCGCTTTCTCGAAAATCACAGACACAAACAAAATGATTTCGATAAAATATTTTTCGAGAATATTTTATACGGACAATTGAAAAATGTTTATGTTAGCAAAATAAAAGGTTCGGTTCAATATACTCCAAAAAACTTCCGAACAGCAGTAAAGCTATTAATAAAAGACATTAACATTGATAACCCTATTATCCCTGTAAATTACCATGATTCAATGTCGGAAAAGGGTTTCTACTTAATGGATAGCTTAAGTATTGGAGTTAGTGGTACAAAGTTTATTGCGGGATTTGACTATAAAACAGATAAAGACAAGGTAACGAATGCACGTTTTTTATTTGTAGAAGTAGTTCCAAGAAAAAATGAAACAGAGGCTTATTTTCTAGCAGGAGTTGAAATTGACTTTACCAACCAAGTTTACTTAATTATGGTGAGAAATCTTGTCGGTATCGAGAAATCCGATGGGAACGAAAGCTTATGGGACAGCTCGATAAACAGTTTATATAAGAAAATAAATGAAACCATTTTGAAATATCTACGGATTGCTGGCTATGTAGACGTTAATACCGACCGAGGGGGCATGTTCAAGATGTGCGAGGAACTTGACACAATGCTCCTGAAAGATATTCGTGAAGAAGTAAATAAAAAAGTCCATAGAAAGATCGGTATATTTACAAATGAAATATTTAATACATTATTTATGGATGAAAGCGTTCCAACATTCGAAAAGCAAGTTGTAACAGAAAAGTTACAGGCATTGCTACTCGGTAGTTACATAAATATACGCATTAAAGGCGATAGTTTGAGGAAAAAGGCAAAAGACCTTAACCTGATTGGATATCCCACTAGGATAAATTTCAAGTCGAATAAAGCGAGTCAATCCTCAACAAAATCTAGCGATAAATCTAGACCCATCGCTAGTTCGGAAATGTTTCATAGCCTGTATATTGATTTCAAGCAAGCTGTCGCATTGCCATATTGGTCCTTATCATGGTTCAGCGATTATAAGCATCTTACTAATGACCATAAAGATGTAATACAAACGACCATAGTTTCAACGTCTACTTACTTTAAAGTAGTATTTTTGGCTCGGAGACATTTAGATAAGGAGTTTTTTCATTATGTTATTGAAACCATTAATAGATACCGTGGCTATTGAGTTATCGCTTTCCGAAGCTGATGCACTCAGCCTTTTATTTAAAATAGAAGAGGTTTCAAGGAATGATCTTTTCACAAGACGTTTATTAATGAGCTACGATTTAAACCAAAAAGAAGTAAGCACTTTTCTTAAGGCTACCCAAGAACACAAGATGGTAATAGGCCAGATACATTATGACTGTTTGGCTCACGAAACATCCGGGTTGGTTGAAAGCATAAACGAACTATGCGAAGCCTGCGGGAAAACTATTTTTACGGGTATTAATGATGGAAGTCATGAAATAGAAGAAATCTTCGAGTTAACGACAGAGTTTACTGATGAACTCAGAAAGCTAGAAGAAGAAGAGTTGTTTACCTATGTTCATAGGGATTTCCTTAATAACTTTAGCTCACTAAAAGAGTCGAGGAATCGGATTATCCCTTTTTTGGGGGCTGGTATAGCAATTCCATTCGGGCTTCCAACATGGCGCGGTCTTTTCGAGGGCTTAGCAAAGGATATAAATAGGAATAATGAAAAGCGTTTTTTGGATTTTGTGGCGGAGGGAAAATATTTTGAGGCAGTAAAGTATCTAAAATCTTACTCTGCATCATTAGCTACAGACTCACAGATCAAAGAAGAGGTTAGTCTTAGACTAAAGCGATTACTTAATACAGGGGTTGACTCAAATTTACATAACTACGAGGAGCTAAAACTGTTTAATCCCAGATTTTACCTAACTACTAATTATGACACTTCTCTAAGTAAATATTTAAACGGTACCCCTCTATGTCTAAATGATATTGAAAACTTCCAAAAGCTCTACAATGAAGATGAGCATCGTGTTGTTCATATCCACGGCATCTGGGATCGGCCTGGTAAGATGATATTAACGCAAGAGGATTATGATGCTTTATATAATGATGATAGTTTTACACATAGATTTGCAGCATTGATGGGAACCTACAAATTGCTTTTTATTGGTTTTTCGTTTAACGACGACTATTTTAGAGAAATGTATGGTCACTTATTAAAATTTCTTGGCGGAGAACATTATATAGTTGTTGCAAATCCTGAGTCATATGATATTCAAGCATATGCTAAATTAAATCTAAAAATAATCGGTATCAATGTGCGAACTGTTAATAACAAATTGGAATCAAAATCTTTAACCCAGTCAATTAGAGGGATGTTATATTACTTGATGAAATAATTGCTCAATAACTTGAGTTAGACAGAGTATTACGGAGATCTCAGAAATCAAGGTTGGAAGCAGTCACCAATTATCGTGGTTCTTTGCCCGGAACCGGAGACTGAAGTGCAAGACGGTCGATGGGACTGAATAGTAGCTCATTATTGCAAGAACGCCGGGGTGGCCGTCCTACGAGTCACGTGCTTAATTCTAATGATGAAGCATTGCATCCAAACATGGACAATGAAACATATTGTATCAAACTGAACTGAATCCGTCCACCTTCTATTCTTATCATCTAAATAACTAGCCTAGGAAAAAGGAATTGGAGACAGGCGGATACAACATGAATAAAGAAACTACTAATCCGGGCTATATTAACAAAAATAAACAAATGAACTTTGGGCGAACAGAAGAACAGGGTATAGATCATGGGCAATGGTTTTACACCATAGAATGTCAAAATTGTAACTTCAAGTTTAAAGCCAACGGAACAGATATTTGGCAGCGAAAGTGCTCCAACTGTCAAGGGGGACAACCATGAACGTTAGATTAAGGGAACTTAACTTGTAATCTAATAAATCTGTCTTGGGAAACTGGGGCGTTTTAAAATATGTTGGGTAATAGAATCCTGCCCTGACCGATGAAAGAGCACTTCCAGTTGCACATTGTATGTTATGTCTCGGAGGCGGGTCATGTGGAGTGCTTAATGGTGCTATAGCTGTGATTTCTGAAAGCCTTGGTATGAGAGGGTTGTAGGGCTGAATGTTATTTTTATCGCGTCGTGGTGTGTGCGGGAATATATATTGGGCCGGATCATCTTATTTGAACGGTCCGGTTTTTTGCTTTTTCTTGGATTAATTTTGCTATCGTGGGAGGATATGAGAGGAAAATGTAGAAATGTTAGAGTTAAACGATTTGGTTGACTTAAGAATGGTCTCAAGAATGAAAGTTTATTTAGTATCCTAGTATAGGCTGGATAAAGCAAACTGATGGCAAATCATGTGTGGTATGTAACATTGCTATCGCAAGCTTAATTAAAATAATGTAAGGTTATAAGGTGGAGATTATGTATATTTCAATAATATATATTGAAGGATACAAAAATTGTAAGAATAGAAGCGTAATCAACCTAAACAAGGGGTTGAATATTCTTGTTGGCGAAAATGCCTCTGGGAAAACTACGATTATCAATGCTTTAAGAATGATTCTGAGAGAAAATGAGTTTTCATATATGAACATAAGTGAAGTTGATTTTTATCATTCTTTTTATAATAATTCAATGTCCGGAAAAATTAGGATTGGTTTAGAATGGGAAGAACTATCACCTGATGAAGAAGTTACATTTTTAACATGGTGTGACCCTGATTATAAGGCAAAACTGAATTTAGAAGTAGATAAAAATCCTAATCAAAAAGGCTATTATAAAAAGAGTATATGGGGTGGAACTTCAAAAGCAAGTGCTTTTGAAGAAGAAACATTTGATTGTATAGACTGTATTTACTTGCCTCCTCTTCGTGATGCTGAGGAAAAACTCACAAATGGAAGAAATTCTAGATTGGCAACACTTCTAAAACATCAATATAAAAGTGATACGGAGAAAGATAATTTAGTAAAGGTAGTCCGAGATTTTAATCAATCTATCGTAGGAAATAAGGATAAAGAATTTAGTGAAATTGAAAAAGCCAAAAATGATATTAATATTGGAATAAAAGACTCTATGGGAACTGTGTTCGGGCAAAGTATAAACTTACAGTTTTCCGAAACATCTTTTATGTCTATTCTTCAGAGTATAAAAATGGTGTTTTTCCCGAATATCGGCGAACATGATATAAGTAAATTTAGAGACATAGCAATAAACAGTTTGGGTTACAATAATCTTCTTTATATAGCAACTGTATTTGCTGAAATAGAAGCGGTAGGAAGAGAAAAAAATCTGTTTACGATTCTACTGATAGAAGAACCGGAGGCTCACCTTCATCCGCAGTTACAAGTAAAATTAATAAAGTATCTAGAACAACTCACCAAAGAAAGAACAGATATCCAGATTATTATAACAACACATTCTCCTGTATTAGCTTCATCTATTAGCATTGATAATCTTATCCACATCACTAGTCAAAAGAATGAAACTATTATGGCAAATCAATTATCAAAGTTGAATTTAGGAGACAGCAAAAATTATATTGATAGGTGGCTGGATGTAACAAAATCTACATTACTATTTTCAAAAGGCGTCATACTAGTCGAAGGTATAAGCGAGTGTATGCTAATACCTGAATTAGCTAAAATTGTTCTTCTAAAATACAATAAATCACATAAAAAAACATTGCCTTCAACGCTTGAAGAAGCTGGTGTCTCTGTAATAAACATAAACGGCATTAATTTTAAACATTTTTATAAACTTTTTTGCAGTATAGACATGGGTCTTGGAATTAGATTACCTTACAGGTGCAGTGGAATTACGGATAAAGATCCAGAGAAAAGAAAATTAGAAGTAACAGATAAGGATGATAATAAGAAAATAGTATTAGAAGAGTACTATCCGATAACAGAAGATGAAGTTGAAGGAAATAACAGTGCATTAGAATTAAAAGATAGTATAAATTCAAGTGAATTTGCACGATTATTTTCTTCTCCGTTTAAAACTTTTGAATATGATTTGGCAATGAAAAAAAACACAAAAATTATGTGTGAAGTAATTAGAACACTTTGGAGTAAAGATGGATCGGTAAAAATAACTTGCCAAGAAATTGAAAATAAAGACAATAAATATATTTCTAATGAGCAATTGAGAGATGATTCTAAATTTATTCTACAGCATATTGAAAGTAAAGAAGTTGGAAAAGGTACATATGCCCAAGAATTAGCCAATAAGTTAGAGGAAATATATGATTCGGAAATGTTAAAAGAGGAAAAAATACGAAATGTAGAAACTATATTTAATGTTCCTAAGTACATAGAGGACGCAATCATATGGTCTTGTGGTGGTGAAATTAATGACTAAAGAAGAAATGCATAATTCAATTGCTATGACTTTATGTGATAAAAATAGTAATTTGTCTTGCAAAGAATGTTTTCAAAAAGGGGCAAGAGATATCTGCAAGGGATATAAGCATTGTAGAGTTTCCGAAAAAACAGAAGAACAATTGGAGTATATATTATCTTCAATAGATGAGGACATTTTTCTAAGAGCATGTGCAGGAAGTGGCAAAACTGAAGTCGTCGGAATGAAAGCTGCTTATGAAATTAAAAAATGGAGTAAGTTTGAAGCTGGCGGAATCGCAATTCTGACTTTTACCAATGACGCTACGGAAGTTATCAAAGATAGAATAAGTCAATTCAATATAAGGTCTACTACATATCCGCATTTAGTGGGAACATTGAGTAGTTTTATTCATCAATACATAGCACAACCTTATATTTCTAAATACACCAATTACAAAGGTAAAAACGATGACATGTCGTTTTCTATCATACAAAATAGAACGAAGACATTCGGAAATCACTGGTTAAATAGTTATAAGTGCGAGATACCTTTTATAACTAAAGATGATAAAAGACTGGATTTGCACGCACATCAAATAAGCTACGATAAAAAAAACAAACAATTTAATTTTGTTATTGGGGATATTACTTTCACTTTAAAAGATTACTATAAAAGTCAACAAATGCAAAAGCATATTAAAGAAAATAGAGAAAAATACGCTAATCCAAGTTATTATAAATTTGACTATGTAAACAAAAAGTTTAAAGAATGCAAAACTCATTTTTGGAAAGATGGCTTTGCTAACTTTGAAGATATCAACTTACTTGCACTAAACGTTTTAGAAAAAAATACTAAGATAACAAAACTGCTATCAAGAAAATTTCCACTTATTATCGTAGATGAATGTCAAGACTTGTCTTGGATAGAAATACAGATTCTTAAGAAGATTAATGAACACGGGACAACTCTTCATTTCATAGGCGATCTGAATCAAAGCGTCTATGAATTTAAAAGAGTGGACCCAGATGATACGCTTGAATTTGTATCATCATTCACTCAAATGATATTGCGCGACAATTTTAGAAGTTGCCAAAAAATAGTTGATTTTTCGAGAAAATTAATTAGCACCGTAGACAGTATAACTGCTCATGCTGAAGATAAATGTGAGGATAACACTTTACTTTATTTAGAGTACAATGGTAATTTCGATGTCATTGAGAAATACATAAAAATTATGAGTGAACTGAAAATTGATCAGGAAAGGTCATGTATTATTGCGAAGCAAAACAAAATGAAGGATGAGCTACTTTGCATCCATAATAAAAATGATATAGATTTAATGATTTCCGCTTTACAACTATGGGATAAAGGCAATGCATACCAGAGACTAAAAGCACTTGAATATGCAGGTCAACAAATCTCTAAGTGGTTAGGCGGAAGCAAGAATAAGGTTAGTTATTATTGCCCTAAAGATGTTAATTCTGTTTTTATGTGGAGAATATTTTTAAAAAATGTATTAAATGATTGTTGTTACAATAGCAAACTTCTTGACTTTAATCAGAACTATGGAAATTGGCATAAGACAGCAAGAAGTACCTTGCCAAACATTATCAAACAAAGATATTCGGAATTAAAAATATTTGATAGTAAAATGGAGCGAGATTTTGATAGTACTTTTTCAGGTCGATGGTATAACGCACAAAACTCCAAAGATATAATTGAAGATGTCCTAACTAATATAAATAATTTTAAAATCCAGGTTACAACTGTACATGGTAGCAAAGGCTGTACCTACGACAGTACTATGGTAGTATCAAGCAAATCTAAAAAAAGTGAAGCGGGCCATTGGGAATCACATTGGCTAAATGGAGTTGGCGAAGAAAAACGTGTTGGTTATGTTGCAAGTACGAGAGCCAAATATCTCTTAGTATGGGCAGTACCGACACTTACAGAAAATGAAAGAAGACTTATTGAAAGCTTTGGGCTAAAGAATGCAAAAGAGATAATTGGAAATTAACTATCCCACCACTGCACAAGCGCACACCGCTATTCAAAAACGAATATCTGGTACGTTGGGGAGTGGCTTGTCAGGGGGAGGACAATTTTAATAGAAAGAAATAATTTCAAGTGGATGTCCACGTCTTGTGCTAAAATGTTAGTAAAATGAGATACAAATGGGTATAGAAAACCATAGAAAACGAGGGAATGCTTCATGCCAATTTTAAACTGGCTTAATAGAGATAAGCATATCAGAGCTGCCGAACAGATTCCCTATCGGTTATTGGAACCGCAAGACGATTATTCCTTTGGCGTTGCAGATACATCGAATATGCTGGTACAGGGCGACAACCTAGACGCACTCAAAGCCTTATTGCCCTATTATGCTCGACAGGTTAAGTGTATTTATATTGATCCGCCATACAACACACGCAGTGCATTTGAGCATTATGACGACAACTTGGAACATGCCCAATGGCTTTCATTGATGTATCCACGTCTTGAACTGTTGCGTGAAATGCTTACGGAAGACGGAAGTATTTGGGTTTCAATCGATGACAGCGAAGCTCATTATTTAAAAATAATAATGGATGAAATTTTTGGGAGGAAGAACTTTTTGGCTAGCAACGTCTGGCAAAAAAGATATTCTAGAGAAAACCGTGAAGCTATTGGTGATGTCCACGAGTATATTTTTGTTTATGCTGTCAACCCTGATAAGTTTAAAAAAACCAGAAATCTTGTTTCAATGACTGAGGCACAAGCAAAAGTATACAGAAATCCTAACAATGATCCTAGAGGTAGGTGGCGATCTGTTCCGATGACAGCTCAAGAAGGTCATGCTACACCAGAGCAATTCTATGAAATAACTACTCCATCAGGGAAAACCCATCGTCCTCCTGAGGGTCGATGCTGGGGTATGGCAAAAGCTACTTATCAACGCTTGCTTGCAGAAGGGAAAATTTACTTTGGGAAGAATGGTGACAGTCAGCCAAATCTTATAAGATACTTATCAGAAGTTCCCGGCGTAACCCCATGGACTTGGTGGCCTTCTGATGAGGTTGGGCACACAGATGAATCAAAAAAAGAAATTCATGCTTTGTTTGGTAAGGTAAATGCTTTTGATAGCCCTAAACCAGAGCGTCTAATGCAACGTATTTTGCAAATTGCTACCAACCCTAATGACCTCGTTCTAGACAGTTTCCTCGGTTCAGGCACTACTGCCGCAGTGGCCCATAAAATGGGCCGTCGTTACATCGGTATTGAAATGGGAGAACACGCGAAAACCCATTGTGTACCGCGCTTGCAGAAAGTGATTGAAGGTGAACAGGGCGGAATATCAGAATTGGTGAATTGGAAAGGCGGCGGAGGATTTCGGTACTATCAGCTAGGCTCAGCGGTGTTTGATTCCGAGGGACGGATCAATCCACAAATTCAATTTGCTAACCTCGCTGCCCATATCTGGTTTTCTGAAACTCGCTCAGCCCTTCATGAAAAAGCGGATAGCCCATACCTTGGGACACATAACGGAACGGCCTATTACCTCCTTTATAACGGGATTTTGGGGGACAAGCGCCCAGACGGAGGCAATGTGTTGACTTCGAAAGTTCTGTCCAATCTTCCCAGCCATGACGGGCCAAAAGTGATTTATGGTGAAACCAGTCGCCTCGGGCAAGCCCGCCTTAAAGACCTCAATATTATTTTCAAGCAAACACCCTATGATGTGAAGGTGCGTTGAACGATGACAAGTATATCGCTAAAAACATACCAAATTAATGCCTTGGACAGTCTGAAAACCTATCTGGAACAGGCTCGTTTTCTCGGCGCGAAAACCGCTTATGATGCCCATAAAAAGCCTGGAGTCGTGAACATTCGCGCGTTTAACTCATTGCCCGCCTCTCTCGATAGTGTTCCTTATATCTGCCTTCGTTTACCGACCGGGGGTGGAAAAACCCTTCTTTCCGCGCAAACAGTTCGGATAGCATCGGAAAGCTATCTAGAAAGAGAATTTCCGTTGGTTCTATGGTTGGTCCCGAGTAACACTATTCGCTCGCAGACACTGGAAACCCTCAAGACCCCAGGTAATTATAATTACGAAACTCTACGAGAAGCGTTCAATGGCAATTTTATAGTTTTGGACATAACAGATTTCACGCAAATCCGTCCACGTGATTTAACGAGTAAAGCTGTGATTGTCCTCGGCACCATGCAAACAATCAAAACCGAAGAAGCTAATACGGATTCGCGTAAAGTATATGCGCATAATGAAAATCTTGAACCGCTTTTCAGTAAAATTCCTGCAGGATTTACCGGATTTGACACAATCAATAACGGTGAAGACAAAGGGAAAATCCGATTTTCTTTTGTAAATTTTCTGCGGATGCACCGCCCTCTTGTTTTAGTGGACGAAGCGCACAACAACGCAACCCGTCTAGGCTTTGAGGTGTTTGAACGTGTAAACGCTGCTTGTGTTGTCGAATTCACGGCGACTCCCGCCTCAAATAGCAATGTGTTGCATAGTGTTTCTGCGATGGAGCTTAAAGCCGAAGAAATGATTAAACTCCCTATTGTGCTGACTGAACATAAAACATGGCCTGAAGCGGTTAGGGACAGTATTTTGCAACGCAAACGGCTTGAAGTTTTATGCCAAAAAGAGACACAATATATTCGACCAATTGTTCTGTTTCAGGCCGAAAACCAGGGTCAAGAAACCACTTGGCAGGTCTTGAAGGATCACTTGTTAACAAATGAAAATATCCCAGAAGAAAAAATCGCAATAGTAACAGGTGACCAGCGAGAACTCGACGGAATAAATCTATTCGATCCGAAATGTCCGATTGAGTTCATCATCACGGTGCAGGCATTAAAAGAAGGCTGGGACTGTTCTTTTGCATATGTATTTTGCTCCGTTGCAAATATCCATTCCGCAAAAGACGTTGAACAGATTTTAGGTCGTGTTTTACGGATGCCCTACGCAAAGCGACGCAAAAATGAAGTATTGAATCGCGCTTACGCCTACGTATCATCGATATCTTGGCCCAATGCTGTCACGCAACTTCACGACCGTCTTGTGGAAAAGATGGGTTTTGAAAAAGAAGAAATTGACGAGAGCTTGGAGCCCCGTCAACCTAGCTTTGACTTCGCAGACGATCAACCTTATGAACCGTTCCGACAGCCCGATCCGGTTGTTGTAACACTTTTCCAAGAAGTAGATTTAGGCGATCTCTCTGACGCAGATAAACAAGCCATAGTTATGGCAAAATCCGACACGGGTGAGATGATAGCCACAGTTGTGAGTGCTATTAGTTCCGTTGCTTTGGAAAAACTTGTTTCCCATGTCGCCCAAGGAAGTCAAGCTGAAACCAGACTTAAACTGCATTTACATCAATCCGCCACACAACGAGCAATCGCTCCCGTCAATCGTGGCGAGAAATTTATTATTCCACAATTGTGCCTATTCATTGATGGTGAACTAGAATTACCAGACGATGAGATTTTTCTTTATGCCGCGGATTGGAAACTAATTGGTCCTGCCCAACTAACCGAGACAGAATTTTCTTTACAACCAGACGGTATGACTTTTGCGATTGATATTTTGGATGGGCATGTCCGCCAATCTATTGTAGCCCCCGCTGAACAACTAAACCTTGACTTTGTGGATACAGGTTGGACAGTAAATCAGTTGTCCTATTGGTTAGATAAGCGTCTACGCATGCCTGATGTTCCGCAGCCCCAAATGATAGAATTCATCCGGCGTACCGTTGTTTTGCTTGAAGATGAGCGGAAAATCCCACTCACGGCACTTTCACGCGGACGTTTTTTACTACAAAAGGTTTTGATTAGCAAAATTAGCCAATTGCGCAAACAGGCCAAACAGCGCGGGTACCAGATCCTCTTATTTGGGCCGTCGCCGAGAGTCCAAGTTTCCTACGAATACAGTTTTTCTTACGAACCTAATGCGTATTTTCCTCAGCGCCAGTATAAAGGAATATATGATTTTAAAAAACATTTTTATCCTAATATATTTGAGATGAATGGTGAAGAAGCAGAGTGTGCTTGGGCTATCGAAATGTTGGGGGATCGCCTCAAATATTGGGTGCGGAATATTGAACGAGATTCACGTTCTTTCCGCCTCCAAACTTCGACGGATTATTTTTACCCTGATTTTGTGGCCCTCCTAGAGGATGGACGCGTACTTGTTGTGGAATACAAAGGGGATCTCTACAACCCCCAAGATGTCGGCGAAAAGGACAACCTTGGACAACTATGGGCCAGAGAAAGTCAAGGTAAGGGCGTTTTTCTCATGGCTTGGAAACAGGACGATCAGGGTCGTAACGTTCATCAACAATTGTTGGCAACTATAAACATAGGGATTCAAAAATAGCCTCGAAAACAATTAATGAACTTAACCCTCCCACGTATTTTAAACGTTTGGAGAGCGTTCCTTTGCTACTTGTTAGGTTGTGCGCGAGCTTGCGGTGCGATAATACTACTTTCAGATCCTCAGAATACCTAGAGGTTTCAAAGTATGATGACGGATTGGGTGTCATGCAATAAGGACTGATACAAACTGAAAGTATACGCCCCCCGCACAATTCAATAATATTTTTAGAAGGCCTCGGTAAGTGTAAGCACTCCGGGGCCTTTCCATATTAACTTATCTTTTGACTTTTTTCTCGGTACTCTATCCGTACCAACGATTTAATGTACTTCTTTCTTTCTATCTGCCAAGCGGGCAAAATGTCATTATATAACGTGGGCTGTCCGCATAGTTCACAGTAGCGAGCATTCCAATCGTTTTCATGGCCGTATTCGTGACATTTATTACTGCCAATAATGAATTTAGAATAAACAATGCGCATGATCCCTCTGGTAGTAGATTTGTTGACCTCCGTACCACAAATTTTACAGTACTTCGTACAAAGTGAAAAATGGGTGTTACCGCACGTCTTGCAGGTAGGAACGGGTTTGCTTTTATAGAGATCAAGCCGCTTGAGGTTGTTTACCCTTGTAAAAAGTGCCGGACTTGATACCAAAAACTCAGCGGTAACGTTGGTAATGAAGTTACAATTTAAAATAAGAATTTTTGGCATGAGTAAGCGGGATGCAAATTCATCGGCTTCCCTTTCTTCGCAAATCAGATCCGCTTCGGATTTCATGCGAGATGGTATTAAAAGGTGTCCGAGAAAGATATGCCCCAGTTCATGTGCCAATGTAAAATTACAGCGCCTATGCGGAGAAAAATCAAATGAACCAATCTTTCGGGAGTTGAACATTATACAATAACCAGCTTCTTTACCGTGATATCCGGCAGCGGCATCAAGATTCTCGGAAAACTGGTCGCTTTCCTTATATTTTAGTTTAATCGTGTTGCTGGAGATAATTCTTTCCAGGAGTTTGAAGCAGTTGATAGGGTATTCTGTAATCTTATAACGTTTTACAAACTCTTTCAGCCTAAGGCTGATCATATCATGGCTGTTTTGAGATAACTTATCAATGGTTAAATACTTCGAGTTAAAATATTTCATGTTTTAACCTCTTAATAAAAGAATTATCGTTTCTTCTTAAGCTCCAAGAATTTCTCAGCCATACTCTTTAATATTTCCCGATCATTCTCAGTAAGTTCTTTTGATACCCGATATGCAACGTTAGCCCAATCCTCATCAGTACTGAACATCTCTTTCACGCCGCGTCTGACGTCAACAACTTTACCTTTTGAATCTTTAAATACCAGCTCAAAGAATTTATCTTTGTCATGAACTTCCTCAACATATCCGGCTAATTTCATTAAATCACGATATTCCATCTCTGTGGCATCAGCGAGGTCAAGCAATTTAGCAGGGGTCGGCTTGTCCCAACCCATTAAATAACCCGGTGTCGTTTCCAATGCTTGAGCTAACATTTCAAGCTTATCAATGCCTAGGTTTTTGATAAAGCCTGTTTCATAGCGTTGCAAAGTTGACTTGCTCATTCCTGTTTTATCAGCGAGATCCTGGTACGACAATCCGAGACTAAGTCGTCTATCTTTGATTCGTTCAATGATCTTTTCCATTTCTGATTTCTTCATTTTGGTAACAACCTTTCAACACTTATAAAGATAATATAACCATTTATTCATATATGCAACAAGAATATATTGGCAAGAAAAATGTCGCATAAATGGGTTGTGCTCTTTTGCAAAAAAGACTAAGATAATCACATCCCACTGCTGCAACGAATGAAAGAGGTGACTTTGAAATGGACATGAACAAATTGAAAGAGAAAATCTTAGAGAAAGGGATAACTTATGAGGAATTAGCACTGGGGCTTGGAATTACAGTAAAAACTTTAAATTTGAAACTCAGTAAACGATCACGTATTACAATTCAAGATGCAGAGGATATGTCTAAAATACTAAATATAGAAAACCCAAGTAATATTTTTTTTGCATCGCAGTCCTAAAAATGCAACGAAAGGAGAAAAAATGAACGTGCCTAAATCTTGGCCCAAAGCCAATCTATCACAAAACGCTCGGATAATACTCGAAAAACGTTACTTGAAAATAGGAGAAACCCCGGAAGATATGTTTTATCGAGTAGCAAAAGTGGTCGCTGGAGTTGAAGAACAAAAGTTTGGTAAAGACGTTCAGGTCGTGACTCGGGAGTTTTACAACATGATGGTCAATCTGGAGTTCATGCCAAACTCACCGACACTTATGAACGCCGGACGCGAATTAGGCCAGCTAAGTGCATGTTTCGTTTTGCCAGTCTATGACTCGATGGAGGAAATATTCGACTCGATAAAAAATGCCGCCATCATCCACAAATCAGGCGGTGGTACAGGGTTCAGCTTTTCAAGGCTACGTCCTAAAAATAGTATGGTGCGTTCAACTGGTGGTGTTGCTTCTGGGCCTGTCTCTTTTATGAAGGTGTTCAATGCTGCAACGGAGGCTGTCAAGCAGGGGGGAACCCGGCGCGGGGCTAACATGGGAATTCTGCGGGTCGACCACCCAGACATATTGGAGTTTATCTCTTGCAAAGAGGATAACTCGGAGATAACAAACTTTAATATTTCGGTCGGAATAACTGACGCTTTTATGGACTTGGTGAAAAGAGAGGCGAACTACAATCTTATCGATCCTTGCACTGGCACTGTGACCGGGACGCTATCGGCAGTCGAAGTTTTTAATAATATTGTTGACCATTCATGGCGTAACGGGGAACCCGGAGTAATCTTCCTGGACAAAATGAACGCCGACAACCCCACCCCACACATCGGTGAGATTGAGGCCAGTAACCCTTGTTCAGAGCAACCACTTTTGCCCAATGAGGCATGTAACCTAGGCTCCATAAACCTAAAGTCCATGGTTTGTGAGAAAGATGGCAAAACGGTTATTGACTGGAAGCGTCTTAGTGATGTAACTAGATTAGCTGTGCATTTTCTGGATAATGTTATCGACGTGAATCAATACCCACTACCAGCAATTGACGCGATGGTGAAGGGAAATCGAAAGATCGGACTAGGTGTGATGGGGTTTGCAGATGTTCTCATAATGCTTCAAATGTCCTATGCGTCCGAGGAAGCGGTGGAATGCGCCGAAGAAATTATGGACTTTATCCGAGCTGAGGCCAGAGAAGAATCTCAACGTTTAGCACAGGAACGAGGCGCGTTTCCTAACTATGAGGGTTCGAAGTGCCCGGAACTTCGTAATGCGACGCTTACAACCATTGCCCCAACAGGAACTATCTCCATGATATGTGGTGTCTCCGGTGGAGTGGAGCCGATTTTCGCTGTGGCGTACACGAAAACTGTTATGGATGGCATTCCTTTTATCGAAGTCAACCCATTGTTTGAGAAATGCGCTAAGCAATATGGGTTTCACTCGGAAGAATTGATGCAAAAAATCGCCGAGCGCGGAACAGCTCTTGGACTGCCAGAAGTTCCAAGATGGGTGCAGGAAGTTTTTACAACTGCCCAAGAAATCGAACCTGAATGGCACGTTAAGATGCAAGCCTCATTCCAAAAGTTCACAGACAATGCGGTGTCGAAAACCATTAACTTCCCAAGTAAAGCGACACGCGAAGATGTCGCAAAAGCATACCAACTCGCGTATGACCTTAACTGCAAAGGTTTGACCGTCTACCGAGACGGTAGCCGAGAGGGACAAGTCCTCACGACTGGGACAAGCCTGCCGAAGATTAACACAGAAGAAGTCCAAGTCATAAAACCACGACCGAGGCCGGATGTCACAACAGGAACAACCGAAAAGATTAAAATCGGTTGCGGAAACCTTTATGTAAGCGTCAATTCTGATGAAAAAGGTATCTGTGAAGTGTTTACAAACACTGGACGGGCCGGGGGATGTTCTTCCCAATCAGAGGCGACAGCGCGGCTCATATCAGTGGCGCTTCGGTCGGGCGTATCTGAGGAAGATATTATCGAGCAAATCCAAGGTATCCGGTGCCCGGCATGTGTACGACGTGAGGGTGTAAAAGTGACATCATGCCCGGATGCCATTGCACGGATCATTAAAAAGCAGATCGGAAAAGGAGGTGGGGAAGATGTAAAACCAGCGATTGGGGTCGTCGAGGTATCCGAGGCCAAGAAGTGCCCGGAATGTGGGATGCCAATTAATCACGAAAGCGGGTGTGTGGCCTGTGTCCATTGCGGATACTCAAAATGTATGTGAGAAGTTAGATCAGCTGATATCAGTCATGACTAGGATAGAAAAGAAAATGAGCGGGAATTGCCTGCAAGCAACCCCACTCGATGAGAAAATTAACACTTCTAGTATACCCCAAAAAGTAACTCTTGTGGAGATTAGAGCAGTATTAAATGTAAAAAGAGAAAAAGCTAAAGATCTTTTGAAGAAATATGGCGTTAGAAAGCTTTCTGATTTGAGTCCTTCGGATTACCCGGAATTTCTTAGAGAAGCCGAGGTGATGTAGTGGGGGAACACGCACTACTATCGGCCTCTAGCTCTCACCGATGGCTGCTTTGCACACCATCGGCGGTGTTGGAACGTTCCAGGGAGGACAAGTCCAGTAATGCCGCTGCCGAGGGAACGGCGGCACATGAGCTGTCGGAGCACAAACTCAGAGAATTTCTAAAGATTAAAACAATACGGCCTGTTTCCAAATATGACTCTTCAGAGCTTGAGTATTATACCGATGCTTATGTTGGCTTTGCCTGTGAGCTGATAAGCGAAGCATACGCGCGGTCAAGTGACCCAGTAATCCTCGTCGAGCAGCGGGTGGACTTTTCGCATTTCGTACCGGAAGGCTTTGGGACAGCCGATCTCATGGCAGTGTCGGATAAGAAAATGGAAATTCTCGATTTAAAGTACGGAAAAGGTGTTCAGGTATCGGCTGACGATAACCCCCAACTCCGATTATATGCTCTTGGGGCCTTAGCGATGTACGACTATCTGTATGACATCGAGTCGGTACGCATGACAATCTGTCAGCCTCGTTTGGATAATTACTCATCTTGTGAAATGTCCGTGAGCGAGCTACTTCACTGGGCCGAAAATGAGCTTAAGCCCAAGGCCCAATTAGCCATAAAGGGTGAGGGAGAATTTTGCACCGGGGAACATTGTCGGTTCTGCAAGGTCAGAGCAACGTGCCGGGCCAGAGCAGACCGGAACTTCGAGCTTATAAAACTTGATTTCCAAAAGCCTGCTTTATTGACGGATGAAGAGCTTATAGAGGTGTTGAGCCGCGTGGATGAGCTGAAACGGTGGGCCTCCGATGTCTGGGCCTATGCCGAGGAAGAGGCCATCGCCGGACGTAAGTGCTGGGATGGGTATAAAGTAGTTCAAGGCCGATCCTCCCGGAAGTACACCGATGAAGCTGCGATTGCCGAAGCAGCTATCGCAGCAGGATTTAAGGAAGAGGATATTTATTCTGTAAGTCTCCTTGGAATAACCGCAATGGAAGCGCTTATGGGTAAAAAACTGTTTAATGAGACTCTCGGTGATCTGATTGCAAAGCCAGAGGGCAAGCCAACTTTTGTGGTTGGTACGGATAAGCGCAAGGAATACAACGCAGCGATGGAAGCGTTTGGAGAATAAAGAAAAAAGGGGTAATTTGAAAATGGCTATTAAAGTTGTAACAGGAAAAGCAAGACTCTCTTATGTGAGAGTATCGGAACCAGTATCGGTAAATGGCAGCGATCCGAAACACACTTGTCGGGTATTAATTCCTAAGACAGATAAAGAAACAGTCGCCAAGCTCATGGAGGCAGAGGCCGAGGCAGAAAAGGCCGGGATCGCAAAGTTTGGTGCGGGTTTCGCGGGTAAGAAGAACACCAAGATGCTGAAAGATGGGGATTTGGAAGAGGATGAATCCTGCCACGGTCACTACTTTATCAACACAAGTAATAAGAACAGACCGTATATCGTGGATCATAAGGTACAACCGATCTTAGACACGACAGAGGTTTATTCCGGGTGTTATGCCAGAGTTAGTTTAGACATTTACCCTTACAACGCAGGGCTGAATAAAGGGGTAACTTCCACGCTTAACGGAATCCAAAAGGTCGCCGATGGTGAGTCACTTGGCGGGGTTAGGCACAAAGCTGAGGACGACTTTTGTATCATCCCGGAAGATGACGACTTTTTAAGCTAAGAAAGGCGGGGAATTAACAATGGATGAGATCAGAGAGGCTCTTAGAAACCATGCGAGAGTCTTGGAAGAGATTATAAAAATACAGAATGAGCATCAAGAGTCCATTTTAACCCTCGGAAATATAATTTTAGACGACGAGTATTACACTGTCGAAGAGTATGCTGCCATGTCAAGCCAACCAATAAAACCTTTAGAGTTAAAGATGTTAAAAAGCGTTGCGTTCCATCTAAGTAGAAAACATGATGTTGCGGTGGATGGTAACGAGTTTCGCCTTGATATTCTTCGGGAAGCCTTCTCATGGACGTTCTAGGAATCGATATCGAAACCTTCTCAACGGTTGATTTAAAGAAGGTCGGGGTGTACTCGTACACCTCGGCCCCTGCCTTCGAGATACTCCTCTTCGCCTATGCTTGGAACGATGATCCGGTACAACTGGTGGACTTAGCGGCTGGTAAAACAATACCGACGGATGTATTAGCGGCTTTGACCGACGATAGTATCATCAAAACCGCTTTTAATGCCGCATTTGAACGAACCTGTTTATCGGTCTACTTGAGGAAGCTCCTAGCATCAGACTCTTGGCGCTGCACAGCGGTTCAGTCGGCGATGTTGGGGCTTCCCCTTCATTTAGCGGGGGTAGCGAAAGTTCTGGACTTAGAGCAGCAGAAAATGACTGCAGGTAAGGCACTTATTCGATACTTCTGCAGCCCTTGCAAACCAACAAAAGTCAATGGCGGTAGAACGAGGAACAGCCAAATCCATGCCTCAGAAAAGTGGGCCACTTTCAGCGAGTATTGCAAACAAGACGTTGAGGTTGAAAGGGCCATTCGGGTAAAGCTCTCAAAGTTCCCCATTTCCAATAAGGAACAAGAGCTATGGACACTCGACCAAAGGATCAACGACCGGGGAGTTTTGATCGATACCAAGCTCGTTGAAAACGCAATCGAGTGCGACAAACTTTACAAGGCTGGCGTTACCGACGAGGCAAAAGAACTCACCGGATTGGACAACCCAAACTCGGTGGCTCAACTCAAAGATTGGCTCTTGTATAACGGGATAGAGGTGGTAAGTCTTTCTAAAAAGGTTGTGGCTGAGATGGCTGGAACATCTCAGGGTGAGATTCAAAAGCTACTCCGGTTACGGCAGGAGATGGCAAAAACATCTGTCAAAAAATACAACGCAATGCAGCGGGCGGTTTGCCCGGACAATAAGGTAAGAGGTTTGCTCCAATTTTATGGGGCCAACCGGACTGGCAGATGGGCGGGGCGGCTCGTTCAGGTTCAGAACCTCCCACAAAACCACTTGCCTGACCTAAAAGACGCGCGGGATATAGTGAAGTCCGGGGAGTTCGACTTCCTTGAAATGCTTTACGAAAGTGTTCCAGGCGTGCTCTCGGAGCTCATTCGCACAGCCTTTATCCCTGATAAGGGCCACAGGTTTATCGTCGCCGATTTCTCGGCAATTGAGGCGAGGGTCATCGCTTGGCTCGCAGGTGAAGCGTGGCGCATGGAAGTGTTCAAGACTCATGGGAAGATTTACGAAGCTTCAGCTTCACAGATGTTTAAGGTCCCAATTGAGCGCATCGTTAAAGGGAACCCGGAGTATGAGTTGAGGCAAAAAGGGAAGATCGCAGAGCTTGCTCTTGGGTATGGCGGCAGCGTCGGTGCTTTAACAGCGATGGGAGCACTGACCATGGGGGTCAAAGAAGATGAGCTGAAACCACTTGTTGTAGCATGGCGTGCGGCGAATCCTAACATTACAAAGTTTTGGTGGGATGTGGACAAGGCTGCGATTAACGCGGTGAAGAATCGAATCCCACAATCGGTCGGCGATATTAAGTTCATATTCAAGAGCGGGATATTGTTTATCACGCTTCCTTCGGGCCGGAATCTCTCCTATATCAAACCGAAGCTGAAACTTAACAAGTTTGACCGCGAGGGCCTTGTATACGAGGGAATCGGCGAGAACAAACAATGGGGCCTGATCGACACCTATGGACCCAAATTGGTGGAGAATATCACTCAGGCGGTCGCACGCGATTGCCTCGCAGAAGCTATGCTACGAATCGACAAAGCTGGATACAAGATAGCATTTCATGTCCACGATGAAGCTGTAATCACCGCACCAATCGGAGAAGGGTCGCTGGAGGATGTGTGCAGCATAATGGGCCAGCCAATAAGCTGGGCCGCAGGGTTGCCATTAAAAGCAGACGGATTTGAAGCAGAGTTTTATAAGAAGTAAGAGGGGAAGTCGAATGGATTTATTAGCATTAGTATTTATGCTTACAGGTTTTGGGGATATGGCCTACGGTAACACCTTGGCTGCGATCTACTTCTCGCTTGTCTCGATAGCTTGTTTACAAGTGTTAATCTGGCTAAATCGTTAAGGGGGAGAACAATGAATTTAAACCATGATGGCAATATAACCATCTCAGTGGGTAGCTCACGAACGGAGAAGGTATGGGCACAAAGGGATATGAAGTGGTCGGAGCTGGCAGAAAAGCTCTCTCAGCCGACCTACACTGGGGAAACTGTTGCAGAATATCTGAAGATGCCCAAAGACAAACAGGACAATATTAAAGACACTGGGGGCATGGTTGGTGGCAAACTCGAAGGTGGGGTGCGTAAGAACACGAGCGTTGTGTTCCGCAGCGTTCTCACCCTCGACTTGGATTATGCTCAACCGGATGTTTGGGAAACCATAAAAATGTTCAATGGAAGTGCCTTATGCATTTATAGCACGCACAAGCACACACCAGAGAACCCAAGACTCAGGCTCGTTGCACCATTTGCAAGAGTGGTATCCCCCGATGAGTACGCAGCTTTGGGGCATATGTTTGCAAGTCAAATTGGCATCGAGCAGTTTGATGACACTAGCTACGAACCTGCGCGGCTAATGTACTGGGGGAGCACATCGAGCGACGGTAAACACGTTTTTGAAATACAAGATGGGCCTTGGTTAAACCCGGATGAAATCCTTGCTAAGTATGACGACTGGAAGGATGCTTCGAGCTGGCCGGTGTCCTCGCGAGTGGGCCAGCAGCACAAGAAGTTAGCTGCTAAACAGGGCGACCCACTAGCGAAGAGGGGCACTCTTGGGGCTTTTAACAGGGCATATCCAATAAGCGCAGCCATCGAAACATTTCTTCCAGAAGTTTATGCCCCATGTGATGTGGAGGATCGATACAGCTATGTTGGTGGATCAACTTCTGGGGGCTTGGTTATATATGACGACGACACTTTCGCTTTTTCACACCATGCTACAGACCCTATAAGTGGAAAGCTTGTTAACGCTTTCGATTTAACACGAATACACCTGTTTGGTGCTCTGGATGATGGAGTAGATGAGAGCACACCACCAAGCAAACTGCCATCCTATAAAGCGATGCAGGAGTTAGCGGTCAACGATGGGGCTGTTAAGCAGCAGCTTATGGCTGAGAGTATGGCAGCGGCGCAGGAAGAATTTAAGGACACTGAAGACTGGGCCAAGAATCTAGAATATAAAACGGATGGAACGCTGAAAGCAACCATCGATAACATTCGTTTGATCATGGAGAACGACCCAAACCTAAGGAAAACCATCGGGTACAACCAGTTCGCCAGTCGTATTGAGCTATTAAGAGATTTACCTTGGCGCGTGATGGATGAGAACACTTACTGGCTGGATTCGGACGACGCAGCCCTGCGACACTATTTAGAAAGGTACTATGGCATTAGTCACACCGGAAAAACTATGGATGCATTGTCTGTAATTGTTGAGCAGAACAAGTTTAACCCCGTTAAAGAGTATTTGAACAGCCTCACTTGGGACGGAATCAAGCGCCTCGACACCCTGTTCATTGATTACTTCGGAACTGAAGACCACGAGTACACGCGGGCTGCAACACGAAAGATGATGTGCGCAGCGGTCGCGAGGATCTTTAACCCAGGGTGCAAGTTTGACTATATGCTTCTAATGATTGGTAAACAAAGCCTTGGAAAGAGCTATTTCATTAAAATGCTGGGCGGCAAATGGTATTCAGACAGCCTGGCGAGCGTAACCGGAAAAGAAGCCTACGAGCAATTGCAAGGAGTGTGGCTCATCGAGATGGGCGAGCTATCAGCAGCCAAAAAGGCGGACGTTGATGCGCTGAAACACTTTATCACGAAGCAAGAGGACATCTTTCGCTCGGCATACGGCAGGCGAACGGAGGCGCATCCACGCCAGTGTGTCTTTTTAGGAACCACCAATGATTATGAGTGCCTAAGAGATACAACAGGGGGCAGACGCTTTTGGCCGATTAACGTGGGTAAGGGTAAAAACGATATGTGGCAGGACTTAAACGTTGACCAAGTGTGGGCTGAAGCAGTCCAAGCGTTTCATGCCGGGGAAAAATTATTTCTCCCGCAGGAACTTGAGGATTACGCTAACCTTGTTCAAGCCGAGCACACCGTGGAAAGTGACAAGGCGGGTATGATCTATGATTATCTGGAAACGCTTCTTCCTGAAGATTGGGACGACATGGACTTAAGCGAAAGACGACTGTTCCTTACCGGGGACTTCACAAGAGGCGAAGGGAAAGTTAAGCGAACTAAGGTGTGTGCCGTAGAAGTATGGTGCGAGTGTTTTGGGGGAGATCCGAAGCAACTCACCAATTCCCAGTCCAGAGAAATCAGGGGTATTTTGGATCATGCCAAGGGTTGGAGTCGGAACCCAGGAAAGCTCAGATTTAAGTATTATGGTGTCCAAAGAGGATATATGAGGGATTAAGATCGGCAACACCCTTTTATGTTGCCGTGTTGCCTTAAAAGACCTATCGGCAACATAAAACGGCAACACCCCTAAGCCTTAGGAGGGAGCTGGTTTGAGGGTGTTTGTTGTCATTGTTGCCTATATATATTATAAAAGATTAAAAACAGGATAGGGACAATAAACCAACACTATATATCCTGAATACACGCTTTTTAAACTTTAGGAAAACAGGGGCAACACGGCAACATTGGCAACAAAATCGAATAGAGGTGCTTCATTGTTAGAACGTCAGATTGAACAAAAACTAAGGTTAGCGGTCAAAGCAAAAGGCGGCCTCGCTCTAAAATTTGTCTCGCCCGGTACTGCTGGAGTACCTGACAGGATAGTGCTTGCCCCCGATGGTCGGGTGTTCTTTGTAGAGCTTAAGGCTCCAGGAGGTATCCTCTCACCTAAACAAGTAAAAATGGCCCACACCCTATTTGGATTGGGGCACGTTGTTTGGGTGATAAACAACCAGGAGCAGATACAAGAGTTGGTCGGACTTCTATGAAATATACCCCTCATAATTATCAGGAGTTTGCAACAAAACAGATCCTAGACAAGCCAGCGTGTGCGTTGTTTTTAGACCTCGGGATGGGGAAAACGGTCATCACATTAACCGCAATCAATGAGCTTATTCATCAAACCCGCAGGGTGCTAGTGATAGCACCTCTCCGGGTGGCCGAGGACACTTGGAGTAAAGAGTGTGAGAAGTGGGATCATCTCAAACACTTGAGGGTTTCTAAGGTTTTAGGACCTGAGAAAAAGCGTCTGGAAGCCCTCAAAACCAAAGCTGACATTTATATCATCAACCGCGAGAACGTAGCATGGCTGGTCATGCACTATGGAGCAAAGTGGCCCTTCGATATGGTTGTGATAGATGAGTTGTCGAGTTTTAAGTCCTCCAAGTCAATCCGCTTCAAGGCGCTGCGGAAAGTAAGACCTCTCATCAAATGGATCGTAGGACTTACCGGAACACCAGCGCCGAATGGACTTTTGGACTTGTGGCCACAGATGTATCTGCTCGACCGGGGCGAGCGCCTCGGAAAAACACTCGGGGGGTATCGTGATAGGTACTTTACGCCAGACCAGCGGAACCAGGAAGTGATTTACTCTTGGAAGCCAAAGCCAAATGCTGAGGCAGCAATCTATAAAAAGATTGCAGACATCTGTGTGAGTATGAAAGCCCAAGACTTCCTTGATATGCCTGACCGGATCAACAACTATGTGCGTGTCACAATGTCCCAGAAGGAAAAGGCCCTCTACAAACAACTGGAAAAGGACATGCTGTTACCCTTCAAAGGCGGCGACATCGATGCGACTAACGCTGCGGTTCTCTCAAACAAGCTGCTACAGATGGCTAACGGTGCTGTCTATGATGAGTTTGGTGCTGTTCGGAAGATCCATCGACGCAAGCTGAACGCTCTTGAGGATCTCTGGGAGAGCGCGAATGGGAAGCCCATCCTTATATTCTACGCATTTAAACACGACCGGGACAGGATCAAAGAACTGTTCAAGAACTCTAGGGAGTTAAAGACTTCACAGGATATAACCGAATGGAACGATGGCGACATCGACGTGGCACTCGCTCATCCTGCTTCAGCCGGGCACGGTTTAAACCTTCAAGCCGGAGGCCACATTATCATTTGGTATGGAATCCCTTGGAGTTTGGAGTTATACCAACAAGCCAATGGGCGGTTGCACCGACAGGGGCAGAACGAGACAGTAATCGTGAACCATATCGTCACTGACGGAACTGTTGATGAGGATGTTATATCGGCGCTGGACCGCAAAGAAGCTGGACAGGCTACGCTTCTGAGGGCTGTGCGAGCGAGACTTTGAAGGGGGAAGCTAAAAATGCAAAGAATCAATGAGTTTACAGAGGTTCTGACTCCAATTGCGGAGTTGCTTGAGCAAAAGAACCATGACTATGGGCGGTCATATGACAAGCTACGAGAGGAATTCGGCGAGATTTCCTTCCTTATAAGGCTCGGAGATAAGATCAACAGGCTGAACACCTTGGTCGAGCATCCGGCCCAAATCACGACCGAGGCTGTGGAGGATACAATCAAGGACATCATCGGGTATTGCACTCTTGAGTTATGTTACAGGAAAGGAGCCGCGCAAGTTGGACGATATTAAGGAGTATGATACCGTCTTTTTAATGCTGGTTGAACTCACCCGCGCGAATAAAATGTACCCACAATTCCATTCTCCGCACGAAGGGTATGCTGTGCTGCTAGAAGAAATGAACGAACTGTGGGATGAGATTAAAAAGAGGCAGCAGGACAAGACCCGGATGCTCGAAGAGGCGATCCAAGTTGGGGCTATGGCGATTAAGTTTATTAAGTCATGCTGCAAGGAGGAAGCGAGAGATGATTAAAGTAGAAGAAATTGAAGTCATGAATTTTGAGGGCGCTTTAAGGGGCATGAGAAATCCCCTTGAAAGTTGGGGTCAATCAGACAGCAAATATATATCTGGTGAATTCGTTTTAGGAGAAAAAGACTTAGAAGTAGCCCTGAAACTTGTTAAGGCTGGTTCAGATCACTCCAAATTTATGAGGCAGATATTTGTCTCTATGGATATAACAGCACCTATGTCCTGGTGGTGGGATTTTGATACCTATAAAGTTGCCACAACCAAAAACAGCACAAGCAGGATGCACAAACTAGGAACTAGAACATTAGATTTCAGAGATTTTAGTGTCGATGACGAAGATGGAGAGATCAATATTACTCCATTAAGGAAGTACGTTCTTGAAGATATAAATAGACGGATCAAAGAGTATCAGCAACTAAAGAAAACGGATGTTAAAGATGCTAGAAAGCTATGGAGAGACATTATCTTAGATTTACCTCAAAATTATAATTTTCTCTCGACGTGGACAGGTAGCTTTGAAAATCTAAGAAATGTATACCATGCCAGAGAGCATCATAAACAAAGAGAGTTTAGAGAATTTTGTAAGATTCTCGAATCACTCCCTTACAGCGAATTAATTGTTGCAAAGCAAGGAGTAATATGATGACGAATGTAGAGGCGCTGCTCACGAATTATAAAGAACTGAAACGCACACTTGATCTTCTAGCATTTAGAATTAAATATTTTTCCGGCCTAAGCGGGGATCATATTATCGAAGAGCTGACCTTTACAAGTCCTCAAGGTGAGAGGGTTACGACAAGCGGGGTATCGGATAAAACATTGAGGATCGCACTTGAGTACCAAAACGTTTCATATAATCAAGGGAAGGAAATATTACAAGAATTGATTGGGAGACACAACGCACTGAAGAGTGATATTGATTTTTTAGAGCTTTGTATCAGTTTATTGGAAAAGGAACTATCCGATGTCGCCACCGACCTGTTCATCAACGGGATGGATTCTGCGCAAATTGGCGCTAAATATAATCTTTCACGATCATCAATAAACAGGTATCGGTTAAAAGCTATTGCAGAAATCACTAAAATGTACCAGGAGATTCTTATGGTAGGATGACACAAAGTTGGAACATGTATGACACAAAGTCGGAACACACGTGAGACAAAATACGTGCTATAATTATGATGTGGAAAAGATTAATAAAGGCTCTTGGACAACTTGTCCGAGGGCCTTTTCTAATTCTTCCATTCTCCTCTCAATTTTTACTATAAAGCGCGGCCTTCGGGCCGCGTTATCTTTTTGGACCTTTCATATTAGGAGTGACAACAATGAGTAAATGCAGACGGTTTGAAGCAAATGAACCGGGTTTGATAGTCAACTGCGTCAACTGCAAGCTGTGGAACGGAACTCGGTGCAAAGACGAAATCAGTATGACCACTGATATTGACGACAGTGATGAGTTTAAGGAATACGAACGAATGATGCGGAAGAATAAAGGGGTTCGAGGACCTTTATAAAAGGAGTAACAACCGTATAGCTGCATAAAAATCAAATTACTTCTGGTACTACCTTCCAGACATGTCTGTCTAACTTGCTTAATAATAAATAAAAGATAATCAAAATTTTGTGAGGTATTAGCGTGTCAGATAAGACGATCAAATTAAAGCCCTACTCTATTAAACTTACTTCTAGTGAAATATGGCTTTTGGGGCTCGGACTTCCCTTTTTCATTTATGGTACTAAAACCCATACCTTATGGGGTGTATTAACTGAGGCATTCATTCCAGGTGGAATTTACGCAAGGAAAGCATACAGACTGCACAGAATCCGCAGGCAGGGGATACAGCATACTGATAGCATGGATGGTGGCTCATTTGAAATCTGGTTAGAGATTTTGTTTAAAGACCTTGGTCATAAAACCACTCGAACGCCATTAACTGGAGATAAGGGTGCGGATTTGATACTAGAAACACAAAAGGGGAAGACCGTTATCCAGGCTAAGAAAAAGGCTAGTGGAGTGGTTGACAAGAAGGCTATCAAGGAAGTCTTAAATGCGAAGATACATTACAAAGCAAACGCTGCTGCTGCAATAACCAACCAACACTTTGGGCCATCTGCTAAACGATTAGCTGCCGAACATGGTGTTGAACTTTGGGAAAGACATAACTTAGTTGAATTCCTATATTCAGCACGTCAAAAACGATTTCCTTATTCTCTTCGAAAATATTTACCCACGGTAATATGGATAAAAACTTAAATCATTTAGTTAACAAATTGTATTCTTCAAGACTGTTTTGTAGGTTTCTTTTTCAGCCCAAGAAGACTCAATCCATAAATGAGGATTCCTTCAGCGATAAAGTTTTAAAGATGAGAATATAACTAATTGACTTCGATAAAGATCCAAGAAACGAAATTAGTCTTGCCTTTCTTTCCAGTAACTTTACACACAAAAACTAGGTGCTTCGAAAGAGGCTCCTTTTTTATTTACAGAAGGAGGAAATATGGATATACGAAAAGTTCCAGCAGAACAATTAAAGGCAGCAAAATATAATCCTCGCAAAGACCTAAAGCCTGGTGATGAAGAATATGAGAAGCTCCGAAGGAGCCTTGAAGAGTTTGGGTATGTCGAGCCAGTTATCTGGAACAAGAAAACCGGAAACATTGTGGGCGGCCACCAGCGATTCAAGATATTGGCTGAACAAGGCGCTAAGGAAATAGACTGTGTTGTGGTTGATATGGATGAGCAAAAGGAAAAGGCACTGAATATCGCTCTTAACAAGATATCCGGCGAGTGGGATGCCCCACTATTAGAGGACTTACTGAAAGACCTAAGCGAAAGTGGATTTGACGTTTCTCTTACAGGTTTTGAGGCCGCCGATCTTCGTGACTTAGTTGCCACTGACGAGGATGTAAAAGAGGACGATTTCGACGCGACCAAGGCACTTGAAGAAATTAAAACCCCAATGAGTAAGCGCGGCGACGTTTGGCTTTTGGGTAAGCATCGATTGATGTGCGGGGACAGCACTTCTCCTGACGATGTCGGAGTTCTTATGAACGGCAAAAAGGCGCGGCACGTATTCACAGACCCCCCATGGAATGTAGACTATGGTTCGAGTACCAACCACCCAAGCTGGAAGTCGCGCTCCATTATGAACGACAGTATGCCAACCGATCAATTTAAGGAGTTTATGGAAAAGACCTTCAGCGCTATGAAAGCCGTTTGCGAGCCCGGCTGTATGACCTACATCGTGATGAGTGCTCAGGAGTGGGGAAATCTTATGAAGGTTTTAACTGAGGCGGGTTATCACTGGTCGAGCACAGTCATTTGGAGAAAGGACTCATTGGTCCTATCCCGAAAAGACTACCACACTCAGTACGAGCCGATTTGGTACGGATGGCTGGAAGGTAGTCCGAGGCTTGTTCCTCTAGAAGATAGAAAGCAAAGCGATGTCTGGGATATACCAAGACCGAAACGGTCGGAAGAGCATCCAACGATGAAACCAATAGCTCTTGTAGCAAAGGCCATACAGAACTCAAGTCATAAAGGTGATTTGGTTCTCGATTTGTTTGGTGGCTCAGGTACAACACTCCTAGCATCGGATCAGACGGAAAGAATATGTCACATGATGGAACTCGATCCTAAGTATGCAGACGTAATTGTGAAACGATATATCGAAAGCACTGGCAATAGCGCCGGTGTCTTTTTATTGTGCAGGGGAGAAAAAATAGCGTGGGAAAATATTAAACAAGATTAAGTCAGAATTTTGAACAAGAGCTGGTTTTAAGCTCTTTTTTTGATGCCAAAAAAGAAAGGCTGGATGCCTATGTCCCACAAAAGGGATTTAACAGGAAAGAAGTTCGGAAGTCTCACTGTAATAGAGGAAACTGGACGTGATAAAAACAAGCATGTGCTTTGGTATTGTAAATGCGACTGTGGTGGGGAACGAATTACAACGGGATATGCACTAATATCTGGCCGTACTAAAAAGTGTCAGCATTGCAATTTTAACAGTTATAGTCTATCAGACGATGGGAGTTATATGATAGGGACATTCCCAAACGGGGCAGAGTTTCTATTTGACATTGATGATTATGAGAAGGTTAAAGCATACACTTGGTATCAAACTGGAACAGGCAGTGCGTCAGCTTATGTAGATGGCATATATATTTTACAGCATCGGCTCATTATGACTGCACCAAAGGATGTTCAAATTGATCACAAGAATATGGTTAGATCCGATAATAGGAAATTAAATTTGCGATTTGCTACAGATACCGAAAATAAAAGAAATAAAGGACTTCAGAAAAACAATAGAAGCGGAGCCAAAGGTGTCTGGTATTCCTCCAAACACAATAAATATGAAGCTTATATAGGTGTTGATGGGAGAAAAATTCATCTCGGATACCATCCCACAGTTATCAAAGCCAGCCAAGCATATGACCAAGCGGCTTTGCGATATTTTGGAGAGTTTGCTCGTTTGAATAGCCTTGGTGAAAAAACACCTGAGCGGGTGTCTTTTTTATTGCGCGGAGGCGAAACAGTAGCCCACCAAGATGTGACTAAGTAGGTATGCCAGCGAGAGCATTAAGGCCTTGCAAGCAGATAGGATGCAAACAACTAACTAGGGAAGCGGGTGGGTACTGCGTCAAGCATCAGCAGGTTGTCAATGAGTACGAAAGGTATCGAGGCTCGGCGAGGCAGCGTGGGTATGATCGCAACTGGGAGAGGCTACGGAAAATAGTTCTCAGGGAGAATCCTTTGTGCCATGACTGTTTGCTTGTTGGAAGGTTGACCTCAGCAAAGGAGGTCCACCACATCAAGAAAGTTAGAGAGTACCCAGCACTGCGTTTGGTCAAGAGTAATTTGATGTGTTTGTGCAAGGCGTGTCACAGCGTCAGGACAGGTCGGGGAGAGTGAACGCCGAGGGGGTATATGGGGGTCATTTACTCTGAAAATTTTACAGCCGGACCGATGCCCCGGCAAGCTCGTAAAAACTGCCCTTTATAAAAGCCCGAGGGGGTGGAAAGGAGTGGAAAACATGGCAGGAAGGCCAATAAAGCCAATTGACATCGTCGTTCTCGACGGTAAAAAGCATTTATCCAAAGCAGAAATTGAAGAAAGACGGGCCCTCGAAGCGAAGTACAGCCCGAACGCAGATAACATCCAATGCCCGGATTGGCTCGACGAAGCCGCAAAAGAGCATTGGGCTGTGTTGAGTAAAGACTTGCTCGATCTTGAGCTTTTAACGAATATAGACATCGGGGCCCTGGCGATTTGCTGCGATGCTTACTCAAAAGTTATTAAATCAAACCAGGAAATCGAGAAACACGGGATGCTGGTGACGTACACGAACAAGGGCGGCAACAAGAACGTCGTCCCGAATCCTTATGTCGCCATTGCGAATAAGTATAGCGACATCTACAAGAGATACTGTTCCGAGTTTGGTCTTACTCCAACGGCAAGACTTAGACTCGCAACCCCGAAAGAAGCGCCAAAGCCTCAGACGGACTTCGAGAGGAAATTTGGTGATGTGTGATGGATCTTCTCGACGAGCTTGTGCAGTATTCGCAGGACATCATAGCGGGTACGATCATAGCTGGCCAGAAACACCAATGGGCGTGCCAAAGATTTCTCAGAGATGTAGACAGGCAAGGAACCGAAGGGTTCCCTTTTGTTTTTGATAGAGAGAAAGCGGAACGGTTCTATGATTGGTGCAGCCTGTTCAAACACACCAAGGGCGTGCTTGAAGGACAACCCATAGTCCTCCAGCCGAACCAGCGGTTCGACTACGGTAACATTTTTGGGTGGGTCCACAAGGACACCCGGCTGCGGAGATTCAGAAAGACTTACAAACAAGTAGGTCGGAAAAACGCCAAGAGCCAGGAAGAAGCACTTGTCGGGCTGTTTGAAGTTTTCGCTGACGGAGAATCTGCGTCGGAGGTATACTGTGCAGCCACCAAAACCAAACAGGCGAAGATCGTCTGGAACGAAGCAAAAATGATGTTGCTTCGCTGCGCCGAGCTAAAGGGCAAATACACCATCGCCTACGGACGAATAAACCACAAGAAGTCCGGCTCCTTCATGGAAGCCTTGAGCAAAGAGGATGGTAAGACTGGCGATGGAACGCATGTCCAGTGTGGGATCGTAGACGAGTATCACCTCCACGCGACCTCAGAGATGCTCGACATGTTGACCTCTGGTAAGAACGCCAGGCGGCAACCGTTGGTTATGATTATTACCACGGCAGGGTTCGACCTGAACAACCCATGCTACCGAGTCGAATACGACTACGTTTCTAAGATCCTTGACCCGAACTCCCCGGTCGAGAACGACCAGTATTACATTATGATCTGCGAGCTGGACGAAGGCGACGACATCAAGGACGAGTCGAACTGGCCAAAGGCCAACCCGATTCTGTGTTCATACCCAGAGGGAATCGAAGGTGTTCGAGAGGATATGCGGGAGGCGCTGGACGCGCCCGAAAAGATGCGAAACTTCCTCACAAAAAACATGAACGTCTGGGTAGACCAGAAGGAGAACGGCTATATGGCGATGACCAAGTGGGGAAAGTGTGGCGTGAGCGAATCAAACCCGTGGCCCGATGTGGCAGGGCTCCCCGTCATAGCGGGGGTTGACTTATCCTCAACGCTTGACTTGACGAGCGTCAGCTTCGAGGTACCTCTACCGGATGGGAGGACAGCAGTTCTATCTCACTCATTTATTCCAGAGGACACCCTAGCTGCCAAGACCTCCTCGGATAATGTTCCTTACGCTTTATGGGTGGAGCAGAAGTGGATCACAGCTACCCCAGGGGCCTCCGTGGATTACAACTACGTCCTAAAGTATATGGACGACATCTACATGGAGAACAAATGGTTCAAGAGTGAGGTCTGCTTCGATAGGGCACTTGCTACCTGGCTGCGATACCAACTGGAGACAAAGGGCTATTGCCCGGTGGACATTCCTCAAGGAAAACTAACTCTTAGTGAACCGACCAAAGACTTTAGGGCCAGAGTTTATGACGGAAAAATAATTCACAATAACAACCCGGTCCTGACCTGGGCCGTTAGCAACGCGATCATACGGGAAGATCATAATGGCAATATACAATTGGACAAGTCCAAGAGTAAAGAACGAATCGACCCTATAGCAGCCTTGCTAAACGCCTTTGTCCGAGCACTGGTAACAGACATTAAATTCGTTTACGAAAAGCGCGGCATGAGGAGTTTGTTATAGAAGGAGGTGGTAAAGATTTGAAATTTACAGATAGAGTGAGGCTGGCGTTCAGCGACCAAAGCATGAACGAGTATATAAGAGATTTTATGAACGGGGCTGATTTGGATGAAGGTTCACTCAACACAGAGGTAGATGCAGCAACTGCTATGAAATATACGGCTGTGTTTGCTTGTAACAAAGTGCTGGCTGAAACCTTCGCTTGTATGCCTGCTGTACTATACCGGAAGGACAAAGACGGTGAACGGGAAGCGGTCAAAGATCTTGCCATTTATGACATTCTCCACAATAAGCCAAACGAGGAGATGTCTCCTTTCAACTTCAAAGAAGCGTGCATGAGCAGCCTGAACCTGGGAGGCAACACGGTCTGCGAGCGACTGGTCAATGGGCGGGGTAAATTAGTCGGACTGTACCCATACGAGCATACCAAAGTGGAGATCGCCAGGGACCGGGACACTAAGAAACTCGTCTACACCATACGGGATGGGCTCTCAACCAAGACCCTGACCAGAGACCAGGTGTTTCACGTTCCAAACCTAAGCCTCGACGGAATCGTCGGCCTTTCGCCGATCAGCTACGCGGCCTCAGCCATTAAGCTGGGAATGTCGTATGAACAGTTTGGAGTCAACTTCTACAAGAACGGGGCCAATCCATCCGGGACCTTCGACGTACCGGGCGAGCTCGGAGAAGAATCATTTAACCGATTAAAGAAAGAGCTGAAGCATAACTACGCAGGGCTTAAACGGTCGGGTACACCGATGCTGCTAGAAGGCGGGATGAAGTTCACTCCACATACGGTCAACCCGGTGGACGCACAACTCCTGGAGAGCAAGAGCTTCCAGGCAGAGGACATCTGCCGCATTTACCGAGTGCCGCAGCACTTGATCCAGCTCTTAGGACACAGTACCAACAACAATATCGAGCAACAAAGCCTCGAATTTGTGATGTACACCATGCTCCCGATCTTCAAACGGTGGGAAGAAAACATCAATATGCAGCTCCTCACCGACAAGGAGAGAATGGCTGGTTACTATATTGAGTTTAAGATGGACTCGCTTCTCCGGGGTGACGCAGTAAGCCGGGCCACGGCCTATGCCCAAGGGCGACAGTGGGGCTGGCTCAGTGTCAACGACATCCACAAGCTCGAAAATATGCCACCCATACCGAACGGCGACATTTATATGCAGCCTTTGAATATGGGCGAAGCGGGCAAGATCCAACAGGCCGACCAAGCGAAGGCCATGGTGGATGCGATCCACAAAATAATCACAGACAAGTAAGCCTTAAAGCATTTAATCAATGCTATTTTATTATGCCCCGACGAAGGAGGTGAGATAAAAAAGTGGCAAAGAAAACGGCAGCAAAAAAGAAATTCTGGGCTTTCAAGGCGCTGGCCAATAACGAAGGCGAGCTGACGATCTATGGTGAGATCGCGGATTCACAAGGCGGCTGGTTTAGTGATGGTAACGAGGTAACACCAACGTCGTTCAAGGCTGAACTTGATGCCCTTGGCGATATATCGGCCCTGAATGTGTATGTCAACTCACCGGGCGGTGATGTTTTCGCGGGTCAGACTATCTACTCGCAATTAAAACGACACCCGGCAACCGTGAATATGCACGTTGATGGTCTGGCAGCCAGTATCGCCTCGGTGATCGCCATGGCGGGTGACACGATCCATATGCCAGCCAACGCAATGATGATGATCCACCATCCGATGAGCGGGGTCTACGGCAACGCCAACGAAATGCGGACTATGGCTGACACCTTAGACAAAGTCAGCGAGAGCATCCAAGAAACCTACTTGGCAAAAGCGACCGACATGAGCCAGGAGGACCTGGTGGCCTTGCTTGATGCCGAAACCTGGCTGACCGCCCAGGAATGTATGGATCTCGGGCTGTGTGACGTTATGGAAGAGGAAATGTCGCTGGCGGCAAGTGTTAGGGACTTTGAAATCCTCGCTAAGTACCGAAACACACCTGGATTTATCAAGATTACAGCAGAAGCAGAGCCCACTGAGGCCCCAACGGACCCCGTTATTCCGGAAGAACCGACCGAAAACCCGGCCCCAGAAGGACCCACAGACGACGAAATAGCAAAAGCAAAAGCAATTTTAGCCTTGGAGTGTGAGCTCTAAAGGCTATTTTTATTCCCATGAAAAGAAAGCGAGGCACGAAATAATGACTGAAATGGAAAAATTGTTAGCTGCAAAAGCAAGCCTGAAGGCAAAAGCTCAAGGAATTACCGCAAAGGAAGGCGCTACAAAAGAAGAAATCGAGGCAGTGCTTACTGAGATACAAACCATCAACGCCAAGATTGAGGTCCAAAAGCAAGTAGACGCTATGGAAGCCGAAGAGTTAAAGGCTAAAGCTGAGGCTCAAAAGCCTGTAAACGAGCCACTCTGGGCACAGCCGAAAGACAATAAAAAAGTATTGTGGAAAAACAACGCTGAATTCCTCACGGCTGTTTATGCAGCTTCCAAGCAAGGTGCAACCCCGGACCAAAGACTGTTAATGCAAAACGCAGCCAGCGGCATGGGCGAGTCCGTACCTTCTGACGGTGGTTTCCTCGTAGGTGAGGATTTCGCCAAAGAATTACTCCAAAAGACCTATGAAACTGGAATCCTAGCTTCCAAATGCCGCAAGATCCCCATCAGCCCAACCAGCAACGCACTCGAAGCTAACGGGATCGACGAGACAAGCCGTGCAAACGGTAGTCGCTGGGGTGGAATTCAGTCTTTCTGGGAGAACGAAGCTGATGTTTTAACAGGCAAAAAGCCTAAGTTTAACAAAGTCGAGCTGAAACTCAAAAAGTTGACGGGCCTCTGCTATGCTACCGACGAGCTTCTCCAGGATGCAACGGCCCTAGAAGCTATCATCGGTCAAGCCTTCGCGGAAGAATTCGGCTTCAAGATGGATGACGCGATTATGAACGGACTTGGAGCCGGACAACCTCTCGGCTTTATGAAATCTGGTGCGCTTGTCACAGTGGACAAAGAAGGTAGCCAATCAGCAGGGACCATCGTAACCCAGAACGTCTTAAAAATGTACTCGCGTTGTTGGGGCCGTTCCCGTCAAGACGCTGTATGGTTGGTTAACCAAGACATCGAGCCACAGCTCGCACAAATGACCATCGCAGTAGGCACGGGCGGCGTTCCTGTGTATATGCCAGCGAACGGAGTTTCTGACCAACCTTACGGTACACTGTTCGGCAGACCAGTAATTCCAGTGGAGCAGGCCAACACCATCGGATCGCTCGGTGATATTTCCCTCGTTGACTTGAGCCAGTACCTTCTCATCGACAAAGGCGGCGTGAACGCTGCATCTTCTATTCACGTTCGCTTCCTTTATGACGAGAGTGTTTTCAGATTCATCTATCGTGTAGATGGACAACCGATCTGGAAAAGCGCACTCACACCATTCAAAGGATCGAACACCCTCAGCCCATTCGTTACTCTTGCAGCACGCTAATAATTAAAATACGAGGAGGAAATACAATGTTAGATAACCTTAACCATGTAGTAAATGCCCTGCCCCCGGCTGCTGATGCGTTCTCCGGGACAGTATCCACGGATGTCATTAACATGAAAAACTACGGAAGCGCTTGCTTCGTAGTCCAATTCGGTGCTGGTGCGGTTGGCACGGCGACAATCTCAATCGAGGCTTGCAGCGACGTAACCCCAACCCTTACTACGGCAATTCCTTTCTTCTACCAGGCGTGCGTAAGCGGTGACACCTACGGAGCAATCACCCAGGCAACTGCTGCTGGATTCACAACGGCTGCCGCCGCCAATAAAGTTTATAAGATTTTCGTAACCGACGAATCACTCGCACTATCCGGCTATAACTACGTTCGACTGACATCTGTGGAGGTCGTAAACGACCCAATCGCGGGCGGGGTTGTTGCTGTGTTGACTGACGGACGATTCGAGAGCGAGATTCCCGACACAGTCTTAGTTTAATATCACGCAAGGGGCAGGGCTTAAACCCTGTCCCTTGTTTTTAGGGTGGTGATGGTTTGCATTACAACTTAACTTTAATTACACCTCCCGCAGTAGAGCCCTTGAGCCTAGCGGACGTACAGAACTATCTGAGGATTGATACCACAAACGACACCCTGGAGGATGCCTATGTAACTTCACTGATTGTCTCGGCGCGGGAATACTGCGAGAACTTCCAGAACCGAGCGTATATCACCCAAACCTGGGAGATGGCGCTGCCAAGGTTTCCCTTCTCAGCAGAAGCGATGGCTATAGAGATCCCCAAAGGCAAACTCCAGACCATCGAAAGCATCACCTACAAAGACACCGCAGGAGTTGAAAATACGCTGGTACCCGAGCTGGAGTACGCAGTAAGTAACAGAGGAATTCTGGGCAGGATCAGTCCACCATTCGGCAAGGTTTTCCCTCTTGACATCCTCTATCCACTTGACCCTGTGGTGATTCGTTTTACTTGCGGGTACGGTGACGGCCCAGAGGATGTACCAGCCCGCGTGAAACAGGCCATGATGCTGCTTATTGCACATTGGTACGAAAACCGGGTAGTTGTTAACGACCTCAGAGGTGTGAACCCGGTCGAGTTGACCTTCACGGTTTCATCGTTGCTATCCCAGAACCGGATAGCCTTGGTTTAGGCGAGGTGATGAGAGATGAACATCGGGTGCCTGAATAAGCGGATCAATATATTAACCACGACGGAGAGCAAGAACACGGTCGGGGATACCATTCTCACGCCAACAGTTTTCAAAACGGTCTGGGCAAGCATAGAACCCGTAAGCGGAAGAGATTATGTCGAGGCTAAGAAGTACCAGGCCGAACTGACATACAAAATAACGATCCGATACCTAGCGGGTGTCACCCCTGATATGACTATCCAGTTTAAAACCCGGATATTTCTCATTCAGGACATCATCAATCCTTTCGAGCATAACGAATCGCTGGAGATTATGTCAATCGAGAGGGTGGTTAAAAATGGCTGATGATTTCACAATAGCATTTGATGGGATCAGCGAATTCCAAGCAAAGCTGGAGGCGGTCAGAGCCCAATACCCATACAAGGAGGAGGAAATCCTTCTCAAATTGGGTAAGACCCTGAAGGCCAGCGCCAAGAGCAAAACCCCAACCGGAGTCAGTAAAAAGCACGTTAAAAACCAGTACAAACTATCCAAGGTAAATTATTTAAAAGATGGAACGAATATCACGATGACTAACACAAGCCCACTCTTCCATCTACTTGAAAAAGGGCACGTTATTAGAAACGAGAAAAACGGTCAAGCACTCGGATTCGTACCGGGCAAACACATGGTCGAGATAGCCATGCTGGAGCTTGAGCAAACCTTACCAGCGACGGTGGAGGATTGGCTTGATGGTGTTCTGGGTGGTGCATCATGATTACACTTGTAGACATCAAAACGGCGATCAACAATGTGCTGGCCCCAGTGGGGTTAAAGACTTATGGAAACGAGGTCAAGGAGGGATTCTCCCGGCCTTGTTTTTTTGTTGAGGTTACTCCGGTAGCGAGCGAAACCTTCAAAAGAGATACCAGCGAAAATACGGTAATGGTTGAGATCGTGTACTTCTCGGAGAACAAAACGGACTTAGAAAATCTCAAGATGTACGACACCTTGAAAGGGCTTCTAACTCCGACGCTAACCATCGGAAACCAGAAGAAGATGGTCAGCAATTTAAGAGCAGAAGCGGTGGACGATACCGACCTGATCTACTCGGTGAAGATCGACCTGAATTTCTATGACGAGATCATAGATACAACCCCGGCACCCGATGAAATGCAAACCTTAATCTTAAAATTAGGAGGTCAATAACATGGGTTTACCGGATATAGAGGTTATTTTTAAATCCTTAGCGGTCAGCGCAATCACAAGGGGTTCAAGCGGTGTAGTGGCCCTCGTCCTTAAAGACGATGTTCACGCCGGGGCCAATATATATACAGACCCAGCCCTAATCCCTGACGATTTCACAGCCTACAACCAAAATCAGATTAACCTAGCCTACACGGGCGGAGTGCAAGCACCAACCAGTGTAATCGTGTACGTCGAGCCGACCGATGCGTCAGATTATACCGCAGCCATGGCCTATTTAGAAACTGTCAAGTTTGACTACGGCGCTATTCCCGGCATTGGACCTACGGATGCAGCTCTTGTCGCTACCTGGCTAAAGGCTTTAAGAGACAATAAGGACATCAAATCAAAGATGGTTCTCCCTAACATTTCAAGTGACCACGAAGGGATTATCAACTTTGCTACAGACGGGATTGTTGTAGCGTCAGGAACGGTCACAGCAAAAGATTACTGTAGCCGGATTGCTGGGATCTTAGCAGGGAACCCCTTGACGATGAGCGCAACCTTTCAAGTGCTGCCAGAGGTCAAAGACGTTCCGCATTTATCTAAGGCTCAATTCGACACAGCCGTAGATGCTGGCCAATTTGTGCTAATGAACGACGGTGAGAAGGTCAAGATCGCAAGAGCGGTAAACAGCCTCGTCACCTTAACCACAAATAAGACCGCAGACTTCCAGAAGTGCAAGATCGTAGACATCATGGACCTTGAGCACAACGACATCAAAAAGACCTACAACGATAACTACGTCGGAAAAGTGCCCAACGACTACAATCACAAGTGCCTACTCATTACCGCAATCAACGCGTACCTGGAAGGTTTAGAGGTCCAACTTCTTCTCGACAAGGGGAAGAACAGCGTCGGATTAGACGTAGAGGCCCAGACGTTATACCTCCAAGGTAAAGGCATCGACACCACAGGAATGAGCGAACTGGACATTAAAAAGGCCAACACCGGGTCCTCTGTTTTCTTGAATGGAACAAATCGCCCTCTCGACGCAATGGAGGATTTGAACCTCAATCTGTATTTGAACTAAGGAGGTAAACCATGGATAACTATACAGCAAATCAAGTTCTCAATGGAACCTGGGGCGAGATGTGGTTGAATGGGGATCTTATGGCAGAGACAACCGCACTCCAGGCTAAAGTAACACTGACCAAGACCGCAGTAAATGTGTGCGGAACCCTTGTGGCTGGACAGAAGGTCACAGGCATGGAGCTCAAAGGAACCTTGAAGATGAACAAAGTGAGCTCTGCCATGATTAAGGCCAACAGTGCAAACATCAAATTAGGTAGAACACCAGAGTTCACCATCATCTCCAACCTAGACGACCCACAAAGTGCTGGAGCAGAACGAATCGTTCTGAAAAACGTTATGTTTGACGAACTGACGCTGGTCGATTGGGAAGCCAAGAAGAACGGCGAAGAAAGTATTCCTTTCACCTTCATGGATTGGGATTTACTGGATTTAATCTAGTGGGTCCCGGCCTCTTTTTCAACTTAATTTAGGGGGAAAACATTGATGAACTTAGTGGAGAAATTATTAAAACTTGATGCGGGCAAAATTGAAGTCCCGGCAAAGGTTATCACAATACAGTCCAAAAAACTGAAGCAATCCATCGAATTCCCCTGTAAGGCGGTCGATGCGGAGAAGTACGCAGAGATCCAAGAGGGTGCTCTGGAGATCCGCAAAGGCGATGTTAAGAAGATCAATATGTATAGCATGAAAACCCTCATCATCATCGAAGGCTGCCCGGAAGTGTTCAAGAGCAAGGAGGTCATGGAGCACTTCGGAGTGCCATCACCGAAGGAACTGATTAAGAAATTACTCCTGAGCGGCGAAATTGATGATCTTTATAACGCGATCAACGAGCTGTCGGGTTATGAAAAAGATGAAGAGGACGAAGAAACCATAAAAAACTAATCATGGAAGATAGGGATGTTCAGACAGCCTATCTTCTTTTTCGTTTTAAGAACATGACTCCCCAAGAATATTACAGCAAAAAGTCCGGAGAAAAGAAGATACTTCGGGCTTTTATAGCCTTTGAAATCGATGAAAGGCGTCGTGCAAACTCTCAGGATGGGGGGTGAACAATATAGCACACGTTATCGACGCGGTAATCACACTAAGGGACCAACTCAGCGGAACGCTCAAGAATGTCAACGGGAACCTTTCCCAATTCCAACGCCAGGCGACGTACGCGGGCCGCAACATGGTGGCGGTCGGAAAGGACATGGAGAAGGTCGGCAAAACCTTGAGCAAGACAATTACTGTTCCTATTCTGGCGGTCGGAGCCGGGCTACTAAAGCTTGGTGAGAACTTTCAAAAAGCCCAGAACACCATAAGAGTCGGAACCGGGGCCACCGGAAAGGATCTCCAGAATCTTAGCGATGATTTCAAGGCGACCTACACCCAGGTATCGTCGAGCATGGACGACACAAGTAAGGTCATCGCCGATCTGAACACTAGGACCGGGCTGGCAGGGAAGCCCCTGCAAGACTTATCTGTTCAGATGTTGAAACTAGCCAAGATCAGCGGGGAAGATTTAAACACCTTAATACCAGCAACAACGCGAATGTTCCAGGACGCGGGGATCAAGCAAGCCGACTATAGCAAAGCCCTGGATTACACATTTAAGGTTAGTCAGACCACAGGGATCGGAGTGGGGCGTTTGCAAGAGCTTATGACCCAATTCGGCGGTCCACTAAGACAAATGGGCTTCGATTGGCAAACAAGTGGAGCAATGCTGGGTAAGTTTGAGAAGGAAGGCGTCAACACCGAGCTGGTCGTAGGATCGCTGCGGATTGCGCTCGGTAAGATGGCCAAAGAAGGCATCAAGGAACCAGCAAAAGAGCTGCAAGGGATGATTGATAAAATCAAGTCCGCAGGAACGGCGGGCCAAGCCAATGCCCTGGCGCTCAGTATGTTCGGTGCTAAAGCCGGACCAGACATGGCAGCGGCGATCCGGGAAGGACGGATGGATTTATCCGAATTAATGCAAACCCTCAAGGACAGCCCAGAAACGATCAATAAAGCGGCAGCCGATACAGCAACATTCTCCGGAAAATTGGCTAAGATGCGGCACGTTATGGAGGTAGCCTTTGCCCCAGTGTCCGAGAAACTTCTAAATTCCCTCGAAAACCTAACGCCATACCTCAAAACGGCGTCCGATGCGGTCGCGGGATTTGCTAAAAAGATTGCTGAGATGCCGCCAGCCACGCAAGCAGCGATACTGAAATACGCGCTGATGGCGGCAGCAGCGGGTCCTGTTATTTTAACGCTTGGTAAAGTGGTCCACAGCATCGGCGACACCATTGGCACGTTCACGAAAATGTCCAGAACTATAGCAGACGCGGGTGGCCTTATGAAGTACCTCGCGACTCCAGGCGGGATTGCTATTGTGGTTCTTTTGGCTTTGGCAGCAGCCGCGATCCTGGTGACAACTCACTGGGATCTTATCAAAAAGAAATTTAACGACTTCAGGCAAGCCCTGAAAGACAACGAGACAGCCATACGAAATGTGGCCATCGCGATTGGTGTTGTTTTCGGGCCAGCTTTAATCGCCATAGGAGCACAGGCCGTAATCACCGGAGCCCAAATAGTCGGTGGATTAATTGCTTCCGTCATATCCGCAGGAGTCGAGGCTGGAATAAGCGCGGCAGTTTTCACCGGACAAATGATTGTTTCATTAATATCATTTGCACTCCAGGCTTGGAAAACGGTCGCGGTACTCACAATCCAAATAGGTCTGTTCATCGCACAGAGGCTCGGGATGATTAGTGCAGCCGAAGCGACGGGCATTATCACAGCAGCTCAATGGTTATTCAACGCAGCGATGGACGCCAACCCAATCGGAGTGGTTATTCTTGCGCTGGCAGCTTTGGGGTTGGCTATTTATGAGGTCGTAAAGCATTGGCAAGACATCTGTGAGTGGGTATCAAAGGCTTGGGATTGGCTCACCAAATGGAATGGCACCAAGGCCGAGGACAAGACCGTAAACGTAACAACCAACACCACATCTGATGGCATGAAAGCCGGGCGAAACGCGCTCGGTACAAGCTACTGGGGCGGGGGAAGAACCCTGGTTGGGGAGCATGGGGCCGAGGAGGTTGATCTGCCCAAAGGGACCCGGATCAAAGACGCTCGATCAACACTCAACTCCAGCGGCAACAGCATATCAATCCCGAAGTTAGCTGACACCATCATCGTCCGTGAAGAAGCCGACATCGACAAGATCGCAAACGCATTAGTCCTGAAAATCAACGCAACAGCTACAAACATGGCATAGGGGAGGGTACACTGATGGAATTTTGGCTAACGCAAGGCACAGATAGTCTACACCTCCCCGTCCCGCCCGACAGCTATGCCATTAAAAGAGCTTTAAACAATAGCTCGGTGGTCGTGGAGAGTATCGGAGAGGTGTCTTTTATAGGCAAACCAAAGCTCGCGGAGATCCCACCGATAACTTCCTTCTTTCCGGTCAGGTATTACAACTTTTGTCAATACAGATCATTCCCAACACCCAAGAGCTGCACAGACCTCATCGAGAAATGGATGGCTACAGGAAAGCCAATCCGGTTCTTCATAACCGGAACGAGCATAAACCTGACGTGTACCATCGAGGACTTCGAGCATGGGGAGCAAGACGGGACCGGGGATGTTTACTTCACCCTCACCCTAAAAGAATACAAAACCATCACCCTAGGGGGCTAACCATGATTAAGCTATACGCTTTCTACAATGGGGTGACAATGGACCTAACCAACGTGATCGAGAGCATTAACAATATTGGAGATAAGGCACAGGCTGCCCGGAAAATAGACATCAAACTAGCATACCCGATCTGGGACAGGAACCAACCAAGGGCCCAGGTATCGCCAGGGACCAGGGTGTGGATGGTACTCGATGGGAAAGAGATATTCAGGGGCGTGGCCTGGGACCGGGTGCTCGATTCAGCGAACCAGATCCTGTCGTTTACGGCCTACGATTATTTGATTTATCTTATAAAATCGAAGGTCACTTATAACTTTGTGAATGTGACCCCGGAGGACGCAACCCAGAAGGTGTGCGCGGAGCTCGGGATCACAGCCGGGGCCATCGCGAGTACGGGAATCAAAGTGAACCGACTCATTGCTCAAAAGACCGGGTACGAAGCGATCATGGAGATGTACACCCAAGCGAGCAAGACAAACGGGAAACAGTACATCCCGATCATGGATGGGACGAAGCTAAGTGTGATAGAAAAGGGAGCGACGGTCGCTGGCTACACCTTGAGATCCCAATCTGGCGACACGACAAGCAACGTCCTAAGCACCAGCTACCGCGATACGATGGACAGCATGGTCAATAAGGTCAAAATTTATGACGATAAAAACAACTATGTGAGTGAGGTCAGCAATAGCTCCCAGGTTAACGACTACGGATTGATCCAGGACAACTACACCAAGGAAAAAGACAAGGACAGCCAAACAGTAGCAAACGGTATGCTTACCGGGATAACCCAGGATGTAACTATACCGGCTCTTGGAAATTGGGCCTGTCGGACGGGTTACGCAGTGAATACCGAGATTTTCTACGTCAGTAATCTTCAAAAATCGGTGATGTTCATCGACGGAGATACCCACACCTGGGAACCAGGCACCGGGCTGTACACGATGAGCCTCAATTTAAGCTACAAAAACCTCATGGATAGCAAGGGGTGATCTTATTAAGAACCCATACAGCGAGTTGATCGGGCACATGAGGACTCAGGGCGGGAAGAATAACACGCCTTATGTCCAAGTGGGGGTGGTGATTGCTTCTGACCCTTTAACGGTGAAGCTGGGCGACTTGCAGATCGGGAAGGACAACCTCCTGGTCGCAGATTATTTGCTCCCAGACTACTCTAGGAAATACACCGAGAGCGGGAACATCAAGTTTGATGAGAGCGGCAGCTTAGGAACCACGACCGGGACGACGGTGGGCTCCTACGGATCGCACACCCATGACATAGCGACACTCAGCGTTGATGCAGACAACACTCAGAGCGGGGATTTCACATTCTCCGACGGGCTCGCGAAGGACGATATTGTCGCCTTAATCCCGACCTTGGATGAGCAGACCTATATCATTTTAGCAAGGGTTGTGAGCGTATGAGTATATTTCCAACAGAGGTACTAAGTGACTTGATCCAGACGACTGTTGTGGATTCCGCAGCGCCGGCCCCGGCAAAAGAATTTGCTTGGGATTTTGTCGCCAATGATTTCATCTTTGTCGATGGGAAGAACATCACGGTAACAGGAAAAGACGCGGTGAAAATCTGGATATGGAAAGCCCTGCAAACCGCAAAGAACCGATACCGGGCCTATACTAGCAGCTTCGGCAACGACCTGGAAACCTTAATCAGCCAGGGCTTATCGAAAGCGGCTCTGGGCTCCGAACTGGAGCGGTATATCAAGGAGTCGCTACAAATCAGCCCATATATAACAGGAATAGCCGATGTAAGTAGCACCATCGAGGGCAGCCAGGCACAGATTACTTTCACAGCGCAAACCATTTATGGGGAGGTGGTTATAAGTGTTTAGCGAGCCCAGCAGCACAATTCTAAACAGGATGCTCGAAACGGTTCCTTCTGATCTTGATAAATCAGAGGGTTCTTTTATTTATGACGCACTTTCACCCGCAAGCCAGGAGATCGCCAAAAGCGAAGAACAGCTCGACGAAATGCTGAATATGGTTTTTGCTCAATCGGCTGAGGAAAACGGGTACTCAACCCAATTCAGACAGCGGTGTGCGGAGTATGGGGTGTTCCCTAAAGGCGGGACCATAGCAACGGGATCAGCAACCTTCGTCGGAGCCGAAACAACACCAATACCAACCTCAACTATTATTCAAACACCGGGCGCTACCCGATTCACAACCATCGCTCCGGCGGTCATTGTGGGCGGGGTAGCGACCGTTTCAATTCAAGCCCTGGCCATCGGCTCGGCTTACAACGTACCAGCGAACACCATAACCCAGATACCCGCAGCGATCAGTGGCATCACAAGTGTCACGAATTCAAGTGCCATCACTGGGGGAACGAATGATGAAACGGACAGTGACTTGCTGGTTAGGTTTCTCGCCAGGGCACAAACCCCGTCAACCAGCGGAAACGCAGCGCACTACGCACAGTGGGCCTCAGAAGTTAACGGAATAGGAGCCGCCCATGTTTATCCCTTATGGGCCGGAGCCGGAACGGTGAAGGTGGTTGTAATCGACTCCAATAAACGGGCCGTTAGCAGCGGCATGGTTTCAACCGTCGCGGCCTACATCGAGGACAACAGGCCAATCGGAGCAACCGTGACCGTAGAGAGCGCCACAGAACTAGCGATTGATATATCGGCGACCATTGTACTTTCCTACGGGCTGACGCTGGACCAGGTTAAAACCTCACTCAGCGCAGCGATTACAAGCTATCTGGCCTCGATAGCGTTTTCAACAACTTATGTAAGTTATGCCAAGATCGGGAGTGTTCTCCTGGACGTTCTTGGAGTTTCTGACTATTCGAGTTTGCTCATTAACGGGGCCGCCGTGGATGTTGTCGTAGGAGATGAACAGGTCGCGGTGTTAGGCGTCGTAACATTGGGGGTGTAAGCCATGTACCCGGAGGAGGTCGATAGCTTCACCGAAAAACTGAACAAGAAACAAACGGGTGTCTATTCCGTCGAGGAAAATTTAACGATTACGGCTGGTGTGTTTGAGGGGGAGCTCGCTCACGACAACATCAACAACGCCAGCCTCCTGGTTTACACCGGGAGCAAGCTGACAGGTGAAAGGGTTATGACCTATACACTCAGCAACCCGGCAGATGCGCCCTGGAGGAGAATCATCACGGTCTACTCAGACCAGGCGTCCGTTTATGTCACCTATGAAACCCCAGGCGATATTGTCGAGGCCGATGACGTGAACGACTTGCAAACCTCCGTCAAAAACACTCAAACGGAACTAGAAAGAGTTAAAACCGCAGACATCGATGGCGGTAGCTTTGTATAGAAAGGGGCCGAGTTGATGCCACAAGTAGTCAAAATTAAACGGGGTCTAAAGGTCAACCTCCCAACATTGGCTGCTGGGGAAATGGGATTCTGCACAGACACAAAAGAAGTTTTTATCGGTGACGGAGCCACAAACAACTTCGTGGGAAGGGCCATGATGGGAACCTACGCTTCCAGGCCCAGCGCAGCGTCAGCCGGGAGGCTTTACTACGTCAATAGCGGAACGAACCTCGGCTATATCTACCTTGACGACGGATCAGCCTGGCAGCGGGTCAACGTCATCAGTCTAGCGGATCTCACCGGGAACTTGGATAACGTCGCAGATGGAACGACCTATGGCAAGGTTAAAAATACAGAGCTCACCATCGGTCAAGTGAACAGGATCAACGACGGTACAAATGTAGTAACAGCAGCCGCAGCATTGACCCATATCAACGATGCCACGAAGCACAGATTAATCAACGATGCAGGAACCGCCGCGACCGATTTATGGTCAGCCCAACAGATCAACAACGCCATCGAGCTGGCGAAGCACAACATCGAGCCCCAGGCTTCTGTAAAGGACCAGAATCTAGCGACCCCACCAGGCTCTCCAGCTCTGGCTGACAGATATATCATCCCAGCATCGCCAACGGGGGCCTGGGTAGGACAAACGAACAACATCGCTGAGTGGAGTGGATCAGCCTGGGTATTTTACGTTCCGTCTGTTGGCTGGAACCTGTTCGTCGATGACGAGCTTAAAATGTATGGATGGAGTGGAACCGCCTGGGTTAGAACAGGTGGAGCCCTTCAAACTATCACAGCCGGATCGGGACTCACGGGTGGAGGACAAGCAGACACCGTGACCCTTAATGTTGGAGCCGGGAACGGAATCACAGTAGCAGCCGACACAGTATCCGCAACGGCATACAACGGCATAACTGTTAGTGCCAGCGGCATAGCCGCAAACATCGACGCAAGCTCAATCGTGTATGACGCAGCCAATGGTAATAGGTTGATGGTGTCCACCGTCGATGGCGGGACCTTTTAAGGAGGAGGGGCTGTGGCGAGAAAAGTATTAATCACCATAAGACGGGGGCTGGAATCAGCGCTCCCGACTCTAGCGGTGGGCGAGCTCGGATTCACAACCGACACCGAAAAACTGTTCATCGGAACGGCAGCCGGGAACGCTCTCCTTGTTGCAGCAGCGTCGGTCGGTGATATGCTCAAATCAATTTATGATACGAACAATGACGGGATCGTTGATACAGCGACAACAGTAACTGGACCCGTAACCTGGAACCAGCTAAAGGGGGTCTGATCAATGTACAGTGAGGATTATTATGGCGTTTTGCTATACTCCCAGCCCGAGCCCGAACCGGACGGGAGCGTGGTCGAGAGCTTAACACCGGATTTAATGGCCTATCTTCCCGCATATTTAAACGCCTCACGAACCATGACAGAGCTACAGGCGGTCGAGGCAGGGGAGATAGGTCTAATTAATGCCCGGAGAGCGGACCTTTTGAACCAATGCTTCATAGACACGGCAACTTGGGCGCTGGTTTTGTGGGAGAGCGAGCTCGGAATCGAAACTGATCTATCAAAACCCTACGAGGATCGACGCCAGGCTGTAAAGGCGAAGCGTCGAGGCAGCGGAACCGTGACCAAGCAGATGATTATAACAACTGTTCTTTCTTACACGAACGCGGACGTTCAGATCATTGAAAACCCAGCAGTTTACACATTCACTCTGAAATTCGTAGGGATTATGGGGATACCTCCAAATATGGCGAATCTCGTCAAAACACTCGACGACATCAAGCCCGCCCACCTGAGCTACACCTTTGAGTACAGCTACTCCTGGTGGGATAAGATCGCAGGGTTGACCTGGAGCTCATGTAGCACTGGGACCTGGGATGCCTTAAAAGTCTATTAGTAAGAAGGGATGACGACATGGCGACGACAACAGCGACTCTAGGACTTACTAAGCCAGCGGGAACAGACACCGTAGACATTGGCGTCATTAACACAAACATGGATCTCATCGACACAGCCGTAGCCGGGAAGGAAACCCCAACCGGGGCACAGACCAAAGCAACGGCGGCTCAAACGGCGGCACAGACCTACACCGATACAAAAACCGCAGCAATTACAGCGGACTATGTACGGCAGCCAGGCTACGCTGTGGACACCGGAACTGCAAACCATCTTATAGTAACCCTAAGCCCAGCGCCGACAAGCTACGCTGATGGGATGGGAGTGGCGGTAAAGGTTAAGGTCGCCGGGACAGCAGCCACAGACATCAACGTCAACAGCCTAGGAGTTAAAGCAATTTATGACTCCCTCGGAAACGCAGTAACCAACTTCAGAGCAAACACGACCTACTCGCTGAAATACGAATCCGTCAGCGGGTCTTTTATTGTACAGGGTAAAGGGGGTGGAGGAAACGCAACCACAGCGCAGATTCTTCTAAATGCCACGGCAACAGTAGACTCCGGGCCGATCACCGGAACGATGCCCAACAACGGAGCTGTAGCAATAACACCAAGTAGCGCATCTCAGACGATAGCCCTGGGATACCACAACGGATCGGGCAGCGTCGCAGCGGTCACTGTTCCTGTTGCGAACGTCCTAACAGGAACGACCATCGCTGGCCAGGCCGGAACCATGGTCAATCGCGGGGCTGTGGTGATAACACCGAGTAACGCATCCCAGACGATAGCCGTGGGATACCACAATGGCTCGGGCAGCGTTTCAGCGGTCACTGTTCCGGTAGCAAATGTCCTAACAGGCACAACAATAGCCGGGCAAGCCGGAACCATGCCCGAGAACGGAGCTCTTGGAACTTATATCCCGAGCTCCAGCCCACAGACCATCCCCGCCGGGCATACATCGGGAGGGACGGTAGCCGGAGTCGCTGTAACAGCAGGACACCTTCTCGCTGGAGATACTGTGGCGGGTACGGCAGGAACCATGCCCAATAAAACAGCCTCAGCGACGGTCATTACTCCGAGTGGTTCCGACCAAGCTATTCCACAAGGCTATTACCCAGGTACAACAGGGGATGGCAAGGTCGCAGCGGTAACATTTACAACCGGGAATGTTCTAACAGGAACGACAATCGCGGGCACGGCAGGAACGATGCCCAACCAGGGAGCTGTAACTTTAACCCCAGCAGCGACAAGCGTGGCGATCCCAGCAGGATACCACAATGGGTCGGGGATTGTTTCAGCAGTCGCTGTAACGGCAGCCCACCTCTTGACGGGTGACACGGTCGCGGGAACACCAGGAACCATGCCCAATAAAACAGCATCAGCGACGGTCATCACACCCGGTAACTCCGACCAGGCCATCCCACAAGGTTATTACCCAGGCGGGACAGGCGACGGAAAAGTAGCAGCGGTAACGGTCCCAGCCGGGAATGTCCTAACTGGAACGACCATCGCGGGCACAGCAGGAACAATGCCCAACAAAGGTGCAGCAGGGCTAACCCCAGCAACTACGACAGTAGCCATTCCTGCCGGGTACTATAACGGGAGCGGCGTGGTGGCAGCCGTAACAGCCTCTATTGACGCAGATATCGTAGCTGCCAACATCGCGGCTGGCATAAATATTCTAGGTGTTGCAGGGACAGCACCTACCATGAAAAGTACCGTTTTTTCATCAAGTGGGACCTATACCTCTGGACCTTCTACCTCTTTAGTCTATATCACAGGAGTAGGCCCAGGCGGGGATGGAGCCGCAGGATCACTCGCGGGCAGCAGCAGCCAATCGGGAGGTTCTGGAGGAGGAGGATCAGGTCAGGAGGTTTTTAGATATCCCACAATAGTAGCCCCTAACACTCCTTACACCGTCACAATAAGCTCCTCAACCACGACATTTGGCTCACTCATAACACTGGCAAAGGGTGGCACAGGAGTCGCAGCGGGAAACAATGTCTTGACCGGGGGAGCTGGTGGTTCCAAACCATATAGCGGAGGAAATGGGATTCAAGGCGGGAACACCACTAGCGGATCATGGACAGGCGGGAACGGGGGTAATGGAGGTGTTCCGAAACTAGGAACATTTGCATCTTATAACGGGTTGACCGCCTTTGGTGCAGGAGCCGGAGGAGCTGGTCATAATGGAGCGGGCTCTCCTGGTACTAACGCGACCCAACCAGGATGCGGTGGCGGCGGCGGGGCCGGAGGCGGCGCTGGAAGTGCAGGAGGAGCCGCAGGACTCGGAGCCAATGGATTCTTAATAGTAGAGTGGATTTAAACTAAACGAGAGGTGCTGTTAACATGGCCGGAAACCAGGTATTCACTTCTAGTGGTACTTTTACAACCTCACCTACCACTAACGTAGTATTCCTAACAGGAGTTGGTCCTGGCGGGAACGGGGGCACAGGGGGAAACTCTACCTCTGGCAACCAAACAGGAGGAGCTGGAGGAGGAGGCGCTGGTCAAGAGGCTTGCAGAGTTCCGTTTTTTGTCTCCCCGAACACTCCTTATATCGTTACCATAAGTTCTACGGTTACGTCATTTGGTACTTTCACCTTAACAAAAGGAACCAACGGAGCAAACACAACCCAGAACACACTACCGGGCGGCGCGGGCGGCGTTACTCCTGGAAGCAATGGCACGGGCGGGGTAGGAATGACTACAACGACGGGCTCATGGACAGGCGGGAGCGGAGGCCATGGAGGAGCTCCCCAGTTCTTCTCAGGTGTGACCTATGCTGGTGTTGCATCTTCTTACACCTTCGGTGGAGGAACCGGGGGCGCGGGGGCTAACGGAGCGGGTTCTCCTGGCACTAACGCGGTCAACCCAGGGTGTGGCGGCGGCGGTGGGGCCGGGGGCGGTGCTGGAGGTGCAGGGGCAATAGGAGGAACCGGAGCCAACGGATTCTTAATTGTAGATTGGAGTTCTTAAACGTCAAAGGGCGTTATTTTTTATGCCAACTTCCAAAGGAGGTTAATTCGATGAGAGTAAAACTTCCAGCGATTATATTGTCAATATTTTTTATACTAGCACTCCCAACCATAGCCCAGGCCGCAATACTCCGCGAGGGATCAACCGGAACTGACGTCAAAACGCTTCAAACGGAGTTCAACCAAGAGGGCTATACGGTTGGCCCTGTTGACGGTATATTCGGACCTAAAACCAAAGCAGGAGTGCTTAAGTTTCAAACGGACCAGGGATTGACTACCGACGGGATCGCCGGGCCAGTAACACAGGCCGCATTAGATCGTCGAACTAAAACTCAAGAAATAATTTCTACCGCGAAAACGTACCTGGGCGTTAAATACGTCTGGGGCGGCACAACTCCGGCAGGGTTCGACTGCTCAGGTTTTGTTCAGTATGTGTTCAAGGACCAAGGGATCATCCTCCCAAGAGTATCCAAAGACCAGGCCACAGTCGGAACTGCAATAAGATACAAGGACCTCCAGCCGGGAGATTTAATGTTCTTCTCAATGAATGAGAACGGGGTTGTTTCCCACGTTGGAATCTACATCGGCGGGGGTACTTTTATCGGGGCAGAAAACGCCGGGGTCAGGGTCGTCACCCTTGATCAATACTGGATTTCGCGGTTCGTTGTGGCCAGAAGAGATTACTAAAATGGAGGTGTACGGTTTGGGAGAGCAAGAGGATCTCACAACAAGAGTCGCGGTATTAGAGACTAAGAACGAAGCTCAGGAGTGTCGGCTGAATTCACTCGAAGTCGATGTTGGTAAAAAATTCGACCGCTTAGAATTAAAATTAGATCAATTCTTAGAAGCTGCACGCGGTCGCCCTTCATGGATGGTCGCACTCGTAATCTCGGGCCTTTTAACAGTCGTCACTGGACTCATCATCTATATAGTGACGACGTAACCAAGAACACCAACCAGGCGGCTTCCAGGAAGGGGCCGCCAATGGTGTAAAAAGGAAGGGTGAGTGTATGCCACTACCTGAAAACAACCTACTGTTTGGGTTTGAGCCGAAGCTAACGGTGGAGCAGCGCGAGTACGTCAACGCCATATTTGAATATCAACTTGTTATGGTCAACGCCAAAGCCGGAACAGGAAAAACCACTCTCGCGGTCGCCTGTGCAAAGCTCCTTAAAAAACCTTTAACTTATATTTTTAACCCAGTCCAGGAGTCCTCAATGGGGTTCCGGCCTGGAACGCAAGCCGATAAAGAGAGCATCTATCATCAGCCACTCATAGACGCGCTCTTGGAAATCAATGAGAACCCAGCCCAGGCTATCTATGACGAGGAGGCTATGGTACAAGAAGCCCTCCGTAGGAAGGTAAGTGTTAAACGCGCGAGCGAAGGAGCCTGGTGCTATCCCAAAAGTCCACTGTTCCTCCGAGGGACAAACCTCAAGGACATGACTATCATCATCGACGAGTGCCAGAACTTTACTGTCCAGGAGCTCAGAAAAATCTTAACAAGGGTCCACGACTCCTGCAAGGTTATTTGCGTCGGTCACTCAGGGCAGATTGACATTCCTGTGTCAAAAAGTGGATTTGAGCCATATATGGAGCACTTCAAAGAGCAGCCCTACTGCAAGATCGTTTCCTTGACGAAAAACTTTCGGGGTGAGCTTGCAAACTGGGCCGACACTATTGGTTAACTTTGTTCAAATGTCGTACAAATAACCAACCAGCAATGGGTGTAAACACAAGGAAAGCAAACGACATTCCCGCCAAAAATCGCAAGAAGTGAAATAACGCCATCGACTTCCACATCCTATCTGCATCTAGTATGTCCATTTATTTAAAAGGGGGTTTAAATTTGATCTACCCAATTATTATGAATCTTATTCCTGGGCTACCAAAGGAAGCATACGACACAGGGCACTATGTTGGTGTAGTCGCTCACGCTACCGCGAACAACGGTGACTCTGCCGACGGAGAACGAAACTATGAGTCTACCACATGGCAGAACGCGTTCGTCCACTTTTTCGTTGATGATCAGAAAATAGAACAAGTAGCAGACACAGCCTACCTCTGTTATGGGGCTGGGCATACCGCAAACCATATGGGGTACGCGCAGGTGGAATTGTGCCAAACAACCGATGCTGCCAAATTCCTCAAGGCTTACGCCATGTACACTTGGTTACTGGCGAAGTTGCTATATAATAGGAAGCTTTTAGTTGTGGACGGGGTAACGCTTATGTCCCATGCTCAGGTTTCAGCCAAGTGGAAGGAAAGCAACCATACTGACCCAATCGACTATCTGGCGAGCCACGGAAAAACATGGGCCAACCTAGTGGCCGATGTGACCGGGCAATATAACGCGATGCAGGAGGAAGACAGCGTGTTAAATGTAGCAGTATTATTGTTTACCAAGGATGATTACTGGGCTGGGGCAGATGTAGCTGCTAAAAATGGTAATTGTGCCATTTTCGTCAGACTAGCAGATCATTCAGTTCCAGTCGATGCCGCGAAGGCCAAACAGTTAATTGTTGTCGGCGGGCCTACGACCAAACATCCAAACGAAGTGTTGTTGACGGGTAATGACAAATATGGAACCGCAGCAGCTGTAGCCAAATACCTGGGATAAAACAAATTAAAGGAGGAATCATCATGTTAAACCTTATTAAGTCGTTTGTGTCGCCTATGGCCTTCACTACTCTTCTTGCGGTTCTCAGCTTAATTCTTGCGGATTCGGTCTTTGGGGTTTTAGTTTCTTTGCGAAACGGAGACTTCAATCTAAGCAAACTGCCGCGCTTTGTGGAGACAAGCCTACTCCCTTATATTGGCGGCTTGTTGGTGCTGGCCCTGTTTTCATATTCAAATACCGCATTAGGGGCGCTCTTCTTCACAACTACCACAACAGTAACAGCCAAATTTTTAGCAGACATCGTGACAAAAGCTACTCAGTTATTTAGCGGAATTCAGATTCAAAGCCCAATAACAGTGGCTCAACCCAAAACTACTCCCGCTCCTGTAACTCCAACTTCTGAAACGGTACTGGGGCAATAAAATGAAAGAAATATGTGTTGAGTGTAAGCGAAAGGATTATTGTATGTATCCCTGTGAGGAGTGGCTAATCGAGCATAACAAATGCCCAGATTGAACCCCAGCATTATACGGCGACTCCGTGGTTAATGGTAAGCGTGAATGTTCGAGTTTAGTCTCCAATCAGAAAACGGCCTTGCTTTGGGGCGAACTTGAAGCAAGGCCACGACATTTTAATGGAGGTTTTATAAATGGCAGGCATAGAGTCAAAGAAAGAAATCTACAAAGATCATCCGCGCATTAACTCGGTTACGCATAAATTCAAAGGAGAAATCTCATGGGAAAAGGCATTGGAACAGGTGATAAATAATCGTCTGAAACGTCTTAAATTGCTTGATTAGAAGCCATTACAGAGCTATCATCACAGTGCCATTGAAGTAACATCAAGGTCAATGAGAATAAAAAAGTGGGGTATTAATGAATATGGGCGCTTATGGTTATGTGCGAATCTCAAGGGATGAGGATGGTAGCAAGGAAAGCATAACAAGCCAAATGGACACAATTAAGGATTTCGCTAAAGACCAGAGAATTGAACTAATTGATGTTATTGAAGACAACGACATTAGCGGGTACTCCTATAATAGACCAGGGATTAAAACTATTATCGAATTAGTGGATAGCGGTGAACTTACTATATTAGTAGTCAAAGATTTATCAAGAATTGGCAGGCATAATGCCAAAACCCTTCTCTTTATGGAAGAGCTTGAGGACAAAGGAGTTAAGATTCATTTATCAAGCGGAAACATGGATGAAAACTTTCGAGGAATCCAGACATGGTTTAATGAGCTTTATGTGAAGGATATCAGCAAGAAAACGAAAGCTGCTCTGAGAACTAAACAGAAAAATGGAGAGGTTAATGTCACGCATTTCGGATATATGAAAGATCCTGCTGATAAAACTAAATGTATCATTGATGAAGAAGCCGCCGAAACAGTGCGGCTTCTTTTTCGCCTATATGCCGAAGGAAATGGACTTAACAAAATCGCCAAATACATGAATGAGCATCATTTAGAAACACCAGCTATTAGGAAAGAAAGTTTATATGGATATGGATGGATAAAGGAGTGGGATTTTAAACATCTTTGGTATAGTGACACGGTTAAGCGGATTCTGAAGGATGATGTGTATATAGGGACAGTCCGAAGGGGGGTAACTAAAAGAAACAAAATTAATGGTAAGAAAATCATAAAGGTTGCACCTGAAGAGCAAATTGTGCACGAAGGGCTCATTCCAGCAATTATTGAAAAAGCTGAATTTGAAGCTGTCAACGCCATGTTTATTAAAAGGGTAGACAACGGGGTAAGGGCTAAAAGCAAATCAATTTATAAGTATACTGGTCTTTTAAAGTGTGGAGAGTGCGGGAAAAACCTTGTTACTATTGGCTCAGTAAGCAAGAGTGGTAGAAAACTGTTTTATGTTTGTACTACCTATAATAAATACGGCAAAGCATACTGTTCAAGGCATATCTTGAGTCATGATGATATTGAAATTGTTATTTTTAAGGAGCTTGAAGCTCTTTACAAAAGTGGACTTCTTAAACTAGATAATCTCGACAAGAGCCTTGAGCAGAGACAGCAATCTAACAAGGATAATATAAAGGTCATCGATAGGTTACAAACTGCAATTCACGCCAAAAAAGGTGAGATAAAGAATTATTCGAGGCAGCTTGCGAAGGGATTAATCAACGAAGAATTGTTCCTTGAAATGACTGGGGAATCTAGCGACGAGCTTGAGAAACTGGAACGTCAGTTGGTTGAAGCAGAAAGCGTACAGGAACTCAGGGATAACGAGAAAGAAAAGGTAGCAAGTGCACTAAATATCTTGAAGGAGACTTTCGATAAAAAGGAGCTTACCCACGCGGATTTGGCTTTGCTAATTGACAAGATTGTAGTATATGAGCGAAATGGCGAGGGCTTAGATATTGAGGTAGTGTGGAATACGCCTTTTATGGAGGTAAGTGAGCAATGCGTTGGCTGAGATTGAAATAGCTAATGAGTGGGATTAGGGTGAATGCGGAAATAGTGGAGTAAAAATTCACATTCCTCTAATTTTTGAGATGCATATTTAAACTGAAAAAAGTTCTCAACATTTTCCCTCATTCGAGGGGCTCTTATATTCAGCAATGAATTCAAATTTCATACTCTTAATTTCAATATACTTCCAGAGTTATTTTCTTTCAAATGGAAATTATAAGCGTTAAAAGGATGTGTCTTAATGAGGAAAATAAATGATCGAATTTATCTTGGCATGATATCGGGTACTGCCGGCTTCGTTGCTTTAACCCTAATTGATGTTATCTCATCAAGTATGAAGATTTCACAACGATCTTATCGAACGACAGCTGCAGGAGTATGGGTAGCTTCTCGTAGACAAGCTGAAAAATGGCCAGGTCAAATACTTGGAGTAATGATGAATATTGGATTAAGCATGATTGGTGGAGTAGCTGTGGTAAAGATGCTAACTACGTTTGGACGAGATAAGCTAGTTCCCAAAGGATTGTTCTTTGGAGCTACGTTTGGTTCAATTATCACAGCTATGCTTAGTGGGTTAAGTAGTAACAAGGTGAAACCAAAAGATGCTTGGAGTAATCTTTCGTTTATGGTATCTCATTTTGCATTTGGTTTAGCAACAATATTCACTGCTGCTAAAATAGGTGACGATACATTGTTTGATACTCCACCACAAAATGACTACTTAAAACCAACGAAACAAACAACTGAGCAACTAAAAGGGCCGAAAAGTGATGATATTCTATACTCAGATATAAATCCTAATCTAGAAGGAACAACAATAATGTAATTGATGTTGGTTAGAATTTCAATATTTCTAGCTAAGAGTTCTACATCAATTTGAAGAAGAATGCCCCTCCTGAAATTGGAAGGGCTTCTTTTTGTTTATCCAGCAGCAGGAGTAATAGTAAGCTCTGTAAGTTCATCGTTTCGGCATCATTTCATTTAAATACTGTTTCTTTACGTGTAAAATTAGGCTCATATAAAGATAGTGAGGCTTAGAAAACTGTAAGAAGAAATATTTAAAGGATTTTCCATTATTATGTGGAAGTATTGATCAATTCTGAAAATAGTTAAAGTCCAATGTTGAGCCCTTTTGAAGAGAAGCGAACAATAAGTGGTACTGTCAATACTGCCAATCTTTAAACATGACAAGAGGATTGTGTTGTGAAGGAATGGAGAATTTTACATGCCAGCAACAAGATACTATAGAATTGAAGACTGGGAAAGCATAGAGGAATGGAAAAGCTTTATAGACATGAAAATAGAATTAAAAGAGTTGAAGGCAGAACGGCTTAACCTTCAAAGAATGGTTAATGATAGAACGAACGAACTAAAGCAAGAGGTTGATAAGAGAGAATTGAAAGAGTTGGAGGAACAACGGCTTGGGCTCCAAAGAATAGTTGACGATAGAGAAAGAGAGCTGAAGCATGAGGCTGAGAAAATAGAATTAAAAGAGTTGAAGGCAGAACGGCATAGCCTTCAAGGAATGATTGATGATAGAACAAAGGAGCTGAACCACGAGGTTGAGAAAAGGAAACGTATTGAGCTTGAAGTAGCTAAACTAGAACGGCTTAACGTCATTGGACAATTGGCAGCTGGTCTTGGACACGAAGTTCGAAATCCAATGACTACAATAAGAGGCTTTCTCCAAATGCTTCAGAATAAAACCGATTTGCTTACATACAAGAGTTATTTCGACCTGATGATAGAGGAACTTGATAGAACCAATTCGATAATTAGCGATTTTTTATCACTAGCCAAGAATAAACAGACTGAGTTGAAACGACAAAGCTTGAACAATTTGTTAGCTAACCTATTTCCCTTACTTCTAGCAGATGCCTATACCCAAGGTAAGAACTGTATCTTTGAACCAGGAGATCAAGCCGATGTGGATATTGACACAAATGAAATTACTCAACTGGTGTTAAACTTTGCCCGTAACGGTCTAGAGTCAATGTCCAAAGATGGGTGTCTTACGATTAAAACATTTATGGAAGGTCAGAACAGAGTTGTCAGTTTTAAAGATGAAGGGATGGGTATTAATCCAGAGCATATATCCAAACTTGGGACTCCATTTTTTACCACTAAAGAAAGTGGCACGGGTTTGGGTTTGTCAATGTGTTACAGCATTGCTGACAGACATCGTGCGCAAATAGAAGTTGAGACTGGTTCAGACGGAACTACCTTTTTAGTCCGATTCCCGCAACCGGAGAGTGTTATCTATTCATAGCGTGCTCACATAATAAAGTAATATATATTCTTTTCATCGTGACAAGGCTCGTTCGTGTTATTGAAAAATGCTTACAATGAAGAAACTTCAACGCACGTCGAGACCGTGGTAGTGCATATAAGAAAATAGGATGTATGATAACATGATAAAAAACTGGTGATTCCGTTAGAAAATATTATAATGGTAAGGATATGATTAAGGGGAGGTATGGTTATGGATCAATTTGAAAAGGTAACTATAGTTACGAAAGCCAATATCTATTATGATGGAAAAGTGACCAGCAGAACTGTTCTGTTTGAAGATGGTGAAAAGAAAACATTAGGTATTATGCTACCTGGGGAATACGAATTTGCTACCTCAAATAAAGAAATTATGGAAATTACACAAGGAAATCTTGAAGTGAAATTACCTGGTGAAAATGAATGGCACACCTTCACAGGTGGAGAATCATTCGAGGTAGCAGCAGATTCTAAATTTAATCTGATTGTGAACGAAACTACTGATTATTGCTGTTCATATATTGAGCGAAAGATTAAATATTCCTCTGCTGAATGAAGTGAGACCCTATATCCTGGACACAACAATTAAGAGCCTTCCCTTGGTAGAATAAATCATCTGAACTAAACCCTAGCATATAGGATAGTGATGATAAAAGCCTCCTATTGTAGAATTGAAAAACTACTATAGGAGGCTTTGTCGTGCTGAAGGAGAAACGAATATATACCTCAGTTACTGAATTGGATGCAGAGATAGTAAGGCTCAAAGGAACAGAGGAAAACGAGAAAAGAGATTAGCGAGTTATTATTGCTACCAAATGAAATAACCGTAGACAAAAGCAAATACCGAATGAAAGCGAAAAACGAGGTCGTCCAAGAACAACACTAATTACCCCACAAAGAGAATTAGAGCTCAAAGGTAGAAACTTGAAATTGAAAACAAAGTACTCAGGAATTTTCCTTACTCAACAGAAAGTGGGTTGTAGCCAAAAAAAATACAAAGTAATTTTCAGATTCAGGCAGGATATCCCATCGCAGAACTTTGTGGAATTTTAGGGTTCATCGAAGTGGATATTATCATTAGCAGAAAAGTTCTGTCCAATCAGACCACTGAAGATATTTGTAAATTGATTAGGGAGTGTCACAGAAAGACTAATAAAACCTATTGTAATCGTCGAGTAACCGAAGTAAGATCATGACTTTGATGGTAGCTTGTTTGGGAACTTCTGTTATGTACTAAGGTTATTGATTAAAAACCGTATTTGCCCAGAAGGGTTAATACGGTCTTTTAATGAACGCCAAGCATGGGCATTATCTATAGGAAAAGGTAAGATCGCAATCGTTAACGGTCATTCGGGTAGTACTCACTCTTAGATTATGCAGTTTTAAAAATAGGTGGCTTAGGTTGATTCTTGGGAAGTAAAAAACTTTCGTGACGTATACTTCCTTTTGACTATTGATTGATTAAGTCAAGGTAAACTTCTGACTATTATGACTTATCAAACAAGGATAGTTAAGTATTAAATATTTATCCTTATTATGAGAAGACAAAACGATGGAAATTGTAGAAAATATCAGTATAAAGTAAAAAATCTGAGAAGGGGATTTGGAAAGTAAATTGTTTTAAGAGGTGGCAACGTGATTAACAAAAAACGACTATTTAACCGCCTTATGGAGTTAGGGGAAATAGGTAAACAGGAATCTGGAGGTATCACCCGGTTAGCCTTCACCCCAGAAGATCGCGCAGCAAAAAATCTCGTCGCTTCCTTTATGAAAGAAGCAGGTTTAAGTGTACGGGAAGACGCGGTCGGCAATATTATTGGGCGCATGGAAGGTCGTAATCCAGAAGCCCCAGTGATACTCACTGGTTCACATGTTGATTCTGTGTATAACGGGGGAATCTTCGATGGCGCTTTAGGTATAATCGGGGGAATTGAGGTTCTCCAAACCATGCGGGAACAGGGTATTAAGACCGAACATCCTATTGAAGTTTGTGCATTTAATGATGAAGAAGGTGCCCGTTTTAGTTACAGTATGATGGGTAGTAGGGGGATGATTGGAAGTCTAAAACCGGAAGATTTAGAACTCAAGGATAAAGAGGGTATCTCGATTGCAAATACCATGAAAGCGCAAGGTTTAGATCCGGCTCTTATTCGATGCGCTGCTCCCACTAAGGGAAGTATAAAAGCTTTTATTGAGCTGCATATCGAACAAGGCAAAGTGCTGGAGAAAAATAATCATTCAGTAGGTATTGTCACCGGTATTGTCAACGAATTATGGCTTAAATGCACCTTCAAAGGTGAGGCAGGGCATGCGGGTGCTACACCGATGACGATGCGACATGATGCTTTAGTTGCAGCCGCCGAATTTATTCAAACGGTTGAAAGGGAAGCTAAAAAAACTGGTACGACCGTTGCAACCGTGGGGAAAATGGATGTTTTACCCGGCGGAATTAATATAATCCCGGGCACGGTAGAGTTTACACTTGATCTAAGAGACCTTGACCAAGAAGTCAGTGATCAGGTAGAGGATCGTATTTTTAAAGAAGCGAAACGAATTTGCCGTGAACGTAGTTTGGAAATGCAAACTGAAGTCTTGCAGCGCATACCGCCTGCACCCTGTTCTGAAGAGTTCCAATTAGCCGCAAAAGATGCTTTTAATAAATTAGGACTTGAGCCGTTTTATCTTCCTAGCGGGGCTGGGCATGACGCGATGCAACTCGTCAATATCTGTCCGATCGGTATGATCTTTATAAGATCGAAAGATGGAATCAGTCATAATCCGGCTGAATGGAGTTCGCCGCAGGATTGTGCTGATGGAGCTAATGTTCTCTACCATACGCTATTAAGTTTAGCAGGCTTTTGACGAGTAAAGGAACCTATAATTATTCATAAGGCAATCGGAATAAGTCAATTCGGCTACGATTTTATAATAAGAGAGAGGGCATGCATGTGTTTAATCTAGTGATTAAAAATGGCAAGGTTGTAACCTCAGACAGGATTTTTGAAGCAAGCATTTGTGTGAATGATGGGAGAATCGCTGCAATTGTTGAAGCTGGAAGTCTGGTAGAAGCAGAAGAAGTCATTGATGCCAAAGGAAATTATGTATTTCCAGGAGCAATTGACAGCCATGCCCATTTAAATGATCCTGGGTACTGCTGGAGAGAGGACTATACACATGGTACTGCAGCCGCAGGGGTTGGAGGTTTTACGACAATCGTTGATATGCCTCTTCAGAATGAACCTGCATTGACAGACACTAAGATTTTCGATACGAAGGCGGAAGTTGTTTCTTCAAACGCTTATGTAGACTATTGTTTTTGGGGCGGTCTGGTAGACTACAATTTGGATAAATTGAATGAATTAGATCAAAAAGGATGCGTTGCATTCAAATCCTTTATTGGACCTGTTTCTCCAGATTATGTGTCTTTAACGATCGGACAGGCTAAAGAAGCTTTGGAAATTTTAAAAGAATCTGGTGCCCGTGCAGGTTTCCACTGCGAAGATTATTCCATTATCAAATGGGAAGAAGCAAGAGCAAAGAGAAAAGAAAAGAATGATTGGCAGGATTTCCTGAATTCGAGACCGCTTATTGCAGAATTAATTGCAACACAAAATATACTTGACCTAGCAAGGGAACTGGATGCCAAAGTTCATATCTGCCATGTAAGCCACCCCAAAGTAGCCAAAATTATCAGAGAGGCCCAATTAGAAGGTGTCGATGTAACCGCTGAAACATGTGGTCACTACCTTACTTTTACCGATAAAGATGTAATCAAGAATGGAAGTCTGTTCAAATGCGCACCTCCCTTAAGAGAAGCCACTGCAGTCGAAGAATTGTGGGAGTATGTCAACAATGGAACCTTATGCTGTGTTGGTTCAGACCACTCGCCGTGTGAATTAAGTGAAAAGAGCGAAGAAAAGCATGGTATCTTTGGTGCTTGGGGTGGTATTAGTGGAATCCAAAACGTTATGCAGGTTGTATTCAGTGAGGGTGTCGATAAGAGAGGCTATAATCCTACATTACTGGCAAGATCATTAAGCGAAGGTCCAGCTAAAACTTTTGGAATCTATGGTAAAAAGGGTGCTATCGAGGTTGGATTTGATGCAGACCTTGTTATTCTCGATCCAGAAAAGGAATGGGAAATCACCCCTGATTCTTTATATTACTTGAATAAAATTTCAGCCTTTGTGGGCCTAAAGGGTAAAGGTCTCCCCGTATGCACCTTAGTAAGGGGTCAAGTTGTAGCGAAAGATGGTCAATTAGTAGGCCAAAAGGGCTTTGGAGAGCTTGTAAAAAAATCTAAATAAATGACGCAATTTATAACTCGTGTTTCCTTGAATATCTAAGCCGTTTGGCAAGCATATCAGCCCAAATGCTATGCACTGGTAAATAAGGAGGTTAACTAATGAGCAAGCGGTATGATTTAATCATTCGAAACGGGATTCTTGTTCGTCCGGAGGGCGTGAAAAAAGCAGATATTGCTGTTTGTGATGAAAAAATTGTAGAAATAGCGGAAGACATATCAGGCGATGCAAAAGAAACAATTGACGCCTCAGGAAAGTATGTATTTCCCGGCACGACGGATGGGCATGTGCATTTCAATGACCCGGGAAGAACAGAGTGGGAAACAATCACAACCGGAAGCAGTGCTCTGGCAGCAGGTGGCGGCATTGCGTACTTTGATATGCCGCTTAATTGCAGTCCATGTACGCTTGACGCCAAAAACTTTAATGCAAAGCTTGCTGTGGCGCAGAAGGACTCTTTGGTTGATTATGGATTTTGGGGCGGGTTTACTCCCAAAAATTTAGATAAATTTGAAGAGCTTGCGGAGTGCGGCGTAATAGGGTTTAAAGCGTTTTCGTGCAATAGCGGTATTGACGAATTTGAAAGAGCGGACGATTTTACAACCTTAGTGGGCATGGAAAAGTTAGCAAAGCTTGGATTGCCGCTTATGGTGCATTGTGAAAATGCTGAAATCACAAAAGATTTGACGGCGATTGCGCTTTCCAATAACAAGACAACAGTACGGGATTATTTTGAAGCGCGCCCTCCAATTACGGAAATAGAAAATGTCTCGCGCATGATTTCATTTGCAGAGGAGACAGGCTGTAAATTAATCATTGCTCATATTAGTACAGCGAAAGCGGTCGAGCTTGTTACACAAGCAAGAAGCAGAGGCATTGACGTCAGTTGTGAAACGATTGGTCATTATTTAATTCTTACCGATGACGATGTAGAACGGATGGGAACCGTGGCTAAATGCTCGCCTCCCATTCGCAATGCTGAAAATCAAACAAAGATGTGGGCAAAACTGTTAAATGGCGAGATAGCCTTCGTTTCCTCCGACCATTCGCCTTGCGACCCGAAGCTGAAAGACGGGGAATTCCTGAAAGTTTGGGGTGGAATCTCAGCCTGCCAAACAACGCTTCCGGCTATGCTTACCCATGCCTACCATGATAGAAAGATTGCACTCGAAGATATTGCAAAATTGACTTCGCAAACTGTTAACGAGATATTTAGAATTCAGGGGAAGGGAAAAATTGCTGTTGGCTACGATGGAGACTTTGCACTGATAGACTTGGATAAGAAATTTACCTTACAGGCGGAGGATCTTTTTTATAAGCACAAAGTGAGCCCTTATGTTGGTAATAGCTTCCGTGGAATAGTGAAACAAACAATTCTCAGGGGAACCACTGTTTTCAAAGATGGAAAGATTGTATCAAAGCCTATTGGCAAACATCTAAGACCTAATTTGTAAACCGCTGCATTATTTAGAAGTACCACAAACAATGGGAAAAAGGAGTTGGGTATAAAATGGCAACAAATTTAGAAAGTCACGTTGCAGAAGAGACGCAGATCCAACATGCTACGGGTGTGGATGAATCACTATATCCAAAAACTAAAGAGAGCAGAACGGTAGGCCCGATACCCTATATGTTTATGTGGATTGGAGACGGTGTTAATTTAGGCAATATGACGCTTGGAGCTAGTTTAGTTGTAGCGGGAATCGCAACGCTAAACATCTTTCAGACGTTTCTCGCAGCTATCATAGCAATTGGTATCATTTCAACTGTTTTTGCTTTAAATGACAGGCTAGGATACAGAACGGGAATACCCTATGTTGTGCAGCTCAGAATGTCCTTCGGGGTGAAAGGCTCTATCATATCATCACTTTTGCGCGGTATCCCCGCCATCGTTTGGTACGGTTTTCAAAGTTGGATTGGCGGTACTGCCCTAAATGAAATTGCCAAGATCATTACGGGCGGCGCCTTTGATAATGTTGTCATTTGTTTTGTAGTGCTTCAGCTGGTGCAAATTGGGCTTTCGTTGTACGGCTTCCATGCTATTAAATGGGTGGAATCGCTTACATCTGTTGTTATTATGCTAGCGCTTGTCTATGTATTTGTCCTTCTTCTAACATCCCATAGCGTTGTTATTGCAGAAAAATGGGTTCATGCAAGAGGCTCATGGGGCTTGCCGTTCTTTGGATTTATAATGATGTTTATGGGAAATTATGCTGGTATCTTTTTAAGCGCAGCGGACTATTCAAGAGAGCTAAAATCTGGTATTAGCGACGGAAAACGCGGATTTTTGTACTTTTTGCCTATTTTAATTGCGTACGGTTTTGTACTCGCAATTGGCGCAATGCTTGCTTCCGCAACTGGTATTTCTAATCCTGTGAAGGCGTTTGCTATCGTAGTAAATAACCCTTATATTACAGTCTTTGTGTCCGCATTTATTGTTATGGGTGCGATTGCAGTAAACATGGTTGCCAATATTATTCCGCCGACCTATGTTATTACTTTGATTACAAAAATAAAATATAAAGCTGCTGTTACCATAACTGGACTACTTGCGTTAGGCTCATTCCCTTGGGTGCTTGTACAAGATTCTTCGGCGAAGGGTCTAGGTATGTTCATACTAATATATTCAGCATTTTTAGGTCCGATTGTTTCAATATTATTGATCGAGTATTATATTTTAAGAAAGCAAAAAGTAAATGTTGAAGATTTGTACAAAGAAGACGGTCCTTTTGCAGGATATAATCCAGCCGCGGTTCTTGCAATGGTTATCGGAGCTAGTGCGGCCTTTATGAAAGTGGAGTTGGCATGGATTATTGGAGTTGTTGTGGGAGGTATTGCCTATATCCTTCTGACGAAGTTTGCGTTTAAAGATTCAAAATTTAAAAAGGGTACGATATTTGAGAGATAATCGTAAACTGTCGATGTTAATCAAAAATCTTTAAGTTTAGAGATCAAAGAGTATCGGTGAGTCTGAAAAATTTAACTTAGACAACATCAAGAAGGTCTACCCCTAAAAAAACAAGAGCCGTTTTCCTAAGTATAAGGAATCGGCTCTTGTCATATCTCATTAAAATTATTTAAGAGGAGCTATAAGTACTGTTAGTAAAAATGCATTACTCTACAGCTGAATCTCAAACGTTACCCCAAGATCGCGAATTTGACAATCACCATCGTAGAGTGGGTCGATGGAATCATCAGTGGTCTCTTTACGTGTAGCAAGAATATAACCAAAAGACTCTTCAAGTGGAAGAATAGTTCCGTGCCATACTCCACGATGAATGACAAAGGCGGTGTAACTTTCGAGTAAAAAACATCGTACCGAGTTTGGTGAAGGAAGAGCTTCAAGGTCATTCGGGTCAGTTGCTGGTGCGACACTAATAATAGCGGGTCCACCAAACAGGGGAAAGAATCCTTGTGTAACTTTTAAGTGGCGTTCTAACGCTGAAAACTTAAATTCCTTACGTTTAAGTAAAGCATAAACGAATTCAGCCGAACCCTCATCCACTTCAAACGGTATTCGGTCAGTAAAAATTGGAGGTGCAGTCTTAATAGGGGGAACTCCCGGCTCACGCATAAGTACGTGGCCGTAAGGTTCAAAGGCTTCTTTAGTAAAACGTTCGACTTTAATTATGCGATTCATTTCGAATATGTCCCCTTTCAATTTTAGGTTGCGCAGGTAGCTTTGTTTAGTTGTATAATTACTCGTTTCTATAGTTTTATCCTTTTACTACTATTGATGATGGTTAAGATACTTCTTTATCCTAGTTTTCTAAGTTGAATCATCCAAGAATTTTGCAGAATGTATATAGAATTATTAGGGTACTATTCTATAATAATTGGACTAATAACACATTCTATGATAAGAATCTTATCCAAGAATGATATATACAATAGCGGTTTTTTAACCATTTGTACTAAAGGTTGCTTTAGGTTAAATAACGAATATAATGACAAATGTCAAACTCATATTAGATTTAAAAGGAGAGGTTATTCATGGGTTACCCAAATGAGCTTTTAGCTACGAGAGCAATTATTGAACATGGCAGATATGCATTGATTCCACCGGAAGGACGTGTTAAAAACGTCATTCCTAATTTAGAGAATTGTAATACAAGTATTATTGCATCTCCCGAGTTAGGCCCGAAATTTGCCATGTATACAGTTGAAGTATTACCAGGTGGCGGAACAACAAATGATTTTAAAGAAGATGGAATTGAAACTTTCGTTTATTGTATGGGAGGAGCGGGTATTGTAACCGTAGAGGGTAAAACCTACGAACTCACGAATGGAGGCTTTGTTTTTGCACCTGCTTCCTTAGGGGTAGGGTTAAAAAATGTAAGTGCTGAACCATGGAAACTTCTTCTTTATAAACAACGTTATCGTCCATTAGCTGGTTATGAAGCTACAATAGTTGTGGGGAACTTAAATGATATACCTGATGAAGCTTATGATGGTATGGAAAATGTTCGTATCAAAAACGTACTCCCTGCGGAATTAGGCTTTGATGTTAATTTTCATACCCTTAGTTTTTATCCCGGCGGCTGTCATCCTTTCGTGGAAACCCACGTTCAGGAACATGGACTCTATTTCCTAGAGGGTGAAGGTGTGTATCTAATTGATAACAAATGGCTTCCTGTAAAAACAGAAGACTTCATCTGGTTTGGCCCTTACGTTCCCCAGGCTTACTACGGTGCAGGAAGAACACCCTCAACCTATATCTACACAAAAGATTGCAATCGCGACATTGAGCTGTAAAATAGAATTAGCTGAACAAGATACGAGGTTCGATAATAAAATCGAACCTCGTATCTCAAAGATCGCTCAGGGGGTGGTAACACTGGAGATTACAGTAAAAGATGCCATGAGAATTGGCCCCTTAAGTACGTCAGAAATTGTGGCGGGTCATCAAAAGTTGGATAATGTGGTTAAAGGTGTTACCATTATGGAAGCACCAGATATTGTAAATTGGCTGGCTGGGGGCGAGTTACTTCTTACCAGCTTGTATTCCGCACCCGCAGGAACCTTAAACTATGAAGATTTCGTTAAAAAGCTTGCCGATAAAGGCGTAGCAGCTATCGCGATCAAAGTTGGCCGTTTTGTCGAACGTGTGCCCGAGGAAATGATCGAAGCGGCCAATCAATATGGACTGCCTATTATAGAACTTGATGCCAATGTGCGCTTTGTTGATGTGATGTATCCTATCATGGCCGAACTTTTTAATAATCAAGTGGTTAAATTAAATTACTATAAAATTATTCAAGAGCGGTTCACAACGTTAGCGTTACATTGCCTAGGTCTTGAGAGGATTATTAAAACATTAGAAGAATTAATTGGGAACCCGGTCGCTGTTTATGATCGCGATTTCAAAAGCATGAGTACAACAAACCCTCAGCTTGAAAGGTTTATCGAGGTAACAGACCTATTTCAACGAGAAAGTTTGAATGATAAGCTTTCGTTTTATCGTCAAATGGTGAAATTCCCAGCGTTAGGAGAAGAACCAGTTTCTCAAGTTGTCGTACCAATTCAAGCGTTTAGTCAAGTAAAGGCATACCTTACGGTGGTAGAAGTGAATAAGAGACTTCAAGAAATGGATTTGATTTGTTTAGAACATGCGGCTACCGTAGTAACTCTTGATTTAGTTAAAAAAGTAGCTGTACAGGAAATTGAACAAAAATTTCAAAATGATCTTTTGGAGAACTTAATAACTGGAAAGACTGCATTAAATAATACGCTAGAGCGAGCGGCGTTAATTGGTTGGGACTTGTCTAAGTCATACACGATTGTCCTTTTTAATATAGATAACATCGATGGGATTTTAGCTAAAAGCAAGAATAGTCCGGATAATATGTATCTGCAAGCGTTAAAATCTGATGTCGTTTCAATAATTACGAATGCCGTAAGAAAACATACTAAAAATTATATTCTCGGGACTAAAAATGATTCGATCATCCTACTGTGGCCTTCGTCAGATGACAAATACGGGCTCTTGGAACTGATCAAGAAGACAGGTAAGGAGATTCAGGAACAAATCAAAAAGAAAGTCAAGAAAGTCTCTGTTGCCATAGGAATTGGAGATATCGCCTTAACCGTTGACGAAATTCCACGGAGTTTTAAAGAAGCTCAAGATTCGATCACCTTTGGTCGGATGATTCAAGGTCAACACGTTATCGGGGCTTTTTCTGAACTAGGTGTATTTCGCATTCTTTGCAAATTTGCTGAGCGAAACGAATTACAAAATTTTGTACCAAAACCACTGCTTAAATTAATTGAGTATGATAAAGCCAATGAAACAGATCTTCTAAAAACCTTGGAAATCTTCTTGGAATGTAATGGGAATGCTAGCAAAGCAGCAAAAAAGCTATTTATTCATTATAAAACGATCCTTTATCGGCTAGAGCGGATTAAAGAAATTACTGGGATGGATTTAGAGATCAATGAACATCGCTTGGAAATCGAAATGGGCCTAAAAATAATACACCTCCTAGGTAATGAGGCGATGTAAGGTATAAAATTATAGTAACCTAAAGGTCGCTCTTAGGGTTACTCAATCTTCCTGCTAGCACCTTACACGAATCGATCGAACTATTTGAAATCTAAGATAATGTCATCGGACCCGCAGAAGATGGCCGGTATTACCTTTTATAAAACAGGCTCAGGGAGAACTGTTCAGAGACATTGTATAGGGAACTGACCAGGTCATGAAGACGACACTAGCTAGAATCAAGGGCCTGAGTCTTGGTGTCACGGTTCTCAAGACAATGCGAGATATTTAACTTGGGAGGACAGCATAGCCTTCTCCAAGTTTTAGGTACTAAGCAGAGAACTTCATAGTTATCGGTTTGTAAAAAAAGATTGAAGATCATGATTAGATCTACAATCTTTTTTTAGACTGAGGGAGAAGAATGGATTTAAACGAACGGTGGAGTAGCCGGGGTAGTCTAGTTTGTGGATGTGTTTGCGTGAAACGTGATAGCTTTTCCGTTTTGAGGTATGAATATTTGTGTGGGAACTGCTTCTTTTCTGATATTTTTTGCTGGGGCAGCGCAGTTTAGTTATGGAGATCTTACTATGACAAAAGACTATATATCTAACCTTACGAAAATCGCCCCTTATACCAAAATCATTGTTGTCCATATTATTTGCGGTCGAAATTTGTCTAATGATATCTAACTTCGTTACACCAAATAGAACCACCGATAATATAAAGTGAAGGTTCGTTTATAGAATTTAGAATAGCCCCAATACGGGGTCAATTGTATTTGCCACTTCACCAGTACCTTGCTGCCCGTTTGTCCGGAATATCTTAATGCCATTCTACGCACAACTATGCTCAATTGGCCTAATTTTATTAAAGTAATACATCTTGATTTTATCTGAATTATTATGCTGGCAAAATATCAAGCTAATCTTTTAGAAGAATTTCTATCGCCACATTGTCAAAATGGTCCAAGTATGAAGAATAATTTGTTAATTAATAAATAGTTGTTGCATACAGGAGATTAAATATGGTACTATACTAGTACACATGGTTTAAAAATGCAGCTCAATAACACTTTTGTACTAGTAAGCAAAAGGACTAGGTTATGCAGAACCAGAAGCGATCACCAAGTACAAAGGATTGAGGCGTGCGTAATGTGAAACACGGTTTTGATATATGAAACAGTAACATTGGTTATTTTTTAAGGAGGTGATCTATATGGTTCCTAGTAGTGGTGAAAAGTAATGGATCAAGTTTACCCCAAAAGAAGAGGCTTATTATTACCAAGATAAATGATGGCTCAAGAAATTAAATTGTTTTTATCAGATTGCAAGAATGAATTTCGAATAATCGTATCGCAAGCATTCTAAAAATAATTTTTTAGTAAAATGAAACATAGTTTTACTATTTAAAACGAACTCCTTTACAATTAGATAAACTGAGCTTTTTTAAGAAGTTTTTGGGCGGGTCATTATTTTACAAACATTCTTAAACTATATCATTAATGTATTTTATAACAGTGCAGAATAGGAGGAGTGCTATATGAAAGAGAAAAACCGTGATGGATTACCTGAGGAAGAAGAACGGATTTTTTTCCCTCCTGAAGGGTTTAGTTCAAAAGCCGTAATTCGAAACCCTAAAATTCACGAACTAGGGCAGGACCGAATGAAATTTTGGGGCGAACAGGGAAAACGTTTGGACTGGTTTAAGCCATGGGACACTGTTTTAGATTGGAATCCTCCATTTGCGAGGTGGTATGTGGGCGGAAAATTAAATGCTGCTTATAATTGCTTAGATCGACATTTAAAGGGTGCACGTCGAAATAAAGCAGCCCTTATTTTTGAAGGAGAGCTGGGAGACCGTAGAGTCTTAACCTATCAGGATCTTTATCGTGAGGTATCCCAGTTTGCGAATGTGTTGAAATCTTTTGGGGTGGAAAAGGGAGACCGCGTAACAATTTATATGCCTATGATCCCAGAGGCAGTCATCGCGATGCTCGCTTGTGCTAGGATTGGAGCTCCGCACAGTGTCGTATTTGGTGGGTTTAGCGCGGAAGCTTTAAGGGACAGAGTCATAGATGCTCAGTCAAAGATTGTCGTTACAACGGATGGGAGTTATCGTCGTGGAAATATCATTCCTTTGAAAGAAAGTGTGGATCAAGCACTTCAAGAGGTCACTTGTGTCGAAAAGGTGATCGTTGTTCAACGGACGGGTCAACCTGTGGCCATGCAAGAAGAACGGGATAGGTGGTATCACGAGGTCATCAAGAATGCCTCGCTCGTTTGCCCAGCCGAACCCATGGAAGCGGATGATATGCTTTTCATTCTTTATACGAGTGGAACCACTGGAAAACCTAAAGGAGTGGTTCATACTGTCGGTGGTTATATGGTTGGGGTGTCCACAACGCATGAATGGGTCTTTGACCTTAAAGAAGAAGATGTCTATTGGTGTACTGCCGATGTTGGCTGGATAACAGGACATAGTTATTTAGTGTATGGGCCATTATCGAATGGTGCAACGGTGGTTATGTATGAAGGAGCGCCGGATTATCCGGAAAAAGATCGTTATTGGGAGATTATCGAGAAATATAAGGTTACAATCTTATATACTGCGCCAACTGCGATTCGCACGTTTATGAAATGGGGGGAAAGCTTTCCATTAGGCAGGGATCTTTCATGTTTACGGCTTTTGGGTTCGGTCGGGGAACCGATTAATCCAGAGGCTTGGATGTGGTACTATAAACATATTGGAGGAGAGCGCTGCCCCATAGTAGATACCTGGTGGCAAACGGAAACGGGTATGATTATGATGACTCCGGTCCCAGCGATTACCCCTCTAAAGCCAGGATCGTGTACGATTCCCTTCCCAGGTGTCCATATAGAAATAGTAAATCATATGGGCGACCCAGTACCGAAGGGGGAGGGTGGGTATTTAGTGGTTCGTGAGCCCTGGCCGGCAATGCTTAAAACGGTGTATGGTGATGACAAACGTTATGAGGACACCTATTGGAGCGAGATTGCGGGTGTATATTTTACTGGGGACGAAGCGAAATGGGATGAAGATGGTTATTTCTGGGTGATCGGACGCGTGGATGATGTCATCAATGTCTCGGGGCATCGGATTGGGACGGCGGAAGTAGAAGGTGCTTTGGTTGATCATCCATCCGTTGCTGAAGCAGCCTGCGTGGGTAGAACTCACGAAGTAAAGGGTCAAGCAGTGTTTGCCTTCGTCAGTTTAAAAGAAGGAATAGTAATCCGCGACGGGCTAATTGATGAACTAAAAGCCCATGTTGTCCTGAAGATTGGTTCACTTGCACGACCAGATGACATTTTCTTGACAGCTGAATTACCGAAGACACGAAGCGGAAAGATTATGAGGCGCCTTCTGAAGGACATCGCGGAGGGTCGGGCCATGGGGGATACCAGCACCCTTGCCGATGTAGCGGTCATAAATTTTCTGAAAAAGAATATTGACGCTCAGAAAATCCAAGCTGCTCGGAATTCCTCAATAAAATTAGGGAGAAATAAGATTTCAATTCCTGACAATGCTACGTTTAATCGAAGTAAGGAAGAGTCTTATGATGGGTACAGTTATACAGTCTGGTTCTCTACACCAACTAAGGATGGATCACGTCATCCAGTTACCCATTTTTATTGTTTTCAGTGGATAGTAAGACTGAACTTAGCGGCCGAAGTGGCCTTGGCTATCACCAATATCATGATAAACAACCATGATGCTGTCGAAGCAATCTTCGGAAGTGGGACACCAGATTTTAGCCATGCAGTGATCAATGAGGGATATATTACGGATGATTTATCAGAAGAAGGACAAATTTGCTTCTGTGGTTCAGAGGGCTAAGAGAGACGTAATTATTTATTCCACACGCTTGAAACTTGTGAGCCATTCATATATTGTCATTTCGTATAGGGCACAGTTACTCTCGAGAAACGACAAGTTTTGCGAATATTATTTGATAGATTATTCAAAAACCCATAGACTAGACACCTTTAATCAAGTGTCTGGCTATGGGTATCCGTTAAGCCACCCAGAATTAATTCTGGGTGGCTTAATTTTTATAATTAAGTTACATTCAGGGTATTTGTCAATGAACATAACCTTTTACTATCTCGGCTAAAGCTAGTGAAGAAGTTAATCCAGGCGATTCGATGCCGACGAGATTTATTAACCCTTCAAATCCATGTTCAACTTCGTGACACACAATAAAATCACGGAAAGGGTCACCGGGGGCCTGAATTTTCGGCCTTATACCCGCCATATCTGGATGTAAATCTGAAGGGTTTAGAAATGGCATGTATGTATTGGCGGCATTGTAAAACTCTTGGGCATGATTTTCATTCACATTGTATTCCAATGTTTCTACATAAAAAGCATTTGGACCAAACCTCAATCGACCATCCAATGTTTTTGTCGCGTGAATTCCCAGGCCCTTTAATTCCTTTAACGGAGGCGGATAGATTAATCGTGACACTAACGATGATTTGGTATTTGTCACACTAAAATATTCGCCCTTACAGGGGTATATGCGATAACCGATCTCATCAATGTTAATTCCCAGGGAAGAAACGATTCGATCAGAATTTAAACCCGCACAGTTAATTAACCAACTGCAATGAATCGATTCAAGTTGGCCTGTTGGGTTACGGTAAGTCACATAATATTCATTTCCTTTCGAATCAACTTTCATGACTTCATGATTGTAGGCTATGATTGCACCTCGTTCTAGCGCCAACCATTCAAGTCTTAACATTAATTTGTGTGAATCAATAATCCCGGTTGAGGGAGATAAGATTGCGGCGTCAGCTCTAATATTTGGTTCCAATTTTGTAATCTGATCTCTATCAAGGATTTCTAAATCGCTAACCCCGTTCTTTCGGCCCTGGGCCAAAATTGATTCTAATGCCGGGATTTCTGTCTCATTACGAGCAATAATTAATTTTCCAATACGTTTATGGGGGATTTCCCATTCCCGACAAAATTGATAAAGACGTTGGTTGCCCTCAACACACAATTTTGCTTTGAGACTTCCTGTTGGATAATAAATACCCGAATGGATTACTTCACTGTTGCGGCTGGAGGTTTCTTGTCCAAATTTACTATGCTGTTCAAGCAAGACTAAAGATTTATCCTTAAATTGCTTCGATAGTTCTGCGGCAACAGCTAAACCAACAACTCCTGCTCCTATTATAAGTACGTCAATTTTTTCCACAATTTATGGTTACCTTTCATAAATTTAAATATCAAAATATGTTAAGCATTATAGTACTATAACGGTATATGTCAAGATCGTAGCGGGTTTGAATTTTACTGAAGAATGATAGGCACTTGTGGGCACAGTCTCGAGGTTTCGACATGCGCTGTTGGGTGTAGACTTGGTTTGGGGAACAAATTGAGTATGTAAATACTCTGAAAACTGGTAAAAATTTAGTGACTTTGGCCTTCCATGTTATTAATGGGTGAGCCTAAAGTCACTAAAACCGAGTCATGAGTAAACACTAAAAGTTATGACAAGGAGTCTAATACTCTTTGATACATATCCCCAGGTTTTGGGGCGTTCCCAGCCTGTTTTCCGCCAGTTCCTCCTTGGGGTCTATTCCCATTTGTTGAGTTTCCATTTGAGCTATTTGGGTTTTGCTTAGTTCCATTGGGAGTTCTCGGAGCAGTTAAAACGGTTTTTTGTTGGTCGGTTAGAACAGCGTTAATTGCATCAGCCTTTTGTTGTAAACTATCTTGGCTTAGATCAGGCGTACTAATCAATTCTTGCAAGATAGGTTTAATCTTAGCTTTTTGGTCACTAGTTAAAGCGTTTTGTTGATCTCTTTGCAGACGACTTATCTCCATAACGGCTTTTAGTGCGGGATTTTGGACCATTTTTTGAGTAGTTTGTCCCTGGTTTTGTTGACTCGAAGACGATGATTGAGTTGTAGCTGTGGCAGGTGAAGAAGTTGTGTTTGTGGAACCACAACCGCTCAGTCCAATTATGGTAAAAGACAATAACATACCTGCTACTATCCAGGTTCTTTTGGTCGATTTATGAACTTGAGTCTGTTTTAACATTTCTAATTTCCTCCCTTTATGATTGGTACCGTGGGCCTTCAAGAGGACATAACTCCACTACCAACACCTATCTATTACCAATTCCCTTAACTATGTTGGACGAAACTATTACATGAATAATATTAAGATAAAAATTTGTATTTTCCATGAGGAGAATATGAAGATATAGTTAAGATTACAGCTTTCATTAGATCTCTGGACATGATTGTGTCCCCTGGTCAGTCCAACGCGGGCGGAGTCAAGGGGGAAGCGGAAGTCTAACCAATATGACTATGGGTGACGTTAATGCTATCAAAAGTGGAGCGGACGCAGAATAAGCAAGTACAAGTTGTTATCGGAAGCCAAAATACCAGTACGCAGGTCATTGGTACAACGCCTTCCTATGCCGAGATCACCCAAATCTTAAGACAGCAGTATGGCCTTTCCGGCAACGCAGCCAATGACTTTACAGTTACAGTCAAACCGATATTCTGTCAACAGCTGAAGGTGTTTCCCAATCCATGACTCCTTTGCTCAGTGGAGTGGCGGCAATCTCTCTTTTAGTGGGGGGAATCGGCATTATGAACATTATGTTGGTTTCGGTAACGGAGCGCACCCGGGAAATCGGGATTCGTAAAGCGACTGGGGCTGAACGAAGGGCGATTATGCTTCAATTCTTGATTGAAGCCGTCATCATGAGTATGCTAGGCAGTATTATGGGCATTTTCTTCGGGGCAGGAGGTTCCTCCTTGTCGAATAAATTTGCAGGAATGTCTACCCAAATCACAACATCTCCTGTAATCATGGCGTTTGCCTTTTCCGTGGCTATCGGTGTTATATTCGGAGTTTTCCCAGCCCAGAAAGCAGCGAAACTACACCCAGATGCACTACGTTATGAATAGGTTAAAACAACAAAGCTAACTTAATAAACGACGAAGCGAACCCGCCATTACATACGGGTTCGCTTCGTTATTTATTGGGGCGAGGGCAGAGCTCCTAGTAAGTATTTTTTTAGGGTTAACCTCATCTCTTAATTTAGGGTAGCATCCCCGTCTCCAAGTAAAGTTTTTTCTGAGTTGAGATAAAATGTTAAAGTTGGGCACCTTGGAAGTCCATTTGTTGTTGGAGAATTGTCTTGGAGGAATTTAGCCAATTACGAAGAATCTTATAATATGATCAATTCTTGACAAGATGAAATGTTCCCAGAAAAGGTTGAAAAATGTTGGATACCGGAACCGCGTCTAACTCAGTATGCAATTTAAGGAATTAGCTTATAATATTCAGCATAACTTTTGGACTGAAAAATTAGAGGTTCTATGAAAAGGGAGGTGATCCAAGGCTCAAACATGAGCTGTGGAACCAAATGAACATAGCTAAAGGTGTAGAAACACTCGAATTAACAATGAATATTATGGGTGATCAAAGTATAATTCATCCAACACTCATCTGGGATGATGAGACTATTATTTTATTAGATGCAGGGATGCCCTCCCAACTACCGGAAATTCGGAAGGTTATGGATCAGGTTGGTGCTCCATTCAGTAAGCTCAACAAAGTGATTCTTACTCATCAAGATTTAGATCACATGAGTGGTTTGTCTGAAATCTTGAGGTTATCAGACCATAAAGTAGAAGTGCTGGCGCACAAAGAGGAAAGACCCTATATCCAAGGAGAAAAACCACTAATTAAATTGAATCCAGAACAAATGGCTAAAAGGTTGGAGTCTCTTCCTGAAGAAAAACGTAAACAAATGGAGAAAGTTTTCAAAGCATCGCTCAAATTAAAATTTAACGTAGACTCAACGATTGATGATGGTGAAGTGTTGCCATACTGTGGAGGAATCACGGTAATTCACACACCGGGGCATACGCCTGGTCACATTTGCTTATATCTAAACCAGAGCAAAACTCTTATTACCGGAGATGCTCTTAACGTAATAGACGGTCAAATGGTAGGACCAAAACCAGAATATGCGGCTGATATAAATACAGCTAAAAGATCACTGATGAAGCTAATTCAATATGATATCCAAACTGTTATCTGTTATCATGGTGGAGTCTATAATGATAAGGTAAATCAGCGCCTGCTGGAGTTAGCTAACGAATGACCGCCAGTATCCCCATGTGCGCATTTCGGTTACAAGTAGTAATTTTGTAGCGCTAAAAGTCCTCCAAAGCATGATACAATACAGGATGTGTAGAATATAAGATGAAATATAAAGTATGTGATGGATTGAGGGATTTGTTTGAACAAGAGATATAAGCTGTGGGAAGTCGGAAGGCAACTTACAGCAACAGCGCAGGGGAAACAAAAGGCTGATTTAGTGATTAAAAACGGCAAGCTGGTCAATGTTTTTACCGGAGAAATTCTGCCAAACACAGATGTTGCGGTAACATTCGGTCGTGTTGCACTTGTAGGCGATGCCACGATGACTATTGGTGAAAAAACGGTCATTATTGATGCACAAGGAATGTATCTGGTACCTGGGTTCATAGACGGGCATCTTCATGTAGAAAGTAGCCTGATGACGGTGGGAGAGTATGCAAAATCTACTATTCCCCACGGGACATCCTCAATATTTATGGACCCACATGAGATTGTAAATGTCGCGGGCCTTGACGGTATGGTTGCCATGATGAAAGATGGGGCAGCAACGCCCCTGCGCGTTTTTACAACCATACCATCCTGTGTACCTGCGTCGCCTGGCCTTGAAAATACAGGCAGTACAATAACGCCACAGGATATACAAAACACGATGAACTTGGAAGGCGTTGTGGGACTTGGTGAGATGATGAGTTATACCGGCATTTTGTGTGGTGACCCGCAAACCTGCGAGAAGGTAGAGAAAACGCTTGAGGCGGGCAAGACGGTAACAGGCCATTTCCCGCTGACGGATACAGGCGCTACATTAAATGCCTATATTGCATCAGGAATCAATTGTTGCCATGAATCTACCAGTGCGCGTGAAGCTCTTGCCAAGATGCGACTTGGAATGTATGCAATGATCCGGGAAGGTTCTGCATGGGATGACCTTCCCGAAGTGATTAAGGCAATTACGGAGCACGAAATTGATACGAGACTTGCTCTGCTAGTTTCCGATGATCTACATGCAGACACCATCATAAAGCGCGGGCACATGGATTATATTATTCGCCTCGCAGTTTCCATGGGTGTGCGGCCAGTGACGGCAATACAGATGGCAACTCTTAACACCGCTTGCTGCTTCGGCATGGAACGCGATATCGGTTCGATTTCACCGGGCCGTTTTGCTGACATCAACATTTTGAGCGACTTGGGTCAGGTCAGAGTTGAAAAAGTGATCATTAACGGGGAGCTTGTGGCGGAAAAGGGCAGCCTCATCGTGCCTGTTGGAGGCTATGAATATCCGGAGCAGCTTAAAACTTCGGTGAAAATAACCCGGATTTTTTTGCCTGACGACTTTATTGTCAAAGCACCCCTCGGCGCGGAGACCGCAAGGGTAAGGGTGATCGGCGTTCATGACTCAAATGTACTGACGACCGAAATAGTTGAAGCTCTGCCGGTTAGAAACGGAGAAGTTGAGCTTGCAACAGAAAAAGACATCTGCAAGGTTGCGGTCATTAACAGGCATAAGCCGGATGGTGGAATAAGCGTTGGTTTTGTTCATGGCTTTGGTCTGAAAAAGGGCGCGGTTGCGTCAACCTACGCGCATGATGCCCACAACCTGATTGTGCTGGGGTTGAATGACGTCGATATGGCTTTTGCGGTGAATACATTAGTTGAATGTTCCGGTGGCATGACGGCGGTCCAAGGTGAAAAGGTTCTCGCACTTTTAAAAATGCCGATAGCCGGACTAATGAGCGATTTATCTGCGCAGGAGGTTGCTAATGCTCTCGGTGAGCTTTCCGATGCGTGGGCAGCTCTCGGATCCCCGCTTGCTTCGCCCTTTATGACCATGTCGCTGATGTCGCTTGTTGTGATTCCCGAAATTAGGATAACGGACAAAGGCCTTATCAATGTATACAACAACAGTTTTACAACGCTTTTTGTAGATTAAAAATGCATCCGAACGAGAATGGATTGACATTTATTTAAACATTGTTGCATAATATAACAACTTGATAATTATGATAGAGGTGCAGTTATTAAGACTAAGCACACTAAGCGATCCAGCTATGAGGTGTGCCGAAAGGAATGATTGCCGAAGTAAAAGGCTGCGGTATAAGGACTTTTACTGGTTGTGTATTTAATATGTACATAACTGTCACCTAGACGTTGGGTGGAGCACTATCTCTTAAAGATTCGCTTAGATACTTAAGCAGTTTAGGAGTGCGCTCTTTAGACTGCTTTTTTATTATTTATAAATCATTGAAATAGGAGGAGAACATTAGTGGCAGAGAAAGTATTACCTTTTACCAAGGAACAGCTGGAGACAATGATCGAGCAATACGGTTCACCGTTTCATATTTACGATGAACGGGCCATTCGGAAAAATGCCCGTAAGTTAATTGAAGCTTTTAGTTGGGCACCTGAATTCAAAGAGTATTTTGCAGTTAAAGCAACACCTAACCCATATATCCTTAAAGTCTTGCGTGAGGAAGGATTCGGAGCAGACTGTAGTTCAATGGCAGAACTTATTTTAGCTGAAAAGGCCGGAATTTTTGACGAAAATATTATGTTTTCCTCGAACAATACTCCTGTTCACGAATATAAAAAGGCCAAAGAATTAGGCGCAATCATTAATCTCGATGACATAACTCAGATCGATTATTTAGAAAAATATCTCGGTATGCCTAAAATCATTTCGTTTCGCTATAATCCTGGTCGTTTGCGCGATGGGGGAAATGCGATTATTGGTAAACCAGCTGACGCTAAATATGGTTTAACAAAGGCTCAAATCTTTGAAGCCTATCAAATTGCCCGAGAAAAGGGAGTAGAACGCTTCGGGATCCACACGATGATTATATCCAATGAACTTGATTCTAAGTATTTTATTGAGACTGCCAGTATGATGTTTAAGCTTATAGGGGAAATATACGAGAAGTTAGGAATAAGAATTGAATTCGTTAATTTGGGCGGGGGTATTGGAATCCCTTATCGACCAGAACAAGAACCAGTTAGCTTGGAGGCTGTAAGTAGAGGGATAAAGAGCACTTACGATAAATTGATTGTGGATAAGGGATTGGACCCTTTGAAAATCGCCATGGAGAGCGGACGGATGATCTTGGGTCCCTATGGTTATTTAGTAACTAAAGTATTGCATAAGAAAGAAATATATAAAAATTATGTAGGGTTAGATGCCTGTATGGCCGACTTAATGCGCCCCGGGCTCTATGGGGCTTATCACCACATAACGGTGATGGGGAAAGAAGATTGGCCGTGTGATTACATTTATGATGTTACAGGGGGCTTGTGTGAAAATAACGACAAATTTGCGATAGATAGGGCATTACCCAGAATGGATATTGATGATATTGCCGTTATCCATGATACGGGAGCACATGGTCATGCTATGGGATTTAACTATAATGGTAAATTACGCTCGGCAGAGTTACTTCTCAAGATGGACGGTAGTGTTGAAATGATCCGGCGGGCGGAAACGATTGAAGACCTTTTTGCTACCTTGGATTTTTCAGGTTTAGAGGATTAAATCTTAAAATGAATTGTTGAAATTTAAAGAGGCTGTCTCAAAATGATGTCTATGGCATCACAAAAAGGCAGCCTTTTTATACAATTTTAAGCTTCCCTCAGGACATTACGACAACTCGGTGATTTTGATTTTAACTCATATAAAATACTTATGTTTTGGCTATAAGATGAACATTAAGGATGCCTTACGAAAAACGATAGGTCCAGAAAGATTCGCTCTGGAGCATGTGACTGAACTGGTTTTTGGAGGACTGTTCCCTGAGTGGTTCACTCGCGATACGAGCCAGAAACATTTGGGATTGTGATCGATGGGCCTGCACCGCAGCCAGCTTTAATTCTGACACGGATGAAATATCGTTGACGATATCCGGTGGTCCAAGCACTCCTTCACAGTCGCGTGCAAAAGCATGGGCATATACGATAGGACGCTCATGAACGGAAAGACGAGAAATAGCACGGATCGTAACCTCTCCAAGAGCATTATGATCCGGATGCACCGCATAGCCAGGATAGTGTGTAAGGACTAGGGTTGGACGAATCTCCCGGAGAGTCCGTTCAATCCTATCGCACAACAGATCTGGGTCTTCAAATTCAATCGTTTTATCCCGTAACCCGAGTTTAATGACACGTTGAATGCCGATCGCCTCACAAGCTTCAGCTAACTCTGCTTCCCGAATCTTCGGCAGCGACTCTCGAGTAGCAAAGAACGGTTTTCCCATATTACGACCCATTTGCCCCAGAGTAGCACAGACATAAGTGACAGGAACCCCTGATTTGGCGAAGAGCGCTATGGTTCCGCCACATCCAAACGTTTCGTCGTCTGGATGGGGGAAAATTACGAGAACATGTTGTTCCAAAGAATGATTCCTCCCACGTTAATCATAATTTCACTGATAACTCTAAACACCCGTATAAAGCGGGTGATGCGACGAGTTTACAATTCAAACGGAGAAAAACTGAGTTCCATCGACACAGCCAGTCGTCCCTCTTGATCATGACCGGCAAGCAATAGCTGAGCTTCTTGCTCTATCTCAAAATCGGTCAGTCCTTCCGCGTAAACCCAGCCGAGTTCCGTCTTGAGTCCGACGCGGTACGGACCGTCACCCGTGATGATCCCTCGTCCAAAGCAGATGCGACCATTGCGAATATACGCACCAACGGTCATCTTACTCTCTTGGCTATGGACCGCATATGCTCCGTTTGTCGTCTCAAGGTGGAGATACACTTCGCGGTTGAGAAAAATGTCCAGCGCAGGTTGTACAATCGATTTATCTATTGGTTTCATGAACTATCCACCACCTCAACTTAATTCAATTCTGAATTTGCTTCCTATATGAGAGCCAACCCAAGGGCTGATTCAGAACACTAAAGTATTAAAGAATGCTTTTTGCCTCATTATATACTTTTCTCCGATGTTTTGCACCGCCGGGGCGCACGCGAAGTCTCATATAACAAAATGTCCATTCGAGGTGGTATAATCATTACTGTTAGGTAACCGATGTGCCTAAAGTGGCTTGGAAACTAAAATTCTCGAGGTACGTTTGAAATTAGTACTAGGGCAGGCTGAGCTTGTAGAGTGGGAGGAAATTAATTTTGGATAATAAGATAAAAGTAAGTAAAGAAAAAAGACAAGATATGATTTTAGCCATTAAAACCTATTTTCTAAAAGAAAGAGAAGAGGAACTGGGAGATTTAGGTTCGAGTTTATTACTCGACTTTATTACAGATAAACTAGCAATGGAGTTTTATAATCAAGGTGTTTACGATTCATACAAATTTTTGAACGATAAAACTGAAGACTTATTAGAAATCATCAAATATTAATCATTAGACAATATAACTTGTTTCGACCATGCCAGAACAATCGCGATTCCCGTTTGCCACTGATTACACTAGAGAAACGGAGCACTTTTAGAAGCTGCGTTTGTTACCAGGTTAGTAACTACGGCAGTGCCACCTAAATATGTTGCAATGCTACCGGCACAAGAACACACTTATGGAGAATATATGATTTTGAAGGAAAAACTTAAGCAACTTCCACAAAGTCCAGGTGTCTATAGGATGCTCGATTCATTGGGGAATGTTATCTATATCGGTAAGGCCAAAAACCTTAAGAACAGGGTATCTCAATATTTTCATGACCAAAAAAATCGAGATCCTAAAGTTGCTGAAATGATACATCATATTTATACGTTCAATTATCAAGTTACAGATACGGAATTAGATGCGTTGCTTGAAGAATGTCGCCTAATTAAGGAAATAAAACCTAGGTATAATAAGCAGATGAAGAATCAAAAAAAGTACATCTATATCAAAATACCAGCTGAACATTACCCTAAGGTAACAGTCGTAAACGATAAAGCGGATGATGGTGCGTTATACTTTGGCCCTTTTACAAGTCTTCATCGGGTGGAGGCTACAGTACAATATCTAAGTGATTTTTACCCTATACGAAAATGTACTAGTCCAAGATTAATCAAAAGGGTAAATGGTTGTCTGTTTCGGCAATTGGGTACTTGTTTAGGTGTCTGTACCGGGCAAGTAAGTCCTGATGAATACTGGCTTCACATTAAAAAAATCCAGCAACTGATCAACGGGAATGATATGGTAGCTGCTCAGGAACTCTCTAAAATGTTGGATACGGCTATTGAGAATCTTAAGTTTGAAAAGGCGATCCAATATAGGGAATATTACCTAGGACTCCGACATGTCATTGGAAAGCAGCGATTAGTTCAATCCTCAAGTAAAAATAGGAATATCTTAGTTGTTGAACTTATTGACACTGAACTAGCTAAATTATTCCTCATCAAAGGAAATAGACTACTTTATGGAAAAGTGTTTAGTAGAATGTCGGCAGATAGTATAGAGATGAGGCAGACCCTAACCCAGATGATTACGGATAAATTTGTAACTGATAAAAGTGACCTGCATAGATTGACGCAGCAAGACATCGACGAAGCGCAAATAATATACTCGTATCTGAAAAGGAATAGAAATAAGGTTATTAGTTTTTGGATACCATCTACGCGATTAAAGAGTGAAACATCTTTAGATGACACGGTCATAAAGATAGTAACCGGGATTACTTCCAGAAGTTCAGGCTCGAAGAAATAATGCAGTTATAGTGCCATATTGCATGGATTATATGGTTATTTACTTTTATTTAGATGTGAATCGTGGTATTATGCAAACTAAGGATTTTTGTGCCATCTATTCTTGGGAGACAAGGCCATAGACAAAGTGCTATGGCCTTAAACATATTTAAAACTCGATGCTCTCTTGCTACGAGTGTATGAATTCATAAATAATAAGCGCTGGAGGATAGTATGAGATTACAATTAGTCAAACGAATTTATGTCGAGAAAAAGCCGGGCTATGATATTGAAGCCCAGGGTCTCTTAAATGATTTGTTAGAAAATCTTGGCATCATCGGGTTGGAGAATTTAAGAATCATTAATCGTTACGATATTTCCGGTATTACGGATGAGGAGTATGCTCAATCCCGTCCAATTATTTTTGCAGAGCCACCGCTGGACCTAGTATTTGACGAGCAGTTAGAAATTCCCACGAAGGACCTGGTTTTTGCTATGGAATACCTACCAGGCCAGTATGATCAACGGGCGGATTCTGCCGCCCAATGTGTCCAGATCCTGACTCAGAAAGAGCGGCCCATTATTGCCTCAGCTAAAGTGATTGTTCTAAAGGGTCAAATTGCTGCGGAGGATTTTCAAAAGATCAAAGATTACTGTATTAACCCTGTTGAATCACGAGAGGCTTCATTAGATAAACCCGAAAGTCTGGAATTTGAATCTGTGATCCCGCCAGATGTTGAAATTATCGATCGTTTCATTGAGATGACGCCTGATGAGCTGAGAGAGTTTTTTCAAGCGACCGGCTTAGCGATGAGTTATGAGGATTTAGCCTTTTGTCAGGGCTATTTCCGAGAAACTGAGAAAAGGAACCCAACGATCACGGAGATCCGAGTGATTGATACTTATTGGTCGGATCATTGCCGGCATACGACGTTTAATACACGTATTGAAGAGGTTGCTTTTTCAGAAGGGGATTTTAACGCTCCTTTGACTACGGCCTACCAGGAATATCTCAAGTCTCGGGATTATGTGTATGAAGAAAACGTTTCTACCCGAGATGTCTGCCTCATGGATATTGGCGTTTTAGGAATGAAAGAACTTAAAAAGAGAGGGCAATTGCCAGACCTCGACGAATCCGAGGAAATCAATGCATGTAGTATTGTTGTGGAGGTTGATGTCGACGGCCAAAATGAAGAGTGGCTAGTGATGTTTAAAAATGAGACCCATAACCATCCTACAGAAATTGAACCATTCGGTGGCGCGGCTACTTGTCTAGGAGGTGCCATTCGAGATCCCTTGTCCGGTCGTACCTATGTTTACCAAGCAATGCGTGTGACTGGGAGCGGTGATCCGAGGGCGAAACTAGAAGATACCCTGTCTGGAAAGTTACCCCAAAGAAAGATTACCCGGGGTGCGGCTTCCGGTTATAGTTCCTACGGGAATCAAATTGGACTTGCTACAGGGCAAGTAACAGAAGTCTACGATGAAGGCTTTGTCGCGAAACGGATGGAAATTGGGGCAGTGATTGCAGCGGCTCCCCGCAAAAATGTTGTTCGCGAAATCCCTGAACCTGGAGATGTCGTCGTGCTGGTCGGCGGGAGAACGGGCCGGGACGGGTGTGGCGGTGCGACCGGTTCTTCAAAAGAACACACCACGGAGTCTTTGCTGACCTGTGGGGCGGAAGTGCAAAAAGGAAATCCTCCTACAGAACGAAAGATTCAAAGGCTCTTCCGTAATGAGAATGTGAGTACCTTGATTAAACGATGTAATGACTTCGGGGCAGGTGGGGTTTCCGTGGCCATTGGCGAATTAACGGATGGCTTGGAAATTAACCTTGATGCCGTTCCTAAAAAATACGAAGGCCTTGATGGGACAGAACTCGCCATTTCTGAATCGCAGGAGCGCATGGCTGTCGTTATTCGTGCTCAAGATTTTGAGACGTTCGCTCACTATGCTCATGAGGAAAACTTAGAAGCAACTTTAGTGGCCCAGGTAAGTTCTGATCACAGGCTCAAAATGCTTTGGCGAGGGCAGGCTATTGTCGATATCAGCCGGGAATTTCTCAACACCAATGGGGTCAAGCAGACCACGAAGGTTCAGGTAACCCTTCCCGAGGAAAGCCGTAACTACTTCAAGACCAAAATCATGCCAATTGAAGGCGTCTCCTTAAAAAAGTCATGGTTGGAAAACTTAGCAGACTTGAATGTCTGTAGCCAAAAAGGCTTGGTGGAGAGGTTTGACAGTACTATTGGAATGTCTTCCGTTCTGATGCCACTGGGAGGTAAGTATCAAGTCACCCCTTCAGAAGGTATGGTGGCAAAAATCCCCGTGCTGTCTGGAGAAACGAATACCGCCACCATGATGACCTATGGTTATAATCCGCAATTGTCTAAATGGAGTCCGTTTCACGGTGCCTTGTATGCCGTGGTTGATGCAGTCACTAAAATCGTAGCCCTAGGTGGAGATTATCGCAAAGTTCGGCTTACCCTGCAGGAATATTTCGAACGATTAGGAACCGATCCGGAAAAATGGGGGAAACCCTTCAGTGCTTTGCTTGGTGCTTTTTATGCCCAGAAAAAACTGGGGATCCCCGCCATCGGTGGGAAAGACAGTATGTCTGGAACTTTCATGGATATACACGTTCCTCCGACATTGGTGGCTTTTGCAGTCAATGTGACCGAAGCGGATAAAGTTGTGTCGCAAGAGTTTAAAAATGTTGGTAGTCAAGTTGTCTTGGTGAAGGCCATTCGGGATGGTCAAGAAGTCCCCGACTTTGAGTACCTCATCAAAAACTATCGAAAGATAACTGAGTTGATTCATTCCGGATTCGTCCTGGCATCACATACAGTAAGGATGGGAGGACTAGCAGCCGCTCTTAGCAAAATGTCGTTTGGCAATAGAATCGGGATGGCTTTTAACGTTCAGTCTATTAGTAGGGATTTATTTTCGGCCGACTACGGCTCGATCGTCTTAGAAATCGCGGAAACGGTGGATCTAGCCAACGCTTTCGGCGAGGTAGCCTACCAACTTCTCGGTAACACCCAGGATAAACCGGTCATTACAGTAAATGGAACGGATGTTGAGCTGGATGTCGCTTTACAAGCCTGGAAAAAGCCATTAGAAAAAATCTTCCCTACGCAAACGGAAAACGTTGCTGAGCCGCAACGAATGAGCTTTAACTTACGCAATACTCAAAAACCGTCCTCCAAAGTGGCTAAACCCAGAATCTTTATTCCGGTTTTTCCAGGTACCAACTGTGAATACGACTCGGCCAAGGCCTTTGAGAAAGCCGGAGGGCTCGTAGAAACCTTGGTAATTCGAAATCTAACGGCAACGGATGTGGAACAATCCATCGAAGAGATGGTTAAGAAGATAAAGCAAGCTCAAATTGTCATGCTGCCGGGGGGCTTCAGTGCTGGGGATGAACCGGATGGTTCGGGTAAATTCATTGCCACCATGTTCAGGAACCCCTGGATAAACGAAGCGGTGACGGAACTAATGAACCAACGTGACGGTTTGATGCTCGGGATTTGCAATGGATTTCAAGCTCTTATTAAACTTGGTCTCGTTCCGTACGGAGAAATCATTGACTTAATGGAGGACTCTCCCACCCTTACGTATAACAAAATCGGGCGGCACGTTTCCAGCATGGTCCAAACCAAAGTCGTTTCTGTTTTGTCCCCTTGGTTTAGTGGGGTTGAATTAGGGGAAATTCACTCCGTGCCCGTCTCACATGGGGAAGGGCGGTTTGTTGCAAATAAGGACATGCTTCAGACGTTAATTGATAATGGGCAGGTCGCTACCCAATATGTCGATCTCGACGGTAACCCGAGCAATGATGTCATCTATACGCCAAATGGTTCTTTTGAAGCGATCGAAGGAATCACTAGTCCGGATGGACGCATTCTTGGTAAAATGGCCCATTCAGAAAGAACTGGTTTAGAAATAGCGAAAAATGTTCCGGGTAATAAGTATCAGCCGATTTTTGCCGGTGGAGTAAATTACTTCAGAGGGTAAGTCCTTGAACACAGAGAGTTTGATCTAATTCCTCAACGTACTAGACATTTTTTTAGCAGGTTTTTTGGAGTACTTGTCGAATTCTAACACAAGGTAAATTGTTACGACAATAACTAAGACGAAATAGGAGATGAATTTCTTGAATACTCACTTTGAAGCCGCCGTTGTCACAGAACAAGGTAAAAGCATTGCCGTTGTTTCTGTCCAACCAACGGTATTCCAAAATTCGTTTAACGCATCGACGATTATCAAAGGATTGCTCCCAATCTTTGAAGGGATTCCCGTCGTTCTCATGACCTTAGATCCCCAAGGGGCTCCAGCTTATTTCGGGCGATCGGACCTGATACTCATCCTTGAAACGATCAACGTTAAAGAAGCCTCGTGGAAAGAAGTAACTGCGGATATCGACCTTACCAATTCTTGCCCGATGAAAGAAGTGGAAGAATCGTAATCGTAACCGAACCAATACTTTGATTTGAGGGAAACATGGACGCTTGGGCGAACTTACGTAGAATATTACATGTCGATATGGATGCCTTCTACGCCTCTGTAGAGCAACGGGATGATCCGACCTTACTGGGAAAGCCAGTAGTGGTCGGAGGCAGACCCAACAGCAGAGGCGTAGTTTCTGCTGCCTCATATGAAGCACGCAAATTTGGGGTTCACTCGGCCATGCCCTTGGCAGAGGCCTGTCGGCGCTGCCCACAAGCAGTTTTTTTACCAGTAAACTTTCCGAAATATCGAGAAGCATCGTTTCATATTAGACAAATATTTTTAACTTATACTCCCATGGTGGAGCCACTCTCCTTGGATGAGGCTTTCTTGGACGTTACAGGTTCAACGAGCTTATTTGGCCCTGCGGAAACCATTGCTCTAACGATTAAACAGCGGATTCAGCAAGAACTGAATTTAACGGCTTCAGTTGGCCTAGGCTGCAACAAGTTTCTAGCGAAGCTCGCCTCAGACTTGCGGAAACCCAATGGCTTTGTCATTGTTCCGCCGGATAGAGTTCAGGAGTTTCTTGACCCACTGTCTGTGGAAAGAATCTGGGGAGTCGGCAAAAAAACAGCTGAGCAGTTGCACAAACTTAATATTAGAACGGTTAGGGATTTGCGTCGCTTGGAGCAGGGATTTTTAACCCGGCTATTTGGAATTATGGGAAGTCAGCTTTATCAGTTGGCTCAGGGGATTGACGATCGACCCGTTGAGAGTGACAGAATCGTTAAATCGATCGGTCGCGAGACGACGTTTCCTACCGATATTGCAGATATAGAAGTGTTGGAGACGGCTTTACTAAAGCTTTCCGTTGAAGTCGGTCGGAATTTGCGTAAGGAGATGCTTAAAGGTAAAACAATAACCTTGAAAGCTCGGTATGATGATTTTCGTACAGTATCTCGTTCACGCACTTTACAACGAGCCACTGATCTAGATAACGTCATTTACCAAGAAGCTCGTAACTTGTTGCAAGAAGTTTCGCCCAAACAACCCCTTAGATTAATTGGGATTACTCTAAACAATCTGACCGACCAAATGGAAGCACAGCTATCGTTGTTTGAAGAACCCCAACAGGAACGTGAAAATCTTATTAAGGTTCTTGATTTAGTCAATGAAAAATACGGTGATCATAGTATCACAAGGGCTAGACTCTTGTGACCCCTCGAGAGAATTGGATCATACTCAAAGAAACATTCTGACTGATAAAAGCTGAGTTTTCCTGCATTTTGGAAAGCCCAGCTTTTTCGTTCGTTCTAGTATTTGATAAAAAACTTTTAGGGTCACATTTCATTGACAACGAATGATGCCTTCTATAGCTTGACCGAATCGAACAGAAGTTGGACACGGTGAACCTCTTGCGCTTTGCCTAATATCATCGATGGTTTACGGGTAGGACTAAAACGTCAAGGTTTACGGCAAACTGACTATATGTCAAGAATTTGGCCTATGAATAGGAATGCAAAGGAGAGAAACTGTGAAGAAACCATTAACTTATATCGGTGCCGCGTTACTTAGTCTAGCGATGATCCTAAGTGGGTGCGGAAGTCAAACCTCGCCAATGGCTGATAAACAATCTTCAGAGGTGGAAAACTTGGCCGTTCAGCAGGTTATTGCAGCTCCCGTCTACAAACGAGTCGAGGTAATTTCCTCACCAGAGATAGCACAACAACTTCTCGTTGAGGGAAATCGGCGTTTCACTTCGGGTACGCCCTTGAGTAAGGACTTTAGTTATACAAGACGAAGCGATTTGATGAAGAATGGACAACACCCATTTGCCATTATTGTGAGTTGCTCAGACTCAAGGGTACCACCCGAACTTTTATTTGACCAAGCCCTCGGTGACTTATTCGTCGTCCGTGTTGCGGGAAATGTCGTTACCCCAGTCGAATTGGGAAGCATAGAGTATGCGGTTGAACATCTAAAGGCTCCTTTAGTGGTAGTTCTAGGTCATGAGGAATGCGGTGCTGTCACAGCAGCTGTGCAGGGCGGTGAAACACACGGTAGTATTGCAGCAATCATTGAGAAACTTAAACCCGCAGTCAATGAGGCTAGGGCTACAGGGGCAACTGGCAAAGAATTAATAGAAAAGAGTACTGATCTAAATATTCAGGATGCTCTTACGGATATCTCCAGGAGTCCCATTGTTAAAGAGGGTATGGAAGCAAAACAAGTTAAAGTTATAGGCATGAAGTATGATCTCGATGAGGGTTTGTCAAACTTGATTAAGGATTAGATTCATCAACAGATTTAGAATCTTTTTATTGCATAAACAATATCACCTTTCCACAATGGACACAAAGGCTTCTGCTAACGTGATAGATTTTCGATAACTTAAGATGACTAACCAAATATGAAAGGCACTATCAGAAACACGTTGTATCACTCACCATAGCGGGCTGGGTTTAAGATTCCCTGATGCTTCGAGAAATTCTCGGGTTTGGAGTGCTTTCACATCAGTCCGTTTTAGATTCTTTCACACGAGCACTTCATTCCTTTAATATAATTATTGATAATAACTATATTAAACAAGTTGATATTGTTTTTTGAAACCTTAATATTTAAGGTTTATTTGTAATTTTGGAAAAGTAAGGGTGCAGATAATGCAAATAGATGTCGATAATATCTTCGTCAGAAAAATGTATCGTAGTGCGTCTATATTAATAAGTGAAACCATTGAAGCACTCAAGTCTAAGAGGAAAGGGACAAGCATAAAGTTTGGAAGGAGGTTATTGGGAGTATTTAGGCTAAGGACATCATGAAGAGGTCACATATAGAAGGATTTACACTATTGATAGAGAAGGGAAGAATAAGGAAAAGAGAAAGGTGGAGGATTGCATGCAGAAGAATTGGCGCCGTATCTTAGCTGTGATGGGAGTTGCTCTGTTGCTTATGCAGATGATTACTGTGACAGCCCTAGCGGGAGAAAGCAGTTCATCGCCAACGACTCAGGTTTTAGCCGTGCCTGAAATCACGTTAGAAAAAGCGATTCAAATCGTGAAAACCAACTTTGACGTGCCTAATGAATACACTGATTTTAATTCTACCTACAATACCAACGATGATCGCCAAGTATGGTCTCTACACTGGAATGGTACGGCGCAAAGTCCAGGGGATTTTGCGGCTGAGGTTAGTGCCGCAAACGGTGATATTTTGAGTATAAACTATTGGAAAGATGTTCAACAAGCGAGTAAAAACGGGGAAAATCCAACGATTACAAAACTTCGTGCTCAGGAAATAAGTGACGCTTTACTGACTCGTCTGTTGGGCGAACGAGCTAAACAAGTACGGCTTCTTCCAAGTGATCAAATGCTAGTGCCAGTGAGTAATTACAGCCATATTAATTATTCGTTTCAATATCAAAGACTCATTAACGACTTGCCTTTTCTGAGTAATGGTGTGAATTTACAAGTGTCTAGCATCGATGGGCACATCACTTCTTATAACTTTAATTGGAGTGACGTGAAAGCGCCCGAGCCTAAGGACGTGGTCAACGTCGACCAGGCTCAACAAACTTTCGCAGTAGCACCCTTTTTCAAACTTGAATACTGGGTTCCAGCTTCCTATAAACCGCTGGTTGCTGGCCAAAAACAAGAAGTTAAACTTGTTTACCAATTAACAGGCCAAAGCGGGGGAGCGATCGATGCCTTCACGGGGAAACCACTTCAGGTTGCTCCGGGAGATTGGCTGTCAACTGATTTTACAATGAGTGGTGGAATGGGCAGTGCTAAAGAGGACCGGGCTGGCTCAATCTCAAATGGGACAATCGTCCTGACTCCACAGGAACAACAAGAAGTAGAACGTACTGCCAAGCTCCTTAAAAGAGACGAGGGGATTGCTGCAGTACAGCGTTGGATTGGGATACCCGATAACCTAATACTACGCAGCGCTAATTTGGGTGTTGACTGGCGAAGTGCGGATAAACGCGTCTGGAGTTTTGACTGGAACAACACTGGGTCTGAAACAGGGGAAGGAAAGGCTCAATTCCTTAGTGCTAGGGTCAGTGCCTCAAGCGGTGAGTTGCTTGGTTTTAATATATCTTATCAGCCATCCGGGAAGACTGAGGCTAAACTCGACCGGGTTGCAGCGCAAAAGTTAGCCGAGGAGTTCCTCAAAAGGGTCCAGTCCGACCGGTTTAGCCAAGTGGCTTTGGACCCCGAAAATAACTCCGATGGTAAAATGAGCCCTGAACCGAGGAACATACAATCGTTTTCATATCATAGAGTGGCCAATGATGTTGATTTCCCGAATAATGGCATGACTGTCAATGTCGATCCTGTGACGGGCTTGCTCACCGGTTATGAACTCAATTGGTCAGATTTTGATTTGCCGGATGTTTCCGGAATTCTCAGTAAAGATACGGCTGTAGCGTCCTTTCTGAAGGCGCGCCCTCTATCGTTGGTTTATGTCCGCATCTATTCCAATGGCTTGCCAGGGAGTTTACGTTTGGTTTATCTTCCTGTTGCGCTAGACCGTAGTCTTCCACTCTCCAACATAATCGATGCTAAGTGCGGCGAAATGCTTGATTACCAGGGGCAACCCCTAGAGAAAGGACCAAAACCCTATTTTTTTACGGATCTGGCGGGGGTTAACGGAGTCCAAGAGCTAGCAGCACTGGGGGAAGCAGGATTATTCGGTGATTTTGGTGATAGTTTTAAACCTTCTGAGAACATGAGCATTAGTTCGCTGTTACGTGCGATGTATCTTAGCAGGTCAGGTTTATGGGGAAATACTGGTCTTACAGAGATTGAAATCTTGACCAAAGCCAAGGAACAAGGATGGTTAAAGGAAGACCTTCAGCCTGGAGATCCGGTCAATCGTGAACTTTTGGCTAAAGTCTTGCTTCGTTATATTCAATTAAATAAGTTAGCTGAACTCGACGGGATTTATAAAGTCAATTTCCAGGATGCTGCGCAAATTAGCCCAGATGCTTTAGGTTATATTGCCCTTGCGAGCGGCACTGGCATACTCAAAGTAGAGGGGCAGGTGCTGGGTCCTCAAGAAGCAGTAAACCGTGGCGAAGCCGCAATTGCTCTCTATAGGGCACTGACCTGGCGTAGTTGATGTTAGTCGTATTCTTCATTTCCCAGTATTATTTTGGGCATTTTAGCTAACAATAACTGGGAAATCGAAGGAGGTGCTATAAATGGAAGCTGGAGTAAGAAACAAGATTTATGGTGTCATTGAAGAAATCAAGACCGATGAGCTTATGGCCTTGGTCAAAATGAGTGTTGAGGGTTGAAACAATGCCCCCGAAGTCGCGTCCGTGATGACGCGGGAAAGCCTCGAAGACGCTGGTTTTAAAGAAGGAGATACAGTAGAAGCTCTAATCAAAGCTATAAACGTGGTATTTGTAAAACACTAATTAGTATTATTCTATTCAAACTTAGTAAAACGGGTAGGTAATTCTGTATTCTATGAATTACCTACCCGATTTTTTTTCACCTTCTACGTTAATCTACACATCGGGTCGATTCTTGGCAATGTCAAATTCTCGTAAACTTTTTAGGTTCAATTAATGCTATAATTACCAATATAATTAGATATGAATTCAGATGATTGCTCGAAGATGTGTGAATAAGGCACGGGAGTGAAGATTTTGAACAAGGATTTGAAATATGTCGGAAAAACATTTCCAATTCATGATGCGACTCAAAAGGTGAGGGGAGAATTGGTGTATGTTAGTGATATGAAATTGCCCAATATGTTGTATGCAAAATTGCTATTAAGTCCAATTGCCCACGGGCTAATTACGAAACTTGATACAAGCAGAGCGAAAGCGCTTCCTGGAGTTATAGGAGTTTTTACGCATATAAATACCCCAAACAAACCTTACAGTCGCTATCGGATTGTTCCTAATCAAGAATTTTGTACGGAGGATGAGCGCCTTTTTACTGAAAAGGTACGATTTGCAGGAGATCGAGTTGCTGCGGTGGTAGCTACCACCCTAGAAATTGCCAAGGAAGCCGTTTCCCTGATTAGAGTGGATTACGATGTACTACCTGTTCTGAGTACTCCAGAGGAAGCTCTACTGGATTATCAAACGAAAATACATCCAAACGGGAATTTGATCCATCAGTTTACTTACGAACTAGGAGAAAAGACTCCAATATTTAATGAGAACATCTTTGTGGAGACCTCGACCGTTACTCAAAAAGTGCATCATGCAGCGCTGGAAACCCATGTCTGTGTGGCAGACTACAACAGTTCTGGAAAGCTTACCATCTGGGCTGCTTGTCAAGGGGCTTTTGGCGTTAGAACAATTGTCGCGGATTTGCTGGAATTGAGCTATAACAAAGTAAGAGTCATCAAAATGCCCACTGGAGGTTCTTTCGGCGGAAGACAAGAAGCGATCATTGAGCCGATTACCGCTTTTTTAGCCAAGGCGGTTAGACGTCCTGTCAAATTAATGTTTAATAGGGAAGAAAGCATTATCGCTACTATGACGAGACCTGCAACGAGTACTAGTATACGAACAAGTGTCACAAAAGGTGGAATACTGGTCGATTGCAAGGTTGATAGCGTTATAGATGCTGGAGCCTACGCTACCAGTTCTGTGGACAATGCTTTTGCAATGTCCAAGAAAACATCGAGATTATATAGAATCCCTTATTACAAACATCATGGAAGGATTGTATATACCAATACACCGGTTGGAGGTGGGGCAAGAGGGTGGGGTGCTCCTGAAATAATGACTGCTCTGGAAATCCATATGGATGCTGTAGCCAAAAGGTTGATGTTGGACCCTGTAGAATTCAGACTCAAGAATCTTGTTCATCCCTATGATATTGATAAAGCTTCCCACTTTTCACTGGGAAATGCTCAGGTAATTGAGTGTTTGAAAAAAGGGGCTGAAACGTTTGGTTGGAGCAACCGATATAAGAGGGATCCGGGTGACGGTAGGTATCGCCGGGGGATAGGATTTGCCTGCGCAGCCCATAAAAATGGTATGTACGGCGGTTTTCCTGAACATAGCACCATGACCCTGAAAATGAATGAGGATGGCAGTTTCATTTTGAATACTGGTCTACATGATATTGGCTGTGGAACGATTACTTCGATGAAACAGATTGCCGCCGAGGTATTAGATCTTGATCCAAGTTACATTACCGTTTTAGAAGCAGATACAGACTATGGACCTTATGATTTTGGTTCTTATGGGAGTAGAGTTACCTATATTTGTGGTGCCTGTGCCTATGAAGTAGCTAAGATGGTTAAAGAGAAACTATTGGAATGTGCATCCCTTATTATGCAGAAGCCTAAACTGTCTTTAAAGGCAGAAGACGGAAAAGTATTGGTTATTGGAAATGAACAACATGCCCTAAGTTACCGTGAAATTGCGACGACCGCTAAAATCATGGATGATACCGACATCGTGATTACGCATACCTATCATGGGTCGTCTAATCCGGGTGTATATGCCGTACATTTCGCCGAGGTCGAGGTTGACACAAAGACTGGCAAGGTCAGTGTTACAGATTATCTGGCAGTTCATGATATTGGAAAAGCAATAAATCCTGGAATGGTCGAAGGACAGATTCAGGGGGGCGTTCAGATGGGGATAGGCTACGCCTTATTTGAAGAAGTAAGGGTAGGTAGAGACGGCAGTATCCTGAACAGCAGTTTCAAAAACTATCATGTGATTAATGCTCCTGATATGCCCACAGTCAAAACGTTTTTGATTGAACAAGGAGGAGATGAAGGTCCCTTCGGTGCCAAAAGTGTGGGGGAAATAGCCTTCGTTCCTGTTGCTGCTGCTGTGATCAATGCTGTAAACAATGCTCTTGGGACAGCCTTATCAATCATGCCACTGACACCAGAAAAAATATTGACTGCCTTAATAGCCGATCAGTCTTTAGAAGTCGAAATAGTTTAAGATAAGGGTGGAAAAGTTATGCTTATAGAGTTTACGGTTAACGGAAAAGAGCATACGATGGATATTCGTCCAACCATGAGATTAGTTGATTTGTTGAGAGAGGAACTAGGACTAACGGGGACAAAAGAAGGATGTAGTGAAGGAGAGTGCGGCTCTTGCACAGTCATTATGAATGGAAAAGCGGTTAATTCTTGCCTTGTCCTAGCACCTCAAGTCAGAGGTAAGGAAATACTTACCATCGAAGCACTGGAAAAGGACGGACAGTTAGATAGACTACAGGAATCCTTTATTAATAACATCGCAGTTCAATGTGGCTACTGTACACCGGGAATGCTCATGTCCGCAAAAGCCTTACTAATGGCAAATCCTCATCCAACCGAAGAAGAAATTAAGCTCTCTATAGCGGGTAATCTCTGCCGATGTACTGGCTATAACAAGATCGTCCATGCGATAAAGGCTGCTTCTGAGGGCATTTGAATCATACGTTTGACAGGAACTTTATAGAGTTTGAAGAAATAATTAGTATGGGAGAGATTCAATGCGCTACGATTTTGACCAAATAACCGACAGGAAAGACACTGGTTCCATAAAATGGGATTTTAATCAACGGTTTTTTGGTCGCGAAGACATTTTGCCGATGTGGGTCGCTGATATGGATTTTCCTGCCCCAGATGACGTGATTGAGGCATTGGTGAACCGTGCGAAGCATGGAATATACGGTTATTCAGACGGAACGGACGAATATTACCTGGCGCTCATTGATTGGACTCAGAAGAGGCATGGTTGGGTGATCCAAAAAGACTGGATTACATTCAGCCCCGGAATTGTTCCAGCATTAAATGAATTAGTACGGAGTTTAACTAAGCCTGGGGATAAAGTTCTTATTCAATCCCCAGTTTATCCGCCTTTCTTTCAGGCGATAAAAAATCATGGCCGTGAGGTTGTGAATAGCCAGCTAATCTTGGAAGACGGTCGGTACACCATGGATTTTGTGGACTTGGAAGAGAAGTTTACAAGTGGTGTTAAGATGATGATTCTTTGCAACCCGCACAATCCTGTTGGGCGAGTGTGGGGACGAGGAGAACTGGAACGCTTAGGAAAACTTTGCGTAGCTCAGGATGTCCTAGTCATTTCTGACGAAATTCATGGTGATCTTATCTATGAGGGTTATCGACATATTCCCTTCGCCTCTCTATCTCCAGAATTGGCCGAGCAATCGATTGTTTGCACAGCCCCTAGCAAGACGTTCAACCTAGCTGGTTTGCAAACCTCGAACTTGATTATTCCGAATTCCACGCTTCGACAGAGCTATCAAGCATCACTAGATTTGACCGGAATTCATCATCCTAATGTGTTCGGCATAACGGCAATGGAAGCAGCCTATCGTCATGGCTGGGATTGGCTGGAACAGCTAATGCACTATTTGAAGGGAAACGAAGAGTTTTTAGTATCCTTCCTTGCCCGAGAGCTGCCCCAGATTCAGGCGATCCGACCTGAAGGAACCTACCTGATGTGGCTTGATTTTAGGGCATTGGGGATGGAACCGAAGGAATTACAGAAATTCCTAGTACATAAGGCGGGGGTAGGCTTAAATGCCGGTTACCTATTTGGACCTGGAGGAGAAGGCTTTGCGCGGCTCAATTTGGGTTGTTCCCGCTCAGTGATAGAAGAAGGATTACAGCGCTTAAAAACAGCGGTTATAGAGTTGGACTAGATTAGATTCCTGATTTCTATCTAGGAACTTTAAATGTTTAATCTAGAACTTGGCCCAATAGTAAAAGAATAATATAATACTGATGATTTTCTACAACAGAACAGCCGTGACTTTGAAAAGTCTACGGCTGTTCTGTTTTCCATATGCACTTAGTCTAAGCTACTCATCATTAGATAAGTTTAGCATTTTGAATACTTCTTTATAAGTAATGTTCACGCCATATATTTCTGGGGCATCACATAATTTTCTTAGACATTGCAACTACGCGCTGTCATGCGAATTTGGTAAATTTTCGTATTCCTCACCCATGAATACATCCTTTAATAGACTATTAAATAGATAAGATGCCTAAGGGGGGAGTGCCATTGAACCAGCTTCTTGAGATACATGATGTAGGAATGAACTATCAATCCCTCAATGGGGAGATAACGGCTCTTGATAATATCAACTTTTCGATTCGTGAAGGAGAGTTTGTAAGCATTGTCGGTCCAAGCGGATGCGGCAAATCCACCTTGTTATCGATCATATCTGGGTTACTGGCCCCAACCTCCGGGACCGTCTTGCTTAGTGGTGAGAAGGTCACGGGGACATCTCGAAAGATCGGGTACATGTTGCAAAAGGACCATCTTTTTGATTGGAGAACCATTTTTCAAAATGTCATGCTCGGACTCGAAATTAGAAGAGAAGTGACAACTGAAGCAAAGGAACGTGCCATGGAACTCCTTAAGACGTATGGACTTTACGAATTCAGAAACAAATATCCGAACCAGCTTTCAGGCGGGATGAGACAACGAGTCGCCCTTATACGAACCCTTGTCACTAATCCGCAAATCCTTCTTTTAGATGAGGCCTTTTCGGCACTGGATTATCAGACACGACTTGTGGTCAATGATGATATCTATGCCATCATCAAAAAAGAGAACAAAACCGCTCTTCTTGTCACTCATGACATTGCAGAGAGCATTAGCATGGCAGACCGCGTCGTTCTCTTATCTAAGCGACCCGGTACGGTGAAAAACATCTATGAAATCGACTTAAGTTTGGATGATAGAACACCCTTATCCTCGCGGGAAGCGCCAAAGTTCCAGCAATTTTTTCAGGAGATATGGAAGGGGCTGGATGTCCATGTCTAACATAGATCAAGAAATCCTTCACTTGGTTAAGGTTCCAGATGTTTCTCAAGAACATAAAGACTATTTACGACGGGTCAAGATGGAAAAACTATGGATTAGAGTCATTCAATTTATGATTCTGACTTTAGCGCTAGCACTTTGGGAAATCTGCGCCAATGCTAGAATTGTAGACCCTTTCATAACTAGTCAGCCCTCAAGAATCGCCATAACTATTATTAGGTTGTATGAAGAGGGGGTGCTTTTTCAGCACATTGGAATTACCTGCCTTGAAGCAATTGTTGGATTTGTCTTGGGAACACTTTTGGGCACGGTGATCGCTATACTCTTATGGTGGTCAGAATTTCTGTGTAAAATCTCAGAACCTTATTTAGTGATTCTTAACAGTTTGCCCAAAATTGCACTTGGACCTGTGTTTATCGTATGGATCGGTGCAGGCTCTGCGGCAATTATTATCATGACGTTGGCTATTTCTCTCATTGTCACGGTATTAGAGGTGTTAAACGGTTTTTTGGCGATTGACCAGGAAAAAATCAAACTCGTCCAAACCTTTGGGGGTACAAAATTGCAAGTGCTGACGAAAGTGTTACTTCCGGCATCGTCTCCGACGATTATCAATGCACTTAAGATCAATGTTGGATTATCGTGGGTCGGGGTCATCGTGGGAGAATTCTTAGTATCTAAAGCAGGGTTAGGCTACCTCATTGTATACGGGGGGCAAGTGTTTAAATTAGATCTTGTTATGACAAGTGTCATCATTCTAGGGGTAGCAGCGGCCTTGATGTATCAGGGGGTGGTTTTTCTTGAGAAAATCCTTGTGAAAAACAAACAATAAATAATTCCTTTCGAGAAATTCCGTATTCGCGAGACCTTTCGAGAAATTACTTACACAACTCAAAAGAAGAGGAGGATCATTATGAAAAATAGGTTTATGCTTGTACTTATTGTGCTACTCTTGGGGATGTCCTTAGTTTTAACAGGGTGTAGTGATCAAATTGGGCTTACTAAGGTTAAATTGTCTGAGGTCACACACTCCATTTTCTATGCTCCGCAGTATGTAGCCTTAACTCAAGGGTTCTTCAAGGAAGAAGGGCTCGAAATTGAGCTTTCCAATGGGCAAGGTGCGGATAAGGTCATGACTGCGGTGTTGTCAGGTCAAGTCGACATTGGATTCGCCGGACCTGAAGCAAGTGTCTATGTCTATAATGAAGGCAAAGAGGATAATAGTGTGGTGTTTGCCCAACTCACAAACGGGGATGGAACCTTTCTAATGGGTAGGAAGCCCGAACCAAACTTCCAATGGAGTGATCTTAAAGGCAAGAGTGTTATTGGCGGACGTAAAGGCGGAATGCCGGCCATTGTCCTCGAATACGTCTTGAGTAGAAATGGGCTTGTGCCAGGAAAAGACGTATCCGTCGATACCACGATGCAATTTGCAGCTATGCCTGGTGCTTTTATGGGGGGCAAAGGGGATTATGTCATAATCTTTGAACCAACAGCTTCTAGCATGCAGAAAGAGGGTAAAGCTTATATCGTAGCCTCTCTGGGTAAAGAAAGTGGTGACGTGCCCTATACTGCATATTTCACAAAGAAGAGTACGATCGAGAAGAATCCAGAACTAATTCAGAAATTTACGAATGCAATTTATAAGGGTCAGCTTTGGGTAGCAAATCATACTCCAGAGGAAATTGCCAAGGCTATAAAACCTCAATTTCCGGACGAAAACGAAGAGGTACTCGTGAGCTCAGTTAAACGTTATAAAGAACAGAACACTTGGAAAAAAGACCCTGTTCTTAATGAAAAGGATTTTTATCTTCTTCAACAAATCATTAAGGATGCGGGAGAACTCAATAAGATCGCTCCTTATGAAAAAGTGGTAACGGGAAAATTTGGTGAAAAGGCGATTAAAAACTTCAAATAACCTAGGGTTGGGATTAGCAATTAGGGATTAAGCTTTACGCTTGATCCCTTTTTTCGTGGTATTATCTTATAGACCATTTTTCTTCATCGTATGATAAGATAAGGATACGACAGGAAGCTTTGAACGTGACAGAAATCAGACCGAAAAACGCCGTACTTTTAATGGAAACAACTTAATGAAGGAGTTATGTAATGTCTGCTAAACAACCTATTGGATTTAGTGTTATATTAATCCTTATTTCTACCTTGGGGTTTAGTGTTTACCCTATTATGGGGAAGTTTGTATTTGCTGGTGGAGCGGGCCTTTCTACTGTATTATTTGTTCGATTTACGATAGCCGCCCTTTTTTTCTGGACTCTCACAATTTGGAGAGAAGGATTTCCCAGATTACCCCTTAAAACATGGCTAACTTTATGGGGCATGGGAGGAATTGGCTATTCTATGATGGCGGGGCTCTACTTAACTTCTGTACGTTATATTCCAGCGTCTTTAGCTGCTTTGCTCCTGTATGCATATCCCATCATTGTCACGGTTATTGCGATATTGAGTAAACAAGAGAAATATTCTAGTCATAAACTTATGGGTTTAATCCTATCAACATTAGGCTTAGTCTCAGTACTCGGGGTAGCACTGCAGGGAATTAATTTTTTTGGGGTTACTTTGGCACTTGGGTCTGCATTTGTCTATGCGATTTACATTCTCGTAGGAAATAAAGTATTACAGACAACGACATCGTTAGTAAGTACGACCGTAATATCCACTTCCGCTGCACTGACATATGGGGTCATAGGACTTCCATTGGGCGGGGTGACGTGGAATCTCTCCTGGGGCACGTGGATGTGGATTGGGGGCATAACTCTGTTCTCAACTATTATAGCCATGCTCACATTTTTCCAGGGTATGAAGCGCATCGGTGCAACGTCTGCATCGATTATTAGTACCATGGAACCTGTGATGACTGTTGGTTTAGCCGTGATATTGCTTGACGAACATCTCACTCTTTTACAAGTGTTTGGGGGAATTTTTGTTGTCCTGGGGGGGATTTTAGCGGTTTTGTCTCCTTCTCCCAAAGTTACGATAGAGGTAAGATCGGCTCAGAATAATTTTCAGTAGCTTTTCGTGCGAGTTTTCAACAAGGTCATCTATCACACAATGTTACTTAAGTCATGCAAAAATGTACCCTTAGACATAGCCTGAAAGCAAAAAGCCGGTTTTCCTTAGAGTAGGAAAACCGGCTTTCGTTTACTTATAAATTCCTCCATAGAATTATGGCCTCATAAATATGATCTTTTTCATGTGATTAAGAGGGACCTCTAAAAAGAACCATCCTTTTATTACCGTGTCTTTGAAAATCCGAACTATAATTATGCTAATTAGCTTTCATGGGAATTCTATTAATCAGTTGTCGGATGTTTAGTGGCTTGTGATTGGTTATCTAATCTCAGGCGCTCAAGTTCCAAGATGTATATTTTCTCCGTTAACTCTTGATACTTCGTTCTTAAGGCGTCGTTTTTAACTAAAAGATCTTCGACTTTCTGACCATAATCCTCTTTAATTTTCTGCATCATTTCTAAAACTCGACGTTCAGACTCCAAAAGGGTTTTATCCACTTCGAGTGAGTGGACTTCCTGAAGCTGTTGTATAGTTTTTTCGTAGGTTGTTCGCACTTCTTCTTCGTGCTTAAGAGCCGTTTCTTCAGCCTTTGTTCGACGTTCCTCTAGGTTAGTTATGGTTTGCTGCGCTATCCCCAATTCTGCTTGGAGATTGGCAATGATCTGCTGATAAGAAGATGTTTGTCCTCGGAGCTCTGTGATCTTAGCCTTTAAGGGATCCACTGCTGCAGCTTTCTGCTCCAAGTTTTCCAGCTTCTGACCTAGTAAATCAACCGTCACCCGGTTCGTTCGATTTGTATCCTCTAACTCTTGGTTACGAGCTAAGGTTTCTTGTAGTCGATTTTCAAGTTCTGATTGGGCAGTAGATCGTTTTTCCAACTCCTTGGTTATATTGCTGTTTTTCGCTTGAAGATCTTCCTGCTTTTCTTTATGCTGCGCTTTCTGAGTTTCAAGATGTTCGGAAAAGTCTCTTTTTAGATCTTGTACCTTTTGGAGAGACCCTAGAAAGATGTTCTCTGCTCGGTTCAGATGATACCGGATTTGCTGCATGTCGTCACTGCGATCCAAGTCGCTACCAGATTCCAGCTCTGAATAATAACGGGTTACCATCGCTGCAAATAAATCTTTGTGATTCAGTCCAGTCTTCTTGGTTAATTCTTGAACCCTTTCGGTGACATCCGTGGTTGTTTTGACAGAATATGAATCAGGTTTTGCGGTCGTGGTTGTTTCTTCGCTCATATTTCTTCCTCCTCAGTTTACCAAAGGTATATAACAATTATTGAGTAGTAATACATTGCAATGGTATACTTGTATACATTAAGTATACCATTGGTGCAAAATGGTTTAAAGTATTATTTTTTTCCTCAGATTAAGGATGATTTTTAGGTGATATTGCGCTAAACCCTTGAATTCTACTAGTAGATTTCACTTATAAAACGAATGTTACACAACGGGAGTGTGTCACATTGGCGGAAAGAGCGAAAACCCAGACGTACCATAAGGTTCAGGTTTTTTTCCGTCTTCATAAATTAATACGATTATTCTTTAATGTGTCATAAATATATGTTAAACTTGTTTATGACACATAAGGACATTTCTTGGTTTCAATACCAATTATTTAGGGGTAAGGCCCCAGTAGTTATGGAGAAAGACGGAGGATGGCATCACATGGAATTTGTCGAACCAATACGGGATCGAAAAAAGATAGAGGGAATAAAAAAGCTCCTTAGAGGGAGCAATTTGAGAGATTATGCACTTTTTACACTTGGCATCAATTCTGGGCTTAGAGTCAGTGATCTCCTAAAACTGAGGGTTTCTGATGTCTTGGATGAGAAAGGGAAGGTCAAAGACCGAATTACCCTCCGCGAGAAGAAAACAGGAAAGACTAAGGCGTTTCCGTTTAGCGATACGGTTATTAAAGCTCTGAAAGAATATTTAGCAGATTTCCACCCAGGGGCAGCCTTATTTCCTTCTCGTAAGGGTGGCGAGTCGATCACCCGGCAACACGCTTATCGAATCATTAATGAAGCGGCGAGGACCGTTGGGATACAAGATAAAATTGGTACCCATACGTTACGCAAAACGTTTGGATACCATGCTTACATTGCTGGAGTTGACGTGACCCGTATTCAAGCTTTACTAAATCATTCTTCACCGAAAGAAACTCTTCGCTACATAGGCATTACCCAAGATGAATTGGATGATGTCTACTTAAATCTTAATTTATGACCTTTCGATCGTTCTATTTGGACTGTCTCGTATCATTCCTATTCAGTCTATTCCTGATTAAAAGAGCCCAGATCGTAGAGCTTTCTCATCCGACGTTCAGCCCAGCGAAGTTCAGTAGCAACGACAGCGATTTCCATCATGGCTCTCAGATAAAAAACACCACTTACGGTACGCTGCCAAGTATCCATAACCTGATCAAATTCTGCCCAGTATTCGAGGTCTTCTTTAGCCTTTTCTGAAGCATGGGGTTGGTTCAACCCGATGTTTACTTTACGTGCCCAGAATCCTAACTTTCTTTCTCCTTCGAGGAGCACATCTAGAATCCTTTGATATTCTGGACTCAGTCCATCAATAGGTATTCGGGAATCAGGCGCATTACGTCGTTGAATGCGCTGAGCCGTCATCTCTCCGATAATTTGACCTCGCTCAATGAAACCCTGACAAATTTCAAGAACACGCTCAACGAGTTTGGGATTATCTTGCTCGGTTAATTCTTCTCTGCCGTGTTCATAAAGATCCATTATAATATCGAGTCGTTCTAATAACTCCGCAGGAGGCTCGGCAATGAAAGATACGAGAGAAGCAGAAGAAATAAATGTGATCACACGGTCTAGAAAGTAGGTGGAAGCGTCGCGGAAGAGTCGATCTAGTTCATTATAGAGTTTTTTCTTGTGTGCGGGAGGCAGGAGAATGTGGTTTACACCCAGAGCTACCCCTAGACCCAGGAAAACTGCTAAAGAACGAATTCCTGCATGATATAAAAATTGATTAGCCGGTGAATCGAGCACAAAGACGATTGACACAACGCCGATCGTTATTCCCCCGGACCATCCAAGCCGATTACACAGGAGAATGATGAGAATGACAGCTAGACCTGTAACCATAGGACTCGTCCCTAAAGCGAGCCCTAAAAGAACGGCCAAGGCGACACTCAGTAAATGAATCCATACTTGTTCCCAAGCATTATGCAACGCTTTACGAACGGAAGGTTGCATGTTAACCACAACAGAAATAGCTGCAAAAACAGCTGGTTCAACATGAAGAATTTTGCATAGATACATTGCCAAAGTGACGGCAATTCCAGTTTTTAATATTCGTGCCCCGACATACAATACGACCCTCTCCCCAGCCAATTCAAATTCTGCCTTGCAGATACCGACGTTAAATTATATTGTACCAAGTTTGTACAACATTGTCATATGATTAACCACGAGAAGTTATATTCTCAACGTCCTGTGTCCAATAACATACAGATAATGGAATATCAATTGACAAGTATATAGGTCCTAAAAACGTGGTCTTTATCAAGGCCGAGGTTGCCTTTGTTGAACATAAGTTTCACTCCTACATATTATGAAAATAAATTCAACACAGTGAGGAGGAGAATTTGTGTATAAACCAAGACCAATCAAGCGGTTGTTGGCATTAATGCTCTTGCTAGTGATTTTTCTAAGTCTGACGGGTTGTTCCAACCAACTACCCACGGTAGAGACCGAGACAAAGATCACGGAATTCACAAAGCCTGCAGTAGTAAGGGTAGTCAGTTTTAACTCTGTTACTTACGTGCTTGATTCAGCGCTATCTAAATACCTCGGGGTGCCATCAGAGGTTCCTTATTATGATGGTGGAATGGGGTCGGGAGCAATTCTGTCGGAAAACGGATATATTGTGACCAATGCTCATGTGGTGGAGACATCTAAGCTTGAGGAAAAGGATGCTAAACAGAGATTGGATGATCTATTTCTAAACGATCTGAAAGAACAATTGTTGAAAAAGGACCGATACTATGCCGCGGACATCTATTCTTTTGCCAAAAGTACGACGAAACGTAGCAATTTTCAGAAGGTAAGCAAAGTAATCATGCCTGGGGGGGACTCCTTCACCTTTGATATTAAGAGTTATGGTGCACCCCTTGGGCAGGGTAAAGACGTTGCAATTATTAAAATAGACGCCATGAATTTACCGATCATTCAAATTGAAGAATCTGATGCTAGTCAAACGTCTGATAAAGTGACAATTGCCGGATATCCGGGCAAAGCAGATCTAGAAGGATTCTTAGATGACAAATCTGTTCTAGTTTCCACTTATAGTACTGGCAGCATCGCTGCACGCAAAACTACGGATAAAGGGCCGGTTTTACAGTTAAGTGCTAATGTTAACCCTGGAAACAGTGGAGGGCCGGTGATTTCCAAAGAGGGCAAGTTAGTTGGAATAGCTACGGCTACTTCGAGCGATGGTATCGGTTGGGCGATTCCTTCAAGCACCGTGCTAGAGTTTGCCCGTCAGGCGGGGGGGCCTGTCAATAAACCCGGGGCAGTGACCCAACGTTGGCAGGAAGGTTTGCAATTGTACTGGCAGAATTATTACAAGAAAGCCATTCCGAAATTCGAAGAAGTTCAACGCCTATATCCTAAACACAATGCGATTTCAGACTATATCTCGAAATCTCAGAGAGGAATCGAATCAGGTAAGGATCGAAAAGACCTGAAGGACTATTGGCTATGGATTGCTGGGAGCGCTGTGGTGGTTATTGGGTTAGGTGGTGTCTTAATAATTTTGAGGAAAAAGAAAAATAGTGTACCCCCTACGCCACCACTCACTGAACTGGCGGTGCCTCAAGCCTCTAAATTATCGGATGAACCGAATTCAGGCCGTCCGCCAGAAAATGCTGAGAAATAACGTTAAGTAAGGTAAAGTGAAGAATACTAGACTTATCTGTCTGGTATTCTTTTTCTGATTTACTTGGACAAGGTACTTCTGTCATTTGCCTATTCTCTCGGAGCATATTTCACGTCTGTTTCAGGAGAGGAATAGTTGGGGAGAGGTAGACGTCTTTTACAAGATATGTGAAGGTGGAAAAGGAATAACAAAATCTATGTCGAATATACTAAAAATTATGTTTTCAAAGATTAGTTTAAAGATGAGAATAGTTTTTAGGATGAGGAGTGTCGAGTTTAAATGAGACAACGTTGTTTGAGTTTTTGTTTATTAAGTATCGTTCTTAGTCTAGCCATTTTTGTTTCTGGTTGTGCTACCACAAAAGCCCCAGAAGGCAATGAACCGAAAAGTGTAGGTAAGACTGTTAGAATCGGAGTGTTGCCGATTGAAGATAATTTACCGTTCTATGTTGCGGAAAAAGACGGACTCTATGCCAACGAAGGAGTTAAAGTAGAATTGATCAGTTTTGCAAGTGCCCTGGAGCGGGATACAGCACTGCAAGCAGGACAAATTGATGGAGAAGTAGCGGATATGCTGGCAGTAGCACTTTTAAAGAAACTCGGTACGGATGTTAAAATTGCTTCGATTGGACTGGGTGCAACCCCTCAGGAAGGTCGTTTTGCAATTTTATCGTCTCCCAAGTCGAAAATCAACGATCCACAAGGATTAAAAGGGGCGACACTTGGGATTTCCCAAAACTCGATAATTGACTATGTCAGCGAAAAAATGCTCCTGGATAAAGGAGTTCCGTTAACTGACGTGAAGAAGATGTCAATCCCTAAAATGCCCGTACGTGTAGATATGTTGCTTTCTGACCAGATTAATGTCGCCTGTCTCCCTGATCCATTAGCTTCTCTAGCACAAGCCAAGGGGGCTCATCTGATCGTAGATGACACCTATCGTAATATTTCTCAGACTGTCTTTTTGTTTAGGACAAAGAGCATTCAGGAGAACACCGAGGGAATCAAAGCTGCCGTACGTGTTTATGGCAACGCTGGACAAGCTTTGAGTAAAAATCCGGATCAATATCGCAGTCTTTTCTTGGAAAAGGCTCAAATTCCTTCTGAATTAAAAGAAAGTTACAAGACTCCGACCTTCTCGAAGCTTCAGCTTCCCACAGAAGAAGAAGTCAGTAGTGTTATGAAATGGATGGTTGATAAAAAACTCATTCCTCAAGCTTATAGCTATCAGGAGTTAGTGGACTCAAATCTTCTCCCAAAATAAAGTACCCACATAATATCGGAGGAGCAAGTTCATGGTTCTACCTTTGAACTTGCTCCTCCGACCTCTGATTCTAAATATTAAGGAGAGAATAACCTGTGATTGAAGTTTCTAATTGTGATCTGGCTTATGTTCAGGGATCGTCACAGGTCAAGGTCTATGACCATTTCAATTTAAAGATTGAATCAGGTGAATGCTTAGTCTTGATAGGTCCCTCCGGCTGTGGAAAAAGCACACTTCTTTATCTTTTATCCGGTTTGTTGCAACCGACAAGCGGAGAAATAAAGGTTTTGGGTGAGCGTGTGATGGGTACCCGTCAAAAAACAGCCTTCATCCTCCAAGAATATGGGCTCTTTCCTTGGCTTAATGTGGAAAAGAATGTTAGTTTAGGTTTGCGAGTAAGGCATATAGCAAAGCGAGAGTATCAAAAAGTAGTCGAAGAAATGATCCATAAGATGGGGTTGTGGGAAGTGAAACATCATTTTCCCAGCCAATTGAGTGGGGGACAAAGACAAAGAGTGGCGTTAGCTCGTGCGTTAACCTTACGACCGGATCTGTTGTTAATGGATGAGCCTTTGTCAGCACTCGACGCTTTGACTCGCGAACGACTTCAAAAACTTTTATTAGAAATATGGCAAGAAAACAAATTAACGACAGTTATTGTGACACACAGTATTGAAGAGGCTGTTTTTCTAGGTAGCCGTATTTTAGTGCTAGCAGATGGCCGCCCAACACATGTTATGGGCGAAATCCTTAATCCTCGCGTTGGACAAACTGGCTATCGTCAGACATCAGAATTTTTCCAGAAAACCAGCTATGTCCGTTCTCTTCTTGAAGGGGGGATGGCCAAATGACCCAGCAAGGTCGAGAATTCCATGGACAGCTCTTTGGGTACGTGGGGGCTACTCTTTTTTTAATAGCACTCTGGCATTTTGCAACTTGGAGCCTTAAGACGCCTCTTCTGCCGACACCTGAGGCAGCTTTGAATGCTACCATTCGGCTGCTGTTTGAATCGAATTTGGGGAGACACTTTTGGGTCAGCACCTACCGTGTCATCATTTCAACGTTACTCTCGTTATTTTTTGGGCTGCCTCTGGGCCTGATTATGGGTTATGAACGGAGAATTGATCGTTTTTTTGCCCCATTAGTCTATATAACCTATCCTATCCCAAAGATTGTCTTTCTTCCCTTAATTCTCTTGTTTTTCGGACTGGGCGATAGTTCGAAGATTTTCCTCATCACCTTTATTGTCTTTTTTCAAATTTTGGTCACAACACGTGACGCGGTTCGCAAAGTACCGAGTGAAACAATTTCTTCGCTACGTTCTCTAGGAGGAAATCGGGTCCAAGTTTATAGGTACGTACTCCTTCCTGCGAGTTTGCCAGATGTTTTGACGTCTCTTCGCTTAAGTATGGGAACAGCAATTGCTGTTTTGTTTTTTGCCGAATCGTTTGCTACGACCGAAGGATTAGGATATTTCATAATGGATGCGTGGAGCCGTGCTGCTCCAGACGAGATGTTTGCTGGAATTATTATGATGGCTCTACTTGGAGTCAGTTTATTTATTGCAGTAGATATATTTGAAACAATCTTATGTCGTTGGCAACGGGTAAAGAGCCATTAAATGAAAGAAAATGTCTGTGTAAACGGGATGCATCATAGTATGAGAGAGCCGACTTTATATACAAGGGTGTTTTTGTTATAATTATACAGACCTAGAAGGGGGAGAAAACGATGCCGGAATTCAAGGAAATTACCATTTCGGAAGAATTAGAAGAGATTTTGAAAGAGTCTAGCCGACGTAAAATACTATTATTTAAACATAGTACATCATGCCCTGTCAGTGCACGTGCATGGAAAGAGGTACAGGATTTTATCAATGAAAATTCAGAGGATGTTCTTGTGACTATGGTTAAAGTAATTGAGTCTCGGCCGGTTTCCAACCAAGCCGCTGAGGATTTGGGAGTTAAGCATCAATCTCCTCAAGTGCTCCTGATTAGTGACGGGAAAGTCATATGGCATACTTCACACCAAGCAGTGACCCAGGATAACATTAAAAAAGCTTTGGTAGGGGAGAGCCTTCCTTTTAATTTAAACCTTTAAGCAACCTTGAATAACCTAACAAAAGGGATTCCTTCACCCTCGTGCGAAGGAATCCCTTTTGTATCTAAGTATAAGGCTAGTGTTCATTTAGACTATGGCACAAGTGTTTGTTAGGTTCTCAACAATGTCCTTGATATAAGAAGAGCAGTATAAAAAGTTCTCGAAACATTGATATTCCTTAAATTACTTCAGGTTGACATTTCGACCCCTACTTTGTCAGAGCGAGTCTAAAAAGGACTTATTTTTCTACAAGAATAGATCCGCTATCTTTGAGTTAATTTAATTAAGTGTTCATCATCAAAGTAGAACTTGAAAGTAGGGATTGAGTTGTCTAAATGTGCGAGGTGTAATGTTGAAGTCCTAGAAGAGGATTTGTATGTAGATCATGGTATGCAGGTCTGCGAGGATTGTAAAATGAAGTATGCGGTGTCACCCCCCGAGTCCTGTGCCAACAGAAAAAACATGATAAAGTAAAAGTAATTTGGATGGTTTGCTGACGAAGGCAATTCTCCCGAAGAATCCTATTCAGTGAAAAAGTAATGAATACTCAACAGTTTACTGGCGGCTAGAAATCATGCAATAACCTATGATATAATTTAGATTAATACCTTACTCCGAGATTGGGGTAAGGTATTTTCGTTGTTAGAATGGAAATTCCGGAACGCGGTCAATCAGGAAGCTTTAATAAAAATGGCTTTATCACAAGTTTTATGATAGCGCCAAAGGTACTTTCTGACTTTCATAAATAATTGAGGTGTTTATATGGAGGAGGAAACCAGACAGATCTATTGGAATATCCATGGTAAGGAATTAATGTACTTATTTGCTTTAGTAGCTTTCCTTATTTTCACTTTGGGTTGTTATAAGAAAATTAAGAGTTGGGAACAGGGGCGACCTATTAGGTATGATAACTTTGTTTTGAGATTGAAGATGTGTTTCTCTGTTGTGATTAAGCATGACACAGAAATTTTTCGGGGGACTTTCCGCCGATTCATGCATTTAGGGGTTTTTTATGGGTTTCTCATTTTGACCCTAGGAACCTTAGTTATCGCCATCCAGGATCATTTTGGAATTCCGCTATTTTATGGGAAGAAGTATTTAATCCTCAGTTTTTTAATGGATATATTTGGACTAATTGCCATGATTGGAATCGGAATGGCTACCTATAAACGTTATATTGATAAACCAGACCATGACGATTACACCCTCGATGATGCAGTTTTATTGATTCTAACGTTTTCCATTCTATTTACGGGCTTTGTTATAGAGGGTTTGCGGATTTACGTTACGGATGATCTTTGGGCTTATTGGACACCGGTTGGTCTGTTTTTCTCTGTGGTATTTCAACTATTAGGATTCTCCATTCAATCAGCCTTATCTTCACATGCCTCTTTATGGTATTTTCATATGTTGTTGGCTTTTGGGTTTATTGCTTATATCCCTCATTCCAAGTTGTTTCACATGATTGCATCTTCACTCAACATTTTTTTGAGATCTTTGAACACTATAGGAGGGTTAACATCGGTCGAAAGAATATCCACAGAAGACATGACTATAGGATCTTCTCGACTGGAAGAGTTTAGTAAGAAACAGCTTCTTGAATTGGATGCCTGTATTTCCTGCGGAAGGTGTCAGAAAGGTTGCCCCGCTTACTCAAGTGGAGCTCCCTTATCTCCAAGAATCATGATTCAACGTTTAAAACGTCACTCTATCGAGCAGAATTCCTGGTTCAGAGTAAGAGACAAGATCAAGTCATTACCACTCACTGATAAGGTAATTTCTAAAGAGACGCTATGGTCATGTACTACTTGCGGACTTTGCGAAGATAAATGCCCCATCTTTATAGAACATATAAAGAGAATTGTGGATATGAGACGAAGCCTGAGCACTGAGAGTACAGACTATCCACCTGAGGTTCAGAAGGTCTATAAAGGTATCTCAGAAGTGGGAAATCCCTGGGGGCTAAGGTTAGACCGTAAGTATTATCTGACAAAAGAGTCGAAGGTTTCCCTTCTTAGTAGTGAGAAGAGGCAGACGGATATTTTATATTGGGTCGGTTGTTTCGGTTCATATGAATCTCGCAATAAAAAGGTATCGCAGATCATGTTCAAGATCTTAGAAAATGCTGGAGTTGATTATGCCATATTGGGAATGGACGAAAATTGTTGTGGGGATTCTGTTAGGCGTCTTGGCAATGAAAAACTCTTCCAAACGTTGGCGCTTAAAAATATCGAGACTTTAAACCGGTATAAATTTAAGACGATAGTCACTCATTGTCCTCATTGTTATAACACTCTAAAAAATGATTACCAACAATTTGGGGGGCACTATCACGTAATCCACCATTCCGAGTTAATTTTAGACTTTCTTAAATCCGGTAAGATAGTACCCAAGTTAGCGAATGAAAGAAAAGTTACCTTTCACGACCCCTGTTATTTAGGGAGATATAACGGTATTTATGAGGCACCAAGAGATGTATTGACCTCAATTCCTGGACTTGAATTGGTAGAGATGAAAAATAATCGATCGAAGGCCTTTTGTTGTGGAGCTGGCGGCGGGCGAATATGGATGGAAGACAATAAAGAGCAAGCAATTAATGGCCTGCTCTTCAAAAAGGCACTTAGAACGGAGCCTGATATTTTGGCCAGTTCATGCCCATTATGCCTAACAACACTGACTGAAGCTGGAAAGAGTTCAGAAATAGATATACAAATAATGGATATTGCAGAGATTGTTTGCGAGTCACTTTAGAAAAAAAGACCCTGTCTGATTTCGAGAAGTCAGAATTGGGTCTTTGCAAACGTCTGTTGTGAAGTACTAGTAAAATGGTTAGTGACTTTTACAAGTATCCAATGGGATCACGAGCCAAGCGACGAGATAGGCTAAAAGTCCGGTTCCACCTACCAATAAAAGAAGAATTGCTCCCAGCCGTACGAGGCTAGGGTCAAGATCTAAGTACTCGGCAACCCCTCCACAGACCCCACCAAGTTGTTTATCCAGACTAGACCGATTCAATCGTTTTGACATTACTTTCCCTCACTTTCGATACTCTTTTGAACCTGCTATCTGTGCTATCGGCTGTTTGTTTTCGTTACACTCTTATTACGTCTAATGTGATCCAAATGTTACTTTTCTTAGAAAGTTTTTTAGAGGGGGATTGAATTAAGGTGAAAACGTCCCTGATCAATAAACGCACCAATCGTTTTTGGGTCGTTGCCTTTCTAACCTTACTGATGATCGTCTTCGCAGGACTTAGATTGTGGAGATATTGGCCTTATGGCATGGTTCTCCCTAGCCCATCGGTGAAGATTTCGCCCATTGCTTGTCAGATTGATAAAGACAGTGACGGTCTGGACGATTTAAGAGATATTCTGGCAGGTGCCAAAGCAGAAGTGCGAAACAAACCTCAGTATCGCAGTGCTTATTACCAAGGTGGTTATCCGCCAGAGAGTGAAGGGGTCTGTACAGACGTGGTAGGGAGAGCTCTAATGAATGCTGGCTATGATCTAAGAATCTTAGTTGATAAAGATATACGGGAACGCCCAGAAGAGTATTCACGATTGGGGGGGCAACCAGACTCAAACATTGATTTCCGTGGGGTTGCAAACCTCCTCATTTTTTTCAACGTCACGCTCAGAGATTAACCCTGGAAATAAGGCCAGGGAATGTGGAGAATCTTCAAAACTGGCAGGCGGGAGATATCGTCACTTTTGCCCAACCAAACGAACACATAGCAGTTGTTTCTGACAAACGCCGACCGGATGGGGTACCCTATATTCTCCATAATCCAGGACCAACCACTAGCGAAACGGAACAACTACTTAGTTGGCCTTCTCCAATCACTGGGCATTTTCGGTTCCCTCGTTTTTTAACAGGAATATATCAAAAACTTTTCAATTATAGAAAGAGAGTCCATACCATTTTTTGGTACGGACTCTCTTTCTAAATGAACGATCATTTTTCCGGAAACATCATGCTAACTATAGGAATTCACTTGAACAGGAGGGAACCTTTTGTAAATAATTTACAAAAGGAGGAAGGATAATCCATTTATTAGGAGAATAGTTATTATCAGGATTGGACTAGAGTAAAGAGGTTGGTGATATTATGCACAAAGAATGTTTTCTTAATCAAGATGAAATATATCTTTTTAATATTGGAGAAATGTACCACAGCTACTTGAAACTTGGTGCGCATATCATAGAATGTGATGCTATTCAAGGGACACATTTTGCAGTTTGGGTGCCTGATGTGCTTAATGTTAGCCTTGTTGGAGACTTTAATAATTGGTGTTCCACAAATAATAGTTCTATGGTTGAAATGGGAAATAGTGGGGTATGGACTCTCTTCATGCCTGAGGACCTTCGAGGGCAGTTATACAAATATGAAGTACACACTAAGGACGGAAAAGTTTTTCTGAAATCCGATCCTTTTTCCTTCTCCTCTGAGTTAAGACCTGCAACAGCATCGATCGTCTATTCTCTAGAGAGCTTTAATTGGCAAGATCAAACATGGATTGAAAATAAAAAAGAGGTCAAGGTCAAGGAGATGCCCCTTTTAATTTACGAAGTTCATTTAGGCTCCTGGAAAAAGAACGAGGATGGAAGTTTTTATACCTGGCGAACATTAGCGGTGGAGTTGCTAGACTATGTGCTTAAACTAGGATATACCCACATTGAGTTAATGCCTATTTTAGAACATCCTTTTGACGGATCTTGGGGTTATCAAGTCACTGGCTATTACTCATGCACCAGTAGATACGGCAATCCAGATGATTTTATGTATTTCGTCAATCAATGTCATCAATCAGGGATTGGCGTCATCTTAGACTGGGTACCGGGTCATTTCTGTAAAGATTCCCACGGCCTAAGTCGATTTAATGGCATGGCGGTTTATGAAAACGAAGAAAATGCGCAATGGGGAACGTATAACTTTAATTTTGCAAAAACTGAGGTGTGGAGTTATCTCATTTCTAATGCAGTGTTTTGGCTTGATCAATTTCATGTCGATGGGATACGAGTGGACGGGGTAAGCAGTATGCTCTATCTAGATTTCGAAAAACCAGCCCATTCCTGGAAACGTAATATTCACGGAGGAAGAGAAAATCTCCAGGCGGTTGCTTTTATGCAAAGACTCAATGAAGTGATCTTTAAAGATTACCCGGGAACATTAATGATTGCAGAGGAATCGACTGACTGGCCGCTTGTTACCTATCCACCTTATGTAGACGGGCTAGGGTATAACTTTAAGTGGAATATGGGTTGGATGAATGATACTTTGCGATATATGAGTTTGGATTTTCCCCAACGCAAAGACAATCATAAACTTTTAACGTTTTCATTGACCTACGCCTTTTCTGAAAATTACATTCTCCCTTTATCTCACGATGAAGTCGTGCATGGCAAAAAGTCATTACTAAATAGAATGCCAGGCGATTACTGGCAGAAATTTGCGGGACTAAGATGTTTATATGGTTATTGGATGTGCCACCCCGGTAAAAAATTAATGTTTATGGGTGGAGATTTTGCCCAATTTATCGAGTGGAATTATGATGAAGAACTGAATTGGTTCCTATTGGAGTATGAGATGCATAGAAAGCATCAAGATTTTGTTTGTGCGTTAAATATGCTTTATCAGCGAGAAAAGGCTCTATGGGAAAACGAACTGGATTGGTCAGGTTTCGAATGGATCGATGTCGATAACCACCAACAGAGTATTTTAGTCTTTAGTCGCAAAACGCGGAAAGTTAATGATTTTTTGATCATATTAATTAATTTTCAGACCAATAATTACGAGGACTTCCGAATTGGCATCCCAGACGAGGGAATCTATCAGGAAGTATTTAATTCTGATCGAGAGATTTATGGGGGGAAGGATCGAGTCAATCAGTCGTTCCTCTTCGCTGAGAAGGTTCCATGGCACGGTCAAATGTTTTCCATAACCCTTAAAGTGCCTCCCTTAGCCTTGATCATCTTAAAACCCAAGTCGAATAGTGAGATATTGGAGGAAAAAACAATATGTTTTCAAACAAGGAAAGCTTTAAGCAAGCCTATCTCAAGAAATTGATGGAGGGAGAAGGGATTACCGCCAATGAAGCAACTCATTGGGACAAATTTAGTGCCTTGGTAGGATTGCTAAAAGAAAAAATGAGTTATTACCGTGCGATAAATAACAATTCCATGTCACAGGGAAAACAAGTCTATTATTTTTCAATGGAATTTTTGATCGGGAAGCTTCTTCATAATTATTTGGTTAATTTTAAGATAGAAAATCTGGTTAGAGAAGGTTTGTCCGAATTGAACATCAATTTGGAAGATCTGTTGGAACAAGAAGCGGATCCAGGCTTGGGCAATGGAGGTTTAGGAAGATTAGCTGCTTGTTTCCTCGATTCAATGGCTTTTTTGGGAATTGAGGGGAATGGTAATGGGATTCGCTATCAATATGGCTTATTTGAGCAAAGAATCGTTTCCGGCAATCAGGTTGAGGTGGCTGATAACTGGCTTAAGAGTGGTTATCCTTGGGAAACACGCAAGCCTAATAAGGGTATTATTGTAAAGTTCAAAGGGAATGTGAGAACAGAATATAATGAGGGGCGAATAACCTTTCATCATGATAACTATGAACAAGTACTGGCCATACCTTATGATGTACCGATTATGAGCTATGATAATCCCATGTACATTAACAACTTGAGGTTATGGAGTGCAGAGACGATTCATGGAGAACTGGATTTGACCTGTTTCAATCGAGGGGAGTTTTATCAGGCCACAAGCTACAAATCAGAAGTTGAGGCTATATCGTACATTCTATATCCGGACGATAGTAGTCGTGCCGGAAGAGAGTTAAGGCTTAAACAAGAGTATTTTTTTGTTGCCGCTGGCTTAGGTTCAATAGTGAGAAGTTATAAAAAGAAAAACAATTTGATTTCCTTACAAGACTTTTCACGACGAATATCAGTTCACATTAATGACACTCATCCAGTTTTATGTATCCCTGAGCTGATGCGTATCTTCATAGATGAAGAAGGAATGGAATGGGATGAGGCTTGGAATATCACCGTCAATAGCATGTCGTTTACCAATCATACCATTATGCCTGAAGCAATGGAAAAATGGCCGATTGATTTGGTCAAAAGTCTTTTGCCAAGAATCTATCAGATCATTGAAGAAATTGATCGAAGATTTAAGGAGGATTTGACGCGCAGATTTCTGGACGATGAGGATGTGGTTCATAACACTCAAATTATTAAAGATGGATATGTTTGGATGGCAAATTTGGCAGTGATCGGAAGTTCATCGGTAAATGGTGTTGCGCAACTGCATACCAAAATTCTCAAAAAAGAGGTCTTTAAAGATTACTATCAGATTTTCGGTTACAAATTTAATAATAAAACCAATGGCGTCAATCATAGGAGGTTTCTGTTAGCTGCCAATCCTAAATTGTCTCGCTTGATAACAGAGGCAATCGGTCCAACCTGGAAAGAAGATGCTGGAGAACTAAAGAAACTTATAAGGTTCAAGGATGATTCCAGTTTTCTAGAACAGATCGCTAAAGTAAAGTTTGAAAATAAATGTCGATTTGCAGAGAGAATCAAGACGAAACAGGGGCTTGAGCTCGACCCCCTTTCTATTTTTGATGTTCAAGTCAAGAGAATACATGCCTATAAAAGGCAATTGCTCAATGTGCTAAAGATCATGCACCTATACAATAAGGCTTTAAACGACCCAGAGTCATTAGTAGGTTCGCAAACCTTCATCTTCGGTGGAAAAGCCGCTCCTGGATACCACTATGCTAAAACGGTCATTAAGCTTATTAATGCTCTCAGTCAGAAGATAGAGAATGACCCCATAGTCCGTCAAAAGCTAAAGGTCGTATTTTTAGAGAATTTCAATGTATCACAGGGAGAGATGATTTATCCAGCGGCAGACATTAGTGAACAGATATCTACAGCGAGTAAAGAGGCTTCTGGAACCGGAAATATGAAATTTATGATGAACGGTGCTCTTACATTAGGAACTTTAGATGGAGCCAATGTGGAAATAAACACAGCAGTTGGCAAAGATAATATCTTTATCTTTGGGCTTACTGCCGATCAAGTGTTGGATTACACCCGTTATGGAGGGTATAGTCCCTGGGATGAATACCACGCCAACTCCGATATTAGAATGTGTGTTGATCAATTAAGCAGTGGTTTCTTCCACAATATGGGTGAAGAATTCCGAGGCTTATATGATTCCCTCTTAATATACAATGATGAGTTCTTTGTCTTAAAAGATTTCCATCTATATCTTGAAATGCATGAAAAACTCCAAACACTATACTTGAATCAAAAAGAGTGGAACCGTATTTCCCTTGTTAATATTGCCGAGTCAGGTATCTTTTCAAGTGATCGGACAATCAGAGAATATGCCGATAAGATATGGAAAATCCGATACCGTACGGTTAATAATATAACTTCCAGTTAAGTGCTGAAAGGAGATTCGTTATGAAATACGATTTCTTAATTAGAGGGAGGGGAAAAATGTATGAAAAAACAGGAATGTGTAGCGATGTTATTAGCCGGTGGACAAGGAAGTAGATTGGGTGGTTTAACTCGAAATCGGGCTAAACCAGCCGTTTCATTCTGTGGTAAGTATAGAATTATTGACTTTACTTTGAGCAATTGCACAAACTCGAATATTAACACGGTAGGTGTTCTTATTCAATATAAGCCATTTCTACTTAATTCATATATCGGTTTGGGCTCCGCTTGGGACTTTGATAATCCATTTGGAGGAGTCCATATTCTTCCCCCTTTTCTAGGTGAAGCAGAAGGAAGCTGGTATAACGGAACAGCGAATGCCGTGTACCAGAACTACGAATTTATTGATTTTTACGATCCTGATTATGTGATCATCCTTTCAGGAGATCATGTCTATAGAATGGACTACACCCAAATGCTAAAGTTTCATAAAGAGAAAAATTCGGAAATTACCATTGCAACCATTCAAGTTCCTTGGGAGGAAGCTTCTCGGTTCGGAATTTTATCTGTTGATGGTGACGCTCGGATAACAAGATTTACAGAGAAACCTACTCAACCGGAGAGTGATCTTGCTTCCATGGGTGTCTATATTTTTAACTGGTCAACACTTAAACAAGCCTTAATTGATGATGCTGAAGATTATGGGTCTCAAAACGACTTTGGCAAAAATATTATTCCTCATCAATTAAAACAAGAGAAACGAGTTTACGCTTACAAGTTTGAGGGGTATTGGCGAGATGTTGGTACAATCGAAAGCTATTATCATGCCAATATGGAGTCCTTGCGAGAGGGCCATTTTCTTAATATTTTCGATCCGAAGTTTCGGATATTTTCGAATGAGGATATCTTACCCCCACACTTTGTAGGTTCTTCTGCCAAGATTGAGAGCAGTCTTATCTGTAATGGGTGTGTTGTTCATGGCAAGGTGAACAATTCAATCCTAGGACCAGGGGTTTATGTCGGGGAAGGGGTCCAAATTAATGATTCTATTTTGTTACCTTATGTAAAAGTTCACGATGGTTCAGTCATTCTCAATTCCATTGTTGGTGAAAATGCGGAAATTATGAGTCACTGTATTATAGGTGCTGAGGGACGAGTCGCTCCGGATCAAGAAGGGATCACGGTAATAGAGGATCATCATATAGTAACTGAGGGTTCTGTTATCGAAGCTGGTACAAATGCCTATAGGGCTCGATAAAACGATTTCGAAAGGTGGGAGAACTGGTGTCGAACGCTATAGGAATTATTTTTGCTAATAGCGGGTCTGACAGTCTGCAAGGACTTGCACTCGAAAGGCCAATAGCAGCTGTACCCTTTGGAGGAAGATATCGAATTCTGGATTTTGCCTTATCAAGCATGGTTAATTCTGGTATAAGGACCATCGGATTGGTTACACCGCACCAATACAGACCGCTTCTGGATCATTTGGGGGCTGGAAAAGACTGGTTTCTGGAGCGGAAAGACGGGGGATTGTTTATTTTACCGGGAGTTATGCATGGTTTGGCTGGGAATGAACATACGTTTTGTATTAAGGATTTACAACACAATTTGGAGTACTTAGAGAAAGATTATGTAGATAACGTTGTCATTACGAGTGGGGATCAAATATTCAATATTAATTTTAAGAACGCACTTGAATTTCACAAAGATAAGCATGCAGACGTTACCTTAATGTATAAGGACAATGATAACTTAGCTGATCTGTCGAATGAAGTGTTTCTCGATATGGATGAGGATCAGAAAGTGTTAGATATTCAAGACAAAAAGAGTGTCAAAAGCTCTGATGAGCTCTTTCCATATCGTTTTGTGAATATGTTAATAATCAGGCGAGAGCTTTTATTAGATATCGTTGAAAAATATAGTTCCGTTGGTTGTATTGACTTAATGAATATTTTAACTTCAAATCTCGAGGTTCTTAAAATATATGGCAGTCCAACGTGTTCATTGATCGGGACGATTCGCACAATTAAGGATTACTTTGATCGAAGTATGGATCTCCTGAATCTAGAACTTCGCGAAAAACTATGGTTGGGGATCGATCGTGTCCATACAAAGATTGTGGATAATCCTCCCACTCAATACACATCACAGGCTAAGGTCAGCAACTCATTGATTGCTAGCGGGTGCTCTATTGCAGGAGAAGTCATAAATTCAATTATTTTTCGAGGGGTAACTATTGAACCGGGATGCAGAATAAAAAATAGTATTATTATGTCGAAATGCCATATCCATGCAACTGCTCAAACAGAATATGCCATACTCGATAAATCGGTGAAGGTCAATGGAGAAAATGTTCTAAAAGGGAGTTTGAATAACCCCTTGGTTGTGCTGAAAAGAACTGTGATCTAGAATTCGAAAGGCGTGAGAATATGAAAATCGTTCTTGTAACTGCAGAAGCCGATCCTTTTGCTAAAACAGGTGGTTTAGGTGAAGTATTGGGTTCGTTACCAGCCTTTTTGCATAAACAGGGTGTTGATGTTCGGGTGATTATGCCCAAATACAGCACCATTCCTGAGCATTTACAAAGGGAGTTTAAACATTTGGCCCATTTCGACGTTCAAGTGGCTTGGCGTCAACAATATTGTGGCCTAGAGGGAATGGTTTATCAAGGGGTTCATTATTATTTCATTGACAATGAGTATTATTTTTCACGCTCACAGGTTTATGGAGAATATGATGATGCGGAGCGATTTGCTTTTTTTTCTCGTGCAGCTCTTGAAAGTCTAATTCACATTCCAGGGTTTAAACCCGATATTATACATTGTCATGATTGGCATACTGCCTTGATCCCACTCATGCTTAAAGAGTTTTATAGTCGTGAACCCCTCTATTATCCAATAAAAACGGTGTTTACGATACATAACCTTAAATATCAAGGAGTTTTTGCTGGGGAAGTTCTTAGCGATATTGTAGGATTAAGCACAGAATATTACTCTGAAGAAGCCTTGGAATTTTTCGGTGGGGTTAACTTTATGAAGGCTGCTCTACTTTATGCAGATCGAATTACGACGGTGAGTCCGACGTATGCCCTAGAAATCCAAAATCCCTTTTACGGAGAACAACTGGATGGGCTTTTGCGGACAAGGAGTGAATCTCTATCGGGTATCATAAATGGCATTGATTATGAGGCCTACGATCCGTTAAATGACCCTTATATTGCAATGCCGTTTAACAATTTTCCTCTTGCTAAAGAAGAAAATAAAAAGCATTTGCAAACTATTACGGGACTCCCAATTCGAGGGGATAGAGCATTACTGGGAATGGTCTCTCGACTCGTAGACCAGAAAGGTGTGGATCTCTTGGCCCACGTCATGGAAGAAATTCTTGAGCAAGAGGTGCAGATGGTTATTCTCGGTACAGGAGAGAACCGCTATGAGGAAATGCTCCGCTATTTCGCCGCAAAATACCCAGAGAAACTTGCTATTAGATTAGAATTTTCGGATAAACTTGCGCATGAAATATATGCAGGGGCAGACATTTTCTTAATGCCTTCTCGATTTGAACCCTGTGGTATTGCTCAGATGATTGCCATGCGCTATGGGACGATTCCGGTCGTCCGGGAAACTGGCGGATTAAAGGACACGGTTATCCCCTACAATGAAATAACCGGTTCGGGTAATGGATTTAGTTTTGTTAATTATAATGCCCATGAATTTTTGTTTACAGTACAACATGCCTTAAGACTTTACAAATTAGATAAGAAGGTTTGGAGTAATCTATGTCAGACGGCTATGGAGAGCGATTTTAGTTGGGATAGATCTGCAAACGCCTATATTGAAATTTATGAGTCGTTAGTATAGACGCGATCGCTACTAACTCCAACTAACTCCTCAGTCTATATATCAGCCATGAAGTGGGGATTAATTATCAACAAGGATACAGGTGAATAAAATGCTTTTTGAGGCGTATCACAATTCTCACGATTTGTTTTACCGTGAACCGTTTGGCGCAGTCACGTGTGGACAGCAGATAATCCTCCGGTTGACAACATTTTCGACCGTTCCTATAGAAACCTGCGTTCTTCGTCTTTGGGAAAAAGATCGAGATATATCTATTTCCATGCATTTAACTACTGCGAATAGCCAAAATTCAACTTTAACGTTGCCCGAGTTCTGCGATACAGAGAAATTATTCGAGGGGAACTATGCAGTACCTCATGACCCGGGGCTTATTTGGTACTATTTCATAATTCGGGTAGGGGCTCAGACTTACTATTACGGGAATAACTCAAAAAAGTTAGGTGGTCAAGGTCAGCTCTGGGAACAAGAACCCCCTTCTTATCAAATTACGGTCTATAATCCGGTGACGATACCTGAGTGGTATAAACGAGGGATGATGTATCAGGTTTTTGTCGATCGATTTTGTCACGATCATGAAAACAAATTCACCTCCTATCCTCGGAAAAATGCGCTTTTACATGCCAATTGGTCTGATCTACCGATTTATATTAAGGATGAGCAGGGCAGGGTCACGGATTGGGACTTTTTTGGTGGAACATTGCAAGGGGTCTTAGAAAAATTACCTTACTTTAAAGAATTGGGCATCAGCATTCTTTATTTAAATCCTATTTTTGATGCTCCAAGTAATCACAAATATGATACAGCAGATTATCACAGGATCGATCCAATGTATGGGGATGATGTTGTTTTCAAACGATTAATTGACACTGCCAGGGAAAATGGAATTTCTATTATCTTAGATGGTGTCTTCAGTCACACCGGAAGTGACAGTATCTACTTTAATAAAAACGGCAATTATCCAGGGTTAGGTGCTTACCAGTCGTCTGATTCTCCGTATTCTACTTGGTATTCCTGTGAATCAAACGCACAAGAGTATCAATGCTGGTGGGGTGTAGATTCTCTACCGGAAGTGAATGAGCTAGACCCTTCCTACAGACAGTTTATTTATGATGCGAAAGAAAGTGTCATTAATAAGTGGATGAACATGGGTGTCGCTGGTTGGCGATTAGATGTTGCCGATGAACTTCCGGATGAGTTTATTCAGGAACTCCGGCAAGCGATCAAGAGCATTTACCCCGAGGCTGTTCTGATCGGAGAAGTATGGGAAGATGCATCGAATAAAATAAGCTATGGCAAAATACGTGACTATTTCTCAGGTAATGAACTTGACGCAACCATGAACTATCCTTTTCGTGTTAGTTTCCTCCGCTTTATCCTCGGACAGAGTGACTCCGGTTCTATTCATCAAGAGATTATGAGCTTATATGAGAATTATCCTAGAGAAAATTTTTATGCGGCCATGAATTTAATCGGAAGTCATGATACGGCACGGATTTTGACTCTATTCGGAGATGCACCGCCAGAACAGAGCCTGTCTAAGACAGAGCAGAGGTTCTTTCGGCTGCCCCCTATTGCCCGACAATTGGCTGTACAGAGGCTTAGAATGTTAAGTCTAGTCCAAATGACGTTTCCCGGAGTTCCGTGTATCTATTATGGTGATGAAGCAGGCGTGGAAGGCTATGCTGATCCCTATAATCGGGGAACATACCCTTGGGGCAAGGAAGACCGGGAACTCATGGATTGGTATAGGCGAATCCTGCGCCTACGCGCTGAATATGAAGTATTGAAGACGGGAGATTTTAGGCCGTTTTATTTCGAACCAGATATTTATGGTTTCATACGGTCAGGGGATAAGGAAGAAATAACAATCCTTCTCAATCGTCATCATGAAGAAACAAAAACATTGAATCTTAACACTATGCTTTCTCAACCTTCGGCTTCGGTCATTGACTTAATCGACGGAAAAAAACTTGATCCAGAAACATTAAGTTGCTTGCCAATAAATGCTCTGAGTGCAAGAGCCTTGTTGCACCAAAAAAAGGTGCCTAATCATTTGCACCTTCAACGCTCGTGTGGGGTATTACTACATATCAGTTCTCTGTCCTCTTCTTGGGGCCCAGGAGATTTAGGGAAGGAAGCTTATGAGTTTGTAGATTTTCTAGCAGACTCCGGACATTCTTTGTGGCAAGTGTTGCCCCTGAATCCAGCGGGAGTAGGGGATTGTCCTTATCAGAATGACTCCGTTTTTGCTGGAAATCCGGAGTTTATTAGTCTCGATCATATGATCAGTGAGGGACTCTTGAGCCTAGAGGAAACTCGTGCAAAGTACGAACATCTGAGGAGCCTTGGCCTGCGGCCGGGGTTCTTGTACCAAGCTTTAAAAGAGCTGAAACATAATTTGCTTCAAGAAGCCTATCAACAATTTATTAAGAAGCTTAAAATCAAATTCGATCCTTTCGTGTCGTCTGCTTCTCCAAAGTCAACTTACCTTTCACAGGAAAGCTTTTTACACTTTCAAGTCGAAAATAAACTATGGCTGGAAGATTACAGCCTGTTCCGAGCCCTAAAGATACATTTCGGTGATGTTCCATGGTATGATTGGGAACCTACGCTTGCTTCACGTGAAACGAAGAAATTAGCTGAGTATGCTATGCTTTTCCGAGACGAGATGGGTTTTGTACAATTCTTACAATATACGTTTTTCTTTGAATGGGATAAACTTAAAACTTACTCTAAGGAAAAAGGAGTTGCACTAATAGGGGATATTCCTCATTTTGTCGCTCCCGATAGCTGCGACGTATGGGTTAACCGCAGCTTGTTTGTTCTGGATGAGCATGGTAAACCAGCAAAAACAGCGGGGGTACCCCCTGACTACTTTAGTAAGACTGGCCAATCATGGGGAAATCCGATCTACAACTGGGATGCTCTAGCCATTACCCAGTATGATTGGTGGAAAAAACGCCTAAAATTAGGATTAGAACTATTTGACTACATTCGTCTCGATCATTTTCGAGGTTTTGAAGCTTATTGGGAGATAGATGCTGGTGAAGAAACAGCAGAAAAGGGTCGCTGGATAAAGGGACCCGGAAAGCGTTTTTTTGAAAGTGTGTTTGAAACGTTAGGAAAATGCCCCTTTATCGTGGAAGACCTGGGTGTCATCACACCGGAGGTTAATGTTTTAAAACAAATTTTCGAGTTCCCAGGAATGAAGGTACTTCAGTTTACGCCTTTGCAAGAGATATCAATAAATAGTGATCGGAATTTTGTCTATTATTCTGGAACTCATGACAACAACACCTTGTTAGGTTGGTACGAGAAGACTAATTCCGCAAAAGAAAAAAATCTAAGTCGAAGTGGTGTGGACCAAAAGGTCCAAAACAAGCAAATATGTCGTGAGTTGATCGAAGAAGTCTATCGAAGCCGAGCAGAATGGGTTATCCTACCTATGCAAGATATATTGGGGTTTGGGGAAGAAGCCAGAATGAATGTCCCAGGAACAATCCATGGAAATTGGCAGTGGCAGTTGGCTAGGAATTTGGATTTGGATGAAATTAAGATTTGGCTCCGTAGTTTAGCGGAGAACACAAAGAGGTTTAGGATATTTAGCTGATACCATAATTTCAACCATGTTGCTTGAGAAAAACGAGAATTTATAATGCAATTATTTTACTAAATGGACATTGCTATGTCCTAACAAAGGCTGGGAGAACCAGCCTTTGCGTGTGCTCTAGGTCGAAGGGTTTTGATTCAGTTCTTTATCAGTTCGCCTAGACGGAATTGTACTTGAGTACGATCTGATCCTCACACAAGAAAAATTCAAGGCTTGCCCAATCGGACAAGCCTTGAATTCATAAACAAAAGGTACTATGTTTGCTGTTATTCTGGTAGAAAAGTAACGCAGTCAGTCATTTCTGTGGTACTGGCATTAGGAGATTGGACTTCAATTTTGTCTGCATGGCAATGATCGCCTGAACCATAATAATGGCAAGTATTGACCATACATTTAATTCCTCCGTTTGGTTGAGGCATTTTCTTTGCAGCTGACATAAAACATTCCTCCCTTTAATTGAATTCTAAACTATTTTCCCCATATTTTTCGATTTGATGAATCCCAATTAATGTTAAAGAGGTTCTATAAATTCATTAACTTAATATGCAAATTGAGATTTGATTGAATTGTCATACAAAAGGAGTAGAACTGTATGATATAATTTATTACCGAAGAGTAAACGTTCAAACTGATAATTTCACGTCTCCAGAATCGGGGAAATTTATAAAAAGAAGAGAGGGTATAATGATGAAAAGAATCTTAGGATTAGTGGCTTCTCAACGGAAATTAGCGAATGGAGAAATTTTAATCAAGGAGGCAGCCGCCTCAATTGGAGAGGAATTTGAGGTAGAACTCATCAAACTGCCTGAATTGAATTTTCAGCCTTGTAAAGCTTGCTATGCTTGTTTAGTTCCAGATCAACGCTGCCCCCTAACGGATGATTTGTATTTCTTATTAGATCGAATTAAAGAAGCGGATGGGATCATTTTGTCCGCCCCTTGCTATGCTTTAGGCCCGGCTGCAATCACGAAGTTGTTTGGAGATCGGATTATTTCGCTTGCTCAACATCTTGATGAGCTGTGGGGGAAACCCTGTGTAATCATTGGGACTGCCGGAATTAAGGGTTGGGAAGGGTATACCTTATCCGCCCTGATCGCAAACGCTCGTTTTATAGGCTTGAATGTCAAAGATGCCCACATGTTTATGGGCGCACTTCCCGGTGAATCCTTGGTAAATCAAAGATCGCTCGAGCGCATCCGTTCGCTGGGTGCGTCATTGTTCGGTGAACCTCGTCAATTTGAAGAGGGTCAATGCCCTACATGTTGGTCGGATCTCTGGAAGTTTCCTGAACCAAATCATGCAGTTTGCCCTTTTTGTGGTCAGGAAGCGGACGTCCATCCTTCGGAAAACGGTGTACAGTGGGATTTCGGATTGGCAGGTAGACGTTTTGAAAAACATGCGTTAAAAGAACACTTTCAGGTCTGGTTGGTAGAGCAAGTTCGAGAATTTGGCAACCGCCGTAAAGAGCTGTCGGAAATACGAAACCGCTATAAAGGGCAAGATAAATGGATTAAGCAATCTTAAGTTAATGCATAATAAAGATCAAACGAATTTTTACTAAACCTTCTCAATGATGCACTTAGAAAAGCCACTAGCAACCGGGGTGCTCTGGGCGAAGCCTGGGAAAAATTCCAATTGCTGTTCTGCGTGTTCAAAGACTGGATTAATGGCAATTGTAAAGAAATGCCAACGCGCTCACACCTTATGATTGTCTTGGCTATTGTCTATTTCGTTTCGCCAGAGGATGGGATCTTCGATTATATTCCATTTGCAGGATTTATCGATGACGCGACGGTGGCTGGCTTTGTTATTTCACAAGTAAGTATTGACCTTGAACGATATAAACAATGGAAACAACAAGGAGATTCTACTCATGAGACGATCGAAGAAATATGGAGCACCTCAGCAACTGAGGCGTCTTCCTATGACGTTATTTTCAATATTTAATTATTATAATCACAACTGTGCGTGATATTCACAAATTGACCTCGTCTATTATTCAAAAAACTCTTGTAATATTCCGCTCCTTGCATTAAACTATGCTTAACTAAATAGTTCGTTACTGGTGCCCTTTGATGAGGGAGAATAGGGAACTGGGCGAGAATCCCAGACGGACCCACCACTGTAAAGAGGAGAACTATGCACTGCCACTGGATAACCGGGAAGGCGTATAGGACGATGATTCTAAGTCAGGAGACCTGCCCGTAACTTATGTAAATCATGAATTAAGGTAAAGTTCATGGTCAAAATTCTTATCACATGTTGATAAGAACTTTGACCATGAACTTTTTATTGTTATCTTATCGAAGGAAGGTGAAAGAGATTGGGGTATCATGGTCGAGATGTCGAGGTCGTTTCAATTAGTAAAGAACAATACCTTGTGGCTTCTTGTGATTCCTGTGGAGCGATCGGTATGAAAGATCTAGATGAGGTCCGAATTTCGTGGTCTATTACTGGGAGGTTAACCACACGAGTCGCTCTGATGGAAGTCCTTTCAACTGGGGCTGTTCCCCAGATGATGACCGTGGCAATTTCTAATGAGCCGTATCCGACTGGCGAAGGGATATTAGAGGGGGTGAGAGAAGAGTTAGTATTCGCTAGATTGACGCTACCCATGGCGATCAGCACTGAAAAAAACATAATTACACAGCAAACTGGCCTTGGTGTCAGCGTGATTGGTGTGGCTGAGAAGAACCAATTGCGCATCGGAACTTCTCAATCCGGTGATAACATCTATTGTTTAGGGTTCCCTAAAGTGGGCCCCGAGATCAACAATCCTGAGGATTCTGAAATTGTTCAAATTCACCACATCCAAGCCCTCTTAAACATTTGTGGTGTTCACGACATCATCCCTGTTGGATCAAGAGGGATTCATGTGGAAGCACAGCAACTTGCTTCTAACGTGAAGAAGCAGATGATCGTTGATCCCTCTTGTGTCCTTGATTTGCATAAATCTGCTGGGCCTTCGACTTGTCTAATAGTTTCGGCTTCATCGTCCTCAATCTTTGACCTCAAATCTTCTGGTTTTGAGAGATTGCCCTTAACTAAACTAGGTAGATTAGACTAAAATCTAAGGAGGAATAGCCCATGAATAATTTAAACACAGAAACAAAGGACCTGAAACTATCCGCTTGGAATGTTAAAAGACTATCGATTATGGCGATTTTCATCGCCTTAAGTGCCGTGGGTGCTCTGATTAAAATTCCAAGTCCTGTGGGAACTATCGGCATGGATTCTGCTCCTGGATTTTTCAGTGCTTTAGCGTTTGGAGGGCTAGAGGGAGTGGTCGTCATTGCCTTTGGTCATTTATTGACATCAGCGGTTATTGGATTTCCTTTGACGATTCCTGTTCATCTGTATATTGCTTTCCAAATGGCTTTATGGGCTTTAGCCTACCGTTGGGTGAGCCAGAAGCTGGGCCTCATTCCCGCTGTCATCGTGGGGATTCTCCTCAATGGAGTCGTATCATCTTTTGCTATGCTTCCTATGATGGGTATGGGAGGGGTTCTTGGATTAATGCCTTTTCTTGTTGCTGGGTCTGCCATTAACGTTATTATATCTGCAATTGCCTATAAAGGGATTAAGGGTAGCCGGCTTATTTAAATAATGAGGTGGAAGACGTGAAAACCGTGGAACGCGTTGAAATTGCTATTGAATTAAAGAATGTCTCCTACCGTTACCCAAACGCCGTAGAGCCTTGTTTAAAGAACGTAAGTCTTACCGTTCAAAAAGGAACGTTCATTGTCTTAATGGGCGCTACCGGAGCGGGGAAAACGACCTTGAGTTTATGTCTTAACGGTCTAATTCCTCAGCTCTTGGCAGGAGATCTGACAGGACAGGTGAGCGCAGCCGGTCAAAATGTGAGGAAAACCGCAATTCAGTCGTTGTCAAGGGTTCTTGGGCTCGTCTTGCAGGATCCCGAGACTCAGATCATCGGTCGAACCGTTGAAGAAGATACCGCGTTTGGCCCACGCAATTTTTTAGTTTCGTTGCACGAAATTAATCAGAGAGTCGATGGGACTCTAGGAAAAGTCCGCCTTAAAGGGTACAATCAACGCTTAACCGAGGAACTTTCAGGTGGTGAAAAACAACGTTTGGCGATTGCGGGCGTTCTAGTGATGGAACCTGAAATCTTGGTGCTTGATGAGCCTACCTCGGAACTTGATCCAGTAGGACGTTCGGAAATCTATGAAACGTTAGAAGATCTACGACGCAAGAAAGATCTAACAATTATGTTAGTCGACCATTCCGGCGAAGAACTGATCAATATAGCGGATGAGGTGATTGTGCTCAGCCAGGGGGAAGTGGCTTGGCGAGGGGTTCCAGCTGAACTCTTTCGAAATATTCCCCTCTTACGTCAGTATGGGATAAAGCCTTTACCTACCAGTTTAATCGGATGGGATTTCTATGAAAAAGGTTGGATTCCATTTGACGAGATTCCTTTAGATAGTTCGTCTGCTGAACAATTGATCAGAGGATTATTACCTAAGTACGGACAACGGAGGGATAACCCTCAGCCGCTTCTGCCGCAGGAGACGGATTATTTCAAGGTACGGAATGAGGGAACAATTCAGATTCGCAACTTAGTCTATCAATACAATTCAGAAAAGCCTGCTTTACAAGGAATTAACCTAACCATTGAAACAGGTGAGTTTGTAGCCCTAATCGGGCAAAATGGCGCTGGCAAAACAACCTTAGCCAAACATTTGAATGGATTGCTGAAACCAACGAGCGGAGAAGTTATCGTAGAGGGCATGAATACCCTTCAGTATGATACATACCATTTGTCCAAAACGATCGGGTATGTCTTCCAAAATCCTGATCATCAAATTTTCTCTGTTACCGTTGAGAAAGAATTAGAATATGGGCTCAAAAATGCTGGCTTCAAAGGTATGGAAATCAAAGGCCGAGTTGATCAGGTGCTTCAGTTTACTGGGTTAGAGAAATACCGTCACGTTCATCCGTTCACCTTAGGAAAAGGAGAACGGCAAATGATAGCCATGGCCTCTATTCTTGTAATCGAGCCCAAAATACTCATCATAGACGAACCGACTACCGGATCAGACTGGACAGGAATTCAGGCGATGTTGGGTTTGATCCGTAAATTACATGCTGCAGGAACCACAATTATTATGATTAGTCATGATATGGACCTTGTAGCCCAATATGCTAACCGAGTTATTGTACTCAAAGATGGCAGTATCTTGATGGATGGTAATCCTCGTGACGTTTTTTCAAAGGACGATAAGCTTCTTGACGCTGCCATTGTCCCACCCCAACTTTGTAGGCTCTCTTCTCAATTGAAGGATGTCTTGTTTCAGGAAACCTTGATCGAACCCGACGAGTTCATTGCTATGTTCGAAAGTGGGGAAAAAACGGGATGTTTATAGAGTATTTACCGGGAAATACCTTGCTCCATCGCTTAGACGTTCGAACCAAGATGCTCGGATTCTTAGGGATCTGTATCCTCTCGTTTTTATTTCAAGATCCGCAGTTCCAGGTTTTAATATTAGCTTTGGCAGGATTATTGGCTTTTTGGATTAGAATCCCACTGCGAAAGATTGGGGGGATGATGGCTCCCTTGATTCCCATTGCCATTTCAATTATTCTAATCACAGGATTTACGTTCGCGCCGGAGCGCTTTGAGCGGGTCTCTAGCCAAGCTATCCTCTTTTATGCCCTGCCGGGAGACCGATTGGGGGCTACGGTGGGGGGATTTCTGATGGGCACTACCTTTCTCTTTCGCCTCTTTAGTCTGATGATTGCTTCTTCTGTGTTAACTTTGACTACGTCGATGGATGATTTCACGCAATTTTTCTATAAGATGAGGGTCCCTGCAGAAATTTCCATGATGCTGACAACAGCGATACGATTTATTCCTACTCTGGATAAAAAACGAAGGCTTATCCTAGAAGCTCAAAAGGCACGAGGTTCCAGATTTAACGAAAAAGGAATTGTAGGTCCTATACGATCGTATCTTCCGATTATGATTCCCATGTTTATAAACTCGATTTTAATGGCTAATTCATTATCGATGGCAATGCTGAATAGGGGATACGGCTTAACTCGTTCTTGGACACCTTTGCGCGAAATTGCGTTTGCCCCAAGGGATTTCTGGGCGATTTTCCTCATTGTTCTGTCGATAACCTTGGCTATTCTTGCTCGATTCAGACTGCATCTGGGGGTTTTGTAGATAATAAAGTTTTAGCTCGTGGTAGGCCTTAGTTGCGCTGATGCATCACATAACTTATACTTTCAGATATGCCAATCTAATACCAGTTTGATATTACGTTGATAAACTTAATATGGGAGAGGAAACTATGGCTAAAGACAAAGATCGACATACTTGGCGCGAAGGATATACAACAGGAAGCTGTGCAGCTGGTGCAGCTAAAGTAGCCTGCCTCCTTCTCCATGGGGACAGTTTACCTGAGCAGGTAGAGGTTCCTCTGCCGAATTCTGCTCGCTTAATGATGCCCATCCAAGGGGGAGAATCAAACGATTCAGTAGCCACTGCATGCATTCTCAAAAACGGCGGGGATGATGCGGATATCACACATGGGCTTGAAATCCGTGCGATAGTACGTCAGCTTTCCCCTCATGGAATTATTCACATCCGTGGGGGCAAAGGGGTAGGAACCGTCACAAAAAAAGGATTAGCCATTGATGTTGGGGAAAGCGCTATTAACCCAGTTCCGAGGAAAATGATCAATCAAGCTGTACGTGAGGTCTTCCCCGAAGAAGAACTTGAAATAATCATCGAAGTCCCTGCCGGAGAAGCCGCCGCTTTGCGAACCCTAAATCCTAGGTTGGGAATTGTCGGAGGAATTTCAATTCTGGGGACAAGTGGGATCGTCCGTCCTATGTCAGAAGAAGCTTTTAAAACCTCGATTCTTCCGGAGTTGGATCAGGCAGTGGCTTATGGACATAAAACTATTGTGCTAACCCCAGGGCACTATGGCTATAGAGTCGCGACGGAACGCTTGAAGGTCCCGACTGAAGCCGTGATCGAAATGAGTAATTTTGTAGGCTTCCTTTTGGAAGAAGCAGCCTACCGTGGAATTGAACAGGTCATTTTACTGGGACATATCGGGAAGCTGATCAAAGTATCAGGTGGGATTTTCCATACCCATAATCGTGTTGCAGATGCACGTTCGGAAATATTGCTGGCACATGCGGCACTGGCTGGGGTAAATTTTGACACCTTAGCACATCTGGCAGAGTTTCCAACCACTGAAGGAGCAACATTAGAACTTCTAAATCTCGGCGAGCAAAACTTGCTTCACCATCTAGCACATTTGGCCAGTGAACGGGCCCAGGCATTCACCATTGGGCGTCTGAGCGTAGGCACGATTATGACGTTGTTAAGCGGCCAACCGATTGGTTGGGATACGAAAGCTCGCGAAATTGTAAAAGAACAAGGTTGGGTGTGGTCGACTGAACCTTGACATATGCTTAGCCAGACAATTTAATTTAATTGTCTGGCTTTTTAAATAATTTATTTTTAAAAAAGAGGAATTTAGTATATACTTATAGAATAATCCATTATCAGTTGTATACATACTCATGAATTTAATACTACTCATTCTTAGGGTTCCTCAGCAATTGGGGATTTTAAAGGGGAAGTCGGTGAAAATCCGGCGCGGTCCCGCCACTGTAAACAAGGAGTTCTCTTCAGTAATGCCATGATCGAATGTTAGAGGAAGAGAATGATGATTTGAAGCCAGGAAACCTGCCTTAAGAACATCACAGACCTACGGGCGATAGGAAATGTGTGTGTTTATTTAGGTAAACCATACGAGCCGCTCAGGCTCGTTTTTATTTACCCATCTATAATACGCTTCCTTCCCATTCGCAAGTCAACTTAATGAATGAAATGAAATTTCTAGAACCTGTGGTGAACGTATAATTCATCAAGCAATGGAAGAAGGTTTTCTATGTTACAGGTGATCGGTATCGGCCCCGGTAGACCGGAATGGTTGCCCCCTGCAATCACTAAACTTGTGGGAAATTGCGACATTTTAATTGGGGGTTCTAGGGCGCTTGAACTCTTTCCAAATTTCGCGGGACGACAGTATTGCCTATCTGGTGACCTCGCTCACAGTCTTGAAGTGATTGCAAACGCACTTCAAAAAAAGAAAATTATTGGAGTTCTCGTCTCAGGCGACCCCGGGTTTTTCAGCTTTTTGCCCAGGCTTAAAAAGGAATTTCCTGAGGAGAGAATCGACGTCTACCCGGGAATAAGCTCTCTACAATTCGCCTTTGCGAGAGCAGGGATTCCTTGGCAAGAGGCAACCTTCGTTAGTGTTCATGGTCGAGAATTGTCCGTATTGCCACGGGTGATAACTCGTCCCACAGCGGTCTTAACGGGTGGAGAAAATACCCCTCAGAAAATAGCGCAACTCTATTTGGATCTCGGAAGTAACCCCCATATTTCTGTAGGCAATGCCCTTACCTATCCAGAAGAATTCTGGGAAACAATGGATGCCGAGCATTTATCTCATGAGAAAACATCGTTGAAAAATGCCATCGTTATTCTGTATCCAACAATTGAGCAGGATAATATGCAAACTACTGGTTGCAGAATTGGTATTCCAGACCATGAGTTCCTACGGGGAAAGGTTCCCATGACCAAAGCGGAAATTCGAGTCCAAGTACTCGCGAAGGCCCAAATATCGACCAATGACCATATTGTGGACATCGGGGCTGGTACTGGAAGCATTAGTATTGAAGCCGCTGGTCTCGCTCCTAAAGGGGTTGTTTATGCAATTGAACATAATCCAGAGGCTCAAGAACTCATTCTAGCCAATCAACAAAAGTTTGGCATCTCTAACCTACGTCTGATTTCCGGGGCCGCCCCCGATGTTTTTGGAGAGCTCCCCCAAGTTAATGTCTGTATCATTGGCGGAAGTCATGGACGATTGAAGGAAATTCTAGAAAAAGTACCCCTCGTTGAGGGAGGTAGAATCGTGATCACTGCAGTGACAATCGAAACGGTATCCCACGGACTGAAACTCCTTGAAGATCTTCACTATCAAGAAATCGATGCCGTTTCTATTCAAGCAGTCCGTTGGAAGCCAGTACAAACTCTTCATATGGCACAAGCTTTAAATCCGGTCTTTATTCTATCAGCACGAAAAGAGGGGAAGTCATGAATACAATGTGGGGGAAATTTTATGGAGTCGGGGTTGGCCCCGGCGATCCTCAGCTCTTGACCTTACAAGCTGTCAACGTTTTACAAACCGTCGATCTGGTAGCTATCCCAAAATCTAAAATGGAGCGAGAAAGCGTCGCCTGGGATATTGCTAAAATTCATTGCCCGTCGAACGTCCGCCTTATCGAACTGGAATTGCCCATGACTTCGGACCAGCAAGTTTTGGCTAAGGCTTGGCAAGATGGAGCACAGACACTCTTATCTGAACTAAAACAGGGCAAATCGATTGCGTTCATTACGCTGGGTGATCCTTCACTCTATAGCACTTACAGTTACCTACTTAACATCCTCCAGGAGGAATTACCCCAGGAATGTATTGCAACTGTGCCAGGTATCACTGCCATGTCCGCAGCAGCTGCCAGGATTAATTTACCTCTTGCCACAGGGGATGAACCCCTTCTTATCTTGCCAAGTACCGAAGATGTGGGCGAATTTCTCGACTTTCCGAACTTGGTTTTGATGAAAGTCTCTCGGAGACTTCCTGAGATTTTAACACTTCTAGAGGAGAAAGATAAAAAAGCGGTCTTGCTAACACGCCTAGGGCAGCCGGGTGAGGCTATCCGCTGGAAGCCTAAACCACAGGACTTTGCTTCCGACAAAATCGATTATCTCAGCCTTTTACTTGTCAAAAAGGATTTGTTAGGGAGGAAAAAAGATTGAGTCAGAACAAACTTACGGGAAAAGTTATTTTCGTCGGAGCTGGCCCTGGAGATCCGGAACTGATCACAATCAAAGGATCCCGCGCACTAGAACGAGCTGACCGTGTGATCTACGCGGGGTCTTTAGTCAACCCGACATTACTCGATATCTGTCGTCCGGGAACCCCTTTTCACGACAGTGCCCATCTAACACTCGAAGAGGTGGTTGCTTTGATGTCCGAGGGAACTAGTCGTGGGGAAATGATTGTACGTCTCCATACTGGAGATCCTAGTATGTACGGAGCAATAAAGGAACAATTTGACTATTTAGACAAACAAGAAATTCCGTATTCCGTCATTCCAGGGGTCAGCTCGGTGTTTGCAGCTGCGGCGGCGGTCAAGCGTGAGTTCACCTTGCCAGATATTAGCCAAACTTTAATTCTTACCCGTTTAGCTGGACGTACCCCTGTGCCAGAACGTGAGGCACTTGAAAAATTAGCAAAACATCAAGCCAGTATGGCAATTTTCCTAAGTGTCCAAGATATGGGTTCTGTGGTAGCAGCCTTATTGGAAGGGGGTTATCCTGTATCTACTCCCATCGCCGTAATTGCTAAAGCTAGTTGGCCGGATGAAGAGGTTCTTCTCGGGACCTTAGAAACAATCGTAGAAAAAGTTAAACAGGCAGGAATCCGTAAGCAGGCTCAGATTCTTGTCGGGGATTTCTTAGATCCGGCAAACGGTTACGCGAGGTCCAAACTTTATGATCCGACCTTTACCCACGAATACCGTCAAGGGACAGAAACGTGAAAGTAGCACTTGTGGCATTAACGGATCGCGGGATGGCTACAGCCCAGCGTATTGGAGAGGGTCTACCAAAAACAGCGACTTCAGAGCTTTTCATCCATGAGAAAGCACTCGGCCTGAACGAGAACAAGCAAATAGAACATGTTCAAGCAAACCTACACAACTTTCGGCGTTTAGGGGATATCGTCCCAGACCTATGGCGAGAGTATCCAGTTCTCATTTTTGTCATGGCGACAGGGATTGTGGTACGCCAAATTGCTCCCTTTATCGAACGCAAAGATCGAGATCCAGCGGTACTTGTTCTAGATGAAGAAGGAGAATTCGTTATACCTTTGCTTTCCGGGCATCTGGGTGGCGCAAACTCCTGGGCGAATCAGATCGCCCATCAGATCGGTGCTCAAGCAGTTATTACCACAGCAACAGACGGTCGAGGATTAGTAGCACCCGATGAATACGCCCGAAGGAATGGTTGGAAAGTAGAACCCATAGACCATTTACCAGTGGTTAACCGTTTACTCATGGAACAAGGATATCTCAACGTCTGGACAAGTCACTCTTTGAAACCCGAACACACTTGGTTTAACGATAGTCGTTATCGGTTCTTGTCAGAAAACGACAAAGATAAAGCAAATGTAATCTTAGATGCTTTTCCTAACACAGATATTAAAGCAGATTGCCTCTATTTAGTGCCTCCAGTCTTGAGTGTTGGAGTTGGGTGTCGCCGCGGAGTCTCTTCGGAAACAATTTTAGAGAGAATCACGTCGGCTGTAGAACAAATTGGTGCCTCGCTTAAGGCAATATCCGGGATCTATAGTATTGACCTTAAATCCGATGAAGTTGGACTGATAGAAGCGGCCAAGCAGCTTCGAGTTCCGTTTCGAACCTTTCGAGCAGCTGAACTTCAAGCGGTTAATGAACATGAACAGTTAAGTCGATCAAACTTTGTTAACGAGAAGATAGGAGTGGACGGAGTATGCGAAGCAGCGAGTTTACTGGGAACACACAAGGGACGGCTAATCCTGCCGAAGATCATGGGGCAGGGGGTCACAGTAGCGATCAGCATGGAAAAGGAAAGCTCTTTGTCGTAGGCCTCGGACCTGGAGACCCTGACCATATGACCGCACGAGTACAGTCGGTGTTAAATGAAGTTGAATACATCGTAGGGTATAAAACTTACATAGAGCTTATTCGTTCGTTTTTAACTCATCAACAGATTGTAGCTACTGGAATGCGTCAAGAGATCGACCGCTGTCGTGAGGCGATTCGTTTGGCGGCCGAGGGACATAGGGTTGCTGTCGTGAGTAGCGGAGATGCTGGTGTCTATGGAATGGCTGGGATTATTATTGAGTGTCTAGAACAAGAGGGGCTTATTGATCTTCCACTGGAGATTATTCCAGGTGTAACGGCAGCTTCTGCGTCTGCCTCCATGCTAGGTGCTCCTTTAATGCATGACTTTGCTGTGATTAGCTTGAGTGATCTGTTAACCCCTTGGGAAGTCATCGAGAAACGAGTGCGCTTGGCAGCTGAAGGAGATTTTATCTTTGCGATTTATAACCCAAAAAGTCTCGGTCGAACACAACACATAGAGACAGTACGAGAAATCCTACTACGCTACCGTCGTCCCGATACTCCCGTTGGCCTTGTCCGAGAGGCATTACGTGGGGAGGAATCGAGCGTGCAAATCACCACAATCGGGGATTTCACCAATCACACCATCGACATGCTGACAACTGTCATTATCGGGAACTCGCAAACTCGTATTGTTGGCCCTTATATGGTTACCCCTCGTGGGTATAAACTGTGAGACTTCTGGTTTTAGCTGGAACAGAAGATGGACGACAACTAGCGAATGCCTTAAAACAGCGTGGACATGATGTTTTAGTCTCTACACTGACCGCTTATGGCGCAGATTTGGCACTAGTGCAAGGACTCCAAGTTCGTTCCGGTGCGATGGATGCTCCCATCCTCACAGATCTCCTAAAGAAAGGTACCTTTGCAGCACTGGTGGATGCAACCCATCCCTATGCGACACGGGTGAAACAAATGGCTAAAACAGTCTGCCGAGAGCTATCGCTACCCTACCTTTGTTGGCAGCGCTCAGCACTGGATTTAGAAGTTCATCCCCTTATTCATTGGGCTGAAGACATTCCGTCTGCTGCTCGAATGGCTGCAGAGCTAGGACAACGTATTTTGTTGACGACAGGAAGCAATGCGTTGCCAGAATGGGTATCGCTCCCCTCTCTGAAAGACAAAATGCTCTATATCCGTGTCTTACCTACATCAGACGTGTTGGCGCGTTGCGAATCGTTTGGATTCAAACCGAATCAAATCATCGCTGCTCAAGGCCCATTTTCTCAAGAGTGGGACGAAGCGATGTTCAAGCAATTAAGGATCGAAGTCGTAGTTGCCAAAGAGAGTGGAAAAGTAGGAGGAACCCTCGAAAAAGTACAGGCTTGCCTCTGCTTAAATATCCCGTTAGTCATCTTGAAACGACCGAACACTGAAGATCAAACTAGTTATACGCTTTCACAATTTATAAAACATTTGGAGGAAATCTTATGAAATCAGAAATCGTTCTCTTAGGACACGGTAGTCGTCGTGCAGAAGCAAACCAAGGGCTTTTAGTTGTCGCCGAAAAAGTTAGTCTGTTAATGGGACAGCCCGTAACGCCTGCTTATATGGCCCATGATCATCCTAGCCTTCCAGAAGTGGTGGAGGCGAAAATCAAAGACGGTGCGTTACGAATTGTTATTATGCCACTCTTTCTCTTCCGCGGAGTCCACGTGACGGTAGATATCCATGAAGAATTACGCGAAATTCGCGAACAGCATCCGAACGTTGAGATAATCTTTACCAGAGAACTGGGAGCAGATGACGGTATTGCGAATTTAGCTAGCCTACGAATTAAGGAGGCTTTAGGCGAATGACAGCATTTATATTAGATCCAGGGCATATTGAAGCTGAAAGTATGCGTATCATACGAGCTGGTCTGACCCGCCCATGGACGGAGGATGAATTCCCAGTTGTGGAACGTTTGATTCATACAAGTGGGGATCCTTCTTTAGAATCTGTCATAGCAATTCATCCACAAGCGATTGCAAGCGGACTTAAGGCTTTGAAGGCGGGTGCGACCGTCATCACAGATGTTGAAATGGTCCGCGCAGGTATCTCAAAGCAGAAACTAAAATCCTTAGGTGGAACAGTGGAATGCTTTCTTAATGCTCCTGAGGTCGCTGAACAAGCTAAAGCTTGGGGAATCACGCGATCAATGACCGCCTTTCGCTTGAATCCGGAGCGCCTTCATAATTCTGTTGTGGCGATCGGAAACGCGCCAACAGCTCTAATCGAAGTCTTACGCCTCGCCGAGAATCCTGAAACACGTCCGGCTTTGATCATCGGAATACCCGTTGGATTTATAGGGGCGAAAGAGTCCAAAGATATACTTTGGGAACGCCAAGATATCCCATCGGTCACTGTATTAGGGACGCGTGGGGGGAGCCCACTCGCTGCTACGGTTGTCAATGCGTTGATCTATACCGCCTTGCGGCAACTTAACAAATAAGACAAAGAAATTATCCAATATCAGTCAATCCTGGGCAAAAAACACCAGTTCAGAAAAAGAAGGTGATATAATGTCTTCAAATAGAAAATTCACAGCCAAGCTCATGATCCAGGGAACTTCTTCTAGCGTTGGCAAAAGCGTGTTAGCTGCAGCGTTTTGTCGAATATTTTACCAAGAAGGATACAAAGTTAGTCCCTTCAAAGCACAGAATATGGCCCTTAACTCCTTTGTGACCGCATCGGGCGGAGAGATGGGTAGAGCTCAGGTAGTTCAGGCCCAAGCTGCTGGCGTAGAGCCAGAAGTGCGAATGAACCCGATTTTACTTAAACCTAGTGGGCCAACTGGTTCGCAGGTGGTCATTATGGGCAAGTCACAGGGGAATGTGACAGCCTTGCGTTACCACGGAGAATATCAGCGTATGACATGGCCGTTTGTGACAGAGGCACTTCATGGGCTGCTCAATGATCATGAAATTGTGATTATTGAAGGAGCAGGAAGTCCCGCCGAAGTCAACCTTAAATCCAACGATATTGTTAATATGCGTGTAGCCTTAGAAGCGAATTCACCAGTCTTACTTGTAGCAGACATTGATCGTGGCGGTGCCTTGGCTTCTGTTGTAGGGACCTTAGAATTAGTGGAACCTGAAGAACGAGCTATGATTAAAGGAATTATCTTTAATAAGTTTCGAGGAGAAATCAAGCTTCTTCAACCTGCATTAGATTTCATTGAAGAGAGAACAGGGATCCCAGTCGTTGGGGTTGTTCCTTATTTTAAAATTAGGATTCCGGATGAAGATTCCGTAGCCTTGAATGAGGCAGACGAAAAACCTTCGGTTTCTTTAGCTGAACAATTAGATATTGCGGTAATTCGCTTCCCTTATATTTCAAACTTTACAGACTTTGATGCGCTTCAAGATGAACCGGATGTCGCTGTACGCTACGTTACCGAACTATCAAATTTGGGAAAACCAGATCTCCTAATTCTTCCGGGAAGTAAAAATACCCTAGCTGATTTAAGGTTTCTTCATGAGAGTGGTTTAGGGACGCAGATTCAAATGCTTTCTGAGGAAAAAGTTCCTCTGATCGGAGTTTGCGGTGGGTATCAGATGATGGGCCGCTCGGTGAAAGATCCGTTGCATACCGAATCCGAACTAGAAGAGGTTTTAGGTCTCGGGATTCTTCCGATGGTAACGGAATTTTATCCTCAGAAACATACTGTTCAGAGCAAGGGGACAATTCTAGCGGATCGAGACTTTTTTGGGGCATGTACCGGGGATACAGTCGTTGGTTATGAAATTCATATGGGCCGCTCCACGATGGATGAAGGACAGACGCCGCTTTTTAATCTAACATCGAATGGCGTAACCTATACGGATGGTTTGCAAGCAGGAAATGCCTATGGAACTTACTTGCACGGGATTTTTGATAATGATCGTTTGCGGACAGCACTTTTAATGTGGCTCTGGGAACGCAGAGGTCAACGAAGACCCGTTGAAGCGACACTCTCTCAGGCAGCGCTACGAGAGTCAGCGTTCAATGAGTTAGCAGACTTAGTACGTCAGAGTGTGGATCTCGAGCGCGTACGGGCTATCATGGGGTTGGGGGCAGATACGAAGCCAAGTGATTTGGCAAGTTTCAACGAACCTAACGAGGGGAAAGACCGGGTAATTTGAAATGACGGAAGCATATAAAGTTTTCTCAATAGTACTCCCTGTCACTGTCTTCATCGGATTTCTTCTCGACCAAGTCCTAGGAGACCCTCGTAGTTGGCCGCATCCTGTCGTGGGGATTGGAAATGTCATAGCCTTTTTGGAACGTCGTCTTAATCATGGGTCCCCCGCAAAACGCCGCAGAAACGGTGTCCTTTTAACGTTCCTAGTAGTAGGTGGGACTTATCTGTTGACGTTACTTGTTCTATGGGGAGCGAACAAACTCCATCCCTTGCTGGGACTGGTTGTTAGTGTGTATCTAGTCTTTACAACACTGGCTGGAAAATCCCTCTTAGATGCAGGGCAAAGTGTTCTGGCTCCTTTAAAACAAGGAGATTTAGACGCGGCCCGGAAGCGGCTTTCTTGGTTGGTTAGCCGGGACACGGAGAATCTTTCTGAAGGGGAGATCGTACGAGGAACGGTCGAAACACTTGCTGAAAACTTTGTCGATGGGATTTTATCTCCACTTTTTTATGCAGCCCTCGGCGGTGCACCACTAGCCATGACCTTCAAGGCGATCAGCACTTTAGATTCGATGGTTGGTTATCGAAATGAACGCTATGAGGATTTTGGTTGGTTCTCTGCCCGAACGGATGATTGGGCGAATTACCTTCCAGCACGGTTATCAGTTCCCTTCTTACTCTTGGCTGGTTGGCTAAGTCGAATGCCCGTAGGCCATGCCTATCAAATGTGGAAACGTGATGCCGCAGGACATCCAAGCCCTAACGGCGGGAATCCGGAAAGTGTCGTTGCTGGGTTACTCGGAATTCGTTTAGGTGGCATTAATTGTTACCATGGTCAGACTCATCATCGCGCGGAAATGGGTGAAATACTTCATCCAGTCAATGCCCTCGACATTGTTCACTGTCGATACTTAGTTCGAACAGCGACTTGGTTATCTCTTTTCCCAGCTTTATTATTAGCTTTTATAGCAGGTTAAATCTGAATACTTCTGCACATTAAGATAAAAACAGGAGGGGAGAGACGGTATGAGAATTCCTCGAATTGTCCTAGCGGGAACGCATAGCGGAGTAGGTAAAACTACCCTTGCTACCGGTTTGATGGCGGCTTTAAAAAAACGCGGACGACCAATCCAAGGGTACAAGGTTGGGCCGGATTATATTGATCCTAGTTATCATGCGGCTGCTACAGGTAGAGCTTCCCGCAATCTAGATCGCTGGCTGTTGGGTGAGCATCTCCCTTCCGTCTTTGCTCAGAGTTCTGAAGAGAACTGGGCGGTGATTGAGGGTGTCATGGGCATGTTCGATGGTATGAGTGGAACGGCTGGTTTCGGAAGTACGGCTGATGTTGCGAAACTCCTTCATGCTCCCATTATCCTTATTGTCGATGCATCCTCCATGTCTCGCAGCGTGGCTGCCTTAGTCCACGGATTTAACTCTTTTGACCCTCAAGTAAACCTTCAAGGGGTAATCCTTAACCGCGTAAAATCCCCCGCCCAAGAAAAAATACTAAGAGAAGCCCTTAGTGATCTTCAGATCCCCGTCCTTGGAGTTCTTCCGAAAGAAGGGGCCCTCCATCTTCCGGAACGGCATTTGGGATTGGTTCCTGTGGGAGAGGGTGGACTATTGGAAGGCTTTATCGACACACTTTCGGAACTGATAACCAAACACGTCGATTTAGAGCAAGTTGAAACCATTATGCGTAACGCACCTAATCTTCTTGAATCTCTTTTTGAAGAAACAAAAACTAACTTGCATTCAATGACCGCTCAAACGTTAGCTCAAAGTGGTAAATTTCGCCTAGGCTTAGCGCACGATGAGGCCTTCCTTTTTTACTACCAAGATGCTTTAGACTTAGCAGAGCGCTTGAATTGTATAATTGTTCCGTTTAGCCCTTTGCACGACCGATTTCTACCCCAAAACCTTGACGGCATTTTTATAGGTGGTGGTTTTCCAGAGCTTCATTTAAACCATTTGAGTAACAACATTTCCTTTCTAGAATCACTTCGAGACTATGCGAAAAGTGGAAAGCCGATCTATGCAGAATGTGGAGGGTATATGTACCTTGGACAGTCTATAACGGACTTTGAGGGAAACGAAGTCCCCTTGGCAGGTCTCATTCCCATGAAAGCGGAAATGACAAAACGCTTACAAGGGATTGGGTATCGTGAAGGAGTCTTTTGCCAGGATAATTTCCTGGGTCCCCGTGGGACAACAGTTCAAGGGCATGAGTTTCACTATTCGCGTGTGACTTATAAAAAAGACTTTCCATCCGCTTATGAATTGTTCAAAGGAGGCAAAGCCGATCGTATGGAGGGTTATGCGCGAGAGAACATTGTCGCTTCGTACTTACACCTTCATTTTTCAGGACAGCCTGGACTACTTGAACATTGGTTTGCGTCACGTTCTCGGAGAAGCGAGGTATGATCACTGTTTATACTGGCCAAGGTAAAGGGAAAACGACGTCAGCCATCGGAGAAGCCCTTTTGGCTTATACTGAAGGGAAACGCGTTCTGATGGTACAATTTCTAAAAGGGAGCACCTACAGTGGTGAACTAACAGGTCTTTACCGTTTAGGGGTACCTCTCATTCAATTTGGCGTGGGTTGTCGTTGGGCGGGTATGATTAGAACGGGTCTGAAACACTGTACGGGCTGTGGGGAGTGTTTTCGGCAAAACCGGGATCCGGAGATCGCTTTGGACTTGGTTAACCAAGCGTATAATTTTGTGCTAGGTGAAGTCAGGGCGAAATCTTATGATGTTATAATTTTAGACGAAGTAAGTCATGCCCTGAATCGCGGTTTTTTAAGTTTGGATCTTGTACAAGAACTCTTGTCGACAAATACTTCTCTAGAATGGATTCTGACAGGGCGAGGGATGCCTGAATTTTTAGAATCTCTAGTAGACAATTGGTGGGACCTAAACTTGCTAAAGCATCCTTTTGCTAAGGGCGTTAGCAGTCGTAGGGGGATTGAATATTAATGGATTTCGCTGTCGGATTGGCCCGGTGTCCGGGGACGTGCGGAGAATGGGTGCAGGGAGCACGAAAAGGAGTTCCATTTCTTGTGGATTGTCCCATTGACCGTTTTTCGGAAGCAAGGGTGGCATTGAACGTGCATACACCAGGTTGGGATCTTCCGCTGCGTAAAACTAAAGCTCTCCAAGTATTAGAATTACTTAAAGAAGATCTGGATCTTCCCAGGTTGGGCGGTAAGGTGGAATTTTTACAGCAACTTCCTGAGGGAAAAGGAATGGCAAGCTCTACTGCTGACATTACTGCCGTAGCGGCAGCCACACTAACGGCCCTTGGAGAAGACCCTGCTCCCGAGCGATTGGCTCAGCTTGCTTTACAGATTGAACCGAGCGATAGCGTCATGTTTCCGGGTATCACCGAGATAGAACATGTTCAACGACATAACCATTTTGTACTCGGGCCTTCGCTCCCCGCCTTATTTCTTGCCCTAGATTGGGGTGGAACAATTGATACAAGAGTTTTCAATGCTCGGCCGGGGTTAGCTGAACACTACCGGCACTTTGAAATTGAAATTGAGAGGGCCTATTGTTTGGCCCGTGAAGGAATAGAACAAATCGATTTGGAAAAATTAGCGACGGCTGGAACAATCAGTGCTCGGTGTAATCTGGAAATAAATCCGAAATCCTCGTTTGAACTCTTCTTGGCATGGGTTCGTCAAAATGGGGGGCTAGGTGTTATTACTGCTCACAGCGGTACATTGCTTGCCGGGGTATTTCCGCAAGAAGGCTTTTTAAGTCGGGATTCACAGCTACATTTACGCCTTGAAGCAGAGCAACGGTTTAGCCCTACGTTCCTCGATCTCTTCAATAGTCACGGTGGCGGAGTTGTGGCAATAAAATCCAATTTTACAGAAAATGCGGGGTGAGACTATGCATGGTGGAAATTTGCGCAGAGCCCAAGAATTATATGGCTCCAGTTCGTTGATTGATCTTTCTGCAAATATCAATCCTTTTGGACCGCCACCGAAGGTTTGGGCTTCCTTGCAACAAGGCATGAAGGATATTGTAAATTATCCGGATCCCGAGAGTATGGACTTGAGGAAAGCGCTTTCTAATCATCTGGGGCTTCCTGCCGACTCAATTATGGTTGGTAACGGCGCTGGTGAATTAATATTCACAATCGTGCAAGCGTTAAAACCTAAAAAAGTAGCAATTCCTATTCCGACATTTAGTGAATACGAACGGGCTGCGCGTTCAACCGGTTCGGAAGTGAGCTATATTCCACTAGGACCTGAGGGCTGGGCCAAGTTTAATCGAAGGAATGGAGACCACGAAAACACCCGTGGTGAGGGTGGAGTGGACCGAGAGTGGAGGAGATACCTAGAAGGCTGTGACTTACTCTTTCTTTGCTCTCCCCATAATCCGACAGGCAGTGTCCTCCAAAAAGACACGTTTGAATACATTCTAACGCTTACCAAAGAATTAGGATGTCGCATCTTGTTTGATGAGTCCTTCGTTGACTTTCTTCCTGACGAGTCACGCGAATCTACTCGCGTATATCTTAAAAATAACGAACACCTCATCGTACTTTACTCGTTGACAAAGTTCTACAGTTTGCCAGGATTACGCTTAGGCACACTCTTTGCGCATCCGTCTCTACTTACTCTTTTTGAGCAATACAGAGATCCTTGGTCCGTAAATGTGCTTGCTCAACAAGCCGGAATCACATCCCTAGAAGATTTAAACTACCCGGATAGCGTTCGAGAAAAGCTGAGAGAGAGTCGCTCCTATTTCTACCGAGAATTTGAACTTGCTAATTTATTAGAGTTACGACTTTGGCCAAGTTCAGTTAATTTTGCCTTAATTGAGGTTTTGAACCCCACAACGGGTGCCTTGATCCAACATTTGGGTAAACAAGGGGTTCTAGTGCGGGATTGTGCCAGCTTTGCAGGTCTGTCAGGGAATTTCATCCGAGTTGCGATTAAAGATACTCCAGCCATGCAACGGCTCATTGATGGGCTAAAGGGATTCTACTCTAAGGTTGAAAGGGGGCGTGATTGATGCATATCGCTGAGGGAATGCTACCAGCTCCCTACGCCATTGCGTATTGGGTTGGCGCAAGTGCTTTTGTGGCCGCCGGAGCTAGAAGCCTTGCTAAAAAAAGCCGAGAACTCCCGATGATGAAGCAATTAACAGGGGTCATGACAGCAGGGATTTTCCTTGTCTCGCTTCTTCCGATTCCAGTCCCAATGACTGGTACCTGTTCCCATCCAGGTGGGACACCTTTGGGAGCCATTCTATTGGGGCCTGCTATCGCAACGTTAATGAGTCTTATCGCCCTTCTTTTTCAAGCCCTTTTCTTTTCTCATGGCGGATTGACAACGCTTGGAGCCAACACCCTCACCATGGGCGTTTTCGGGGGTTGGGTAGGGTGGGGACTCTTTTGGGGATTGCGTCGGATTAGGCTCAATCTCTTTTGGTCAGGATTTGTTGCTGGATTAATTGGGGATATAGCAATTTACGTTGGAACATCCACGCAATTGGCTTTGGCTATTCATGGGACTCATCCCTTTAGCGAAGTTTTCTTAGCTATTTTTACTGTGTTCATTCCCACCCAATGGCCCTTGGCTATTCTGGAAGGGATTTTTACAGGCTTGGTTCTGAAATATATCGCCGAACATCGACCAGACATTTTAATGTTGCTTCACGTCTTACCAGCATCCGACAACTATCAAAGGGCGAATTCAGAAACAGCTGCGAGCTCAGTTCTCTCTGAAAGGGGAGAAAAAGAGTGAAACAACAAGTATGGAAATCTGGGTTTTTGGTTTTGTTCCTTGGAATCATTATTTATCTCGGGGTACATGCTCCAGCTATGCCTGGAGCAGATACACATGTCAATGCAGTCGCAGAGAAATATGCGTCAGAAGTGGGTGCAGGAGAACGTCCGCCTCTCATAAATACTAATAAAGGAGATCTTTTACTTTTTATGTTTGCTATCGGGGGCGCGGTTGCGGGATTTGTGATTGGATATACTTGGCGAGACCTTTTCGGACGAACTGAAAGCCATAGTAATATTCAGAAACAATAATCAATATAACCAGGTAAGCCGCCGCGAGAACTTTATAATAACTAATGTCCACGGTAATAAGATATTCTAAGAAATTTCTATGTTAGTCACAGATACCTTGATAGATGAGGAGGGGAGATCCATGCTAGCGACGGGAATAAGAGATCCAAATCCGGTGACGAAATTATCTCACGTGGACGGACGTATCAAATTGTTTCTGACTGTCGCTGGTTTGCTTGCTGCTACAAGTACACGTTCTTGGCTTTTGCCATTTTGTTTTGGCATCTTAAGCATTCTGCTCTTGAACTTAGTCGGGGTAAGTGGGCATTTGTTATGGCGGCGATTACGCCCGATCCTCTTCCTCGCAATTTTTGTAGGGGCAACCCAAATCTTCATCAATGGGCACACCCCTTGGTTTGAATGGAATATCTTCTCTTTTCACTTAATTGGATATCATGAAGGATTAATGCGAGGGTCATTATTTGCAGCTCGAATTTTCGGCGGAATTAGTGTGATGTCTGTGTTAACATTTACAACAACCGTTCAGGAGTGGATTCAAGCCCTTGCTTGGTTTAGGGTGCCGCAATTAGTCATTGAAATCATGACCTTAGCCTATTCGTCATTGTTCACATTATTAGACGAATTGGAACGCCTGCAAAAGGCCCAACATATGCGGCTAGGATATGGTACATGGTGGCGAACCATCCAATCAATCGGTGCAATCGGTGGGATTTTGTTTATCCGAGTCTTTGATAAAAGTGTTCGGTTATGGCAAGCCATGAGATGCCGAGGATATAATGGAGAAATTTCCGTTCATCATGATCTTGTTCTAAGAAAACAAGACCTCTTGGTATCGGGTTTAGGATTAATAATTATCCTAGGGAGCTGGGTCATTGGAAGATAATGCACGAAAATAACCAATAGGAATTTGAGGGTGACATTGTGGTGATATTGGAGACACAAAATTTAGCATTTGCCTATCCGAACGGAACGGAAATTTTACATGGTGTGGATTTTTCCGTAAATTCAGGAGAATGTGTCGCGCTATTAGGAGCCAATGGCTGCGGTAAAACTACCCTTTTTCAGCATTTTAACGGGCTATTAAAACCACGTTCCGGAAGTGTTCTTTTAAAAGGAAAAAATTTATCCCAGTGGCATCAAAATGAGGTATTTACTCAGGTTGGTATGGTTTTTCAGGATCCCCATGACCAGCTATTTGCGGCTAGTGTCTATGAGGACGTTTCCTATGGCCCCAAAAATTTAGGATTGTCCGCCTCAGAGATTCAGGAACGGGTTGAATCTGCTTTGAAACAATGTAAAATGTGGGAACAACGGAATCATAGCATTCATCAGCTCAGTTATGGCCAGAAGAAGAGAGTCGCCATCGCGGGTGTGTTAGCCATGCACTGCGACATCATCGTACTTGACGAACCAACGGCCGGTCTTGATCCTCGAACTGCAGCAGACTTGATGCTTACGTTAAAAGGATTGCAAGTTAACAAGGGATTAACCACCATTATCTCTACTCACGAAGTCGATATTGTCCCGATTTATTGTGACCGCGCTTATGTTATGCAAGAAGGTCGAATAGTAATTGAAGGGACACCCGAACATATCTTTTCTGATCCAGTACTCATTCGCGGTGCATTTTTGCGCTTACCTCGCATTGCCCATCTATGGGAGATCCTAAAACATAAAGAGGGGGTCATTTCTTCTGCCAATCCCTTAACCATCAAAGAAGCGAGAGAAGCCTTTAGAAAGCTGTAATTACCCGATACCATATATCGGATCACTTTTCAGAGAGTTTTAAGCAGTCAAAATGTTAAGATAAATCAATATAAAGCAAAAAAATCCATATGAAACGATACAATATAAGACTAAAATGATAATATCGAAGAAATAAAATTCAAAAATGGATGGGTCAATGTAAATTTTTAGTTAAATAGAGGGAGGAAAAGACATGTTAGTTGTTGGAGAATTAATTAATGCAAGTCGTAAAGCCATTGGGGAAGCTATCAAAGCGCAAGATGTCGAATATATCCAAAAGGTGGCTAAGGATGAACTTGAAGCTGGCGCAGATTATATTGATGTTAACGCTGGTATCTTTGTTGGTAAGGAGCCAGAATATCTGCAATGGCTTGTGAAAACGGTTCAAGAGGTAGTTGATGCACCCTGCTGCATAGATAGCCCCGACCCAAAAGCAATCGAGGCTGCCCTGTCTGTACACAAAGGGATTGCAATGATTAACTCAATCTCACTGGAAAAAGAACGTTACGATGCGTTGATCCCTGTCGTTGCAGGAACTGACTTAAAAGTTGTAGCACTTTGTATGAGTGACGAGGGTATGCCTGAAACCATGGACGCTCGCCTAAAAATTGCCGAAAAACTCATTGAGGGGCTCGTCAAAAACAATGTACCGCTCAATAACATTTATGTAGATCCCTTGGTTCAACCAGTCTCTACAAACAACACCTTTGCTGTGGAATTTATAAATTCCGTTGAAGCTATCATGACGCGGTTTAAAGGGGTTCATACAATTTGCGGACTATCAAACGTGTCATATGGACTACCAGTACGGAAGTTCATGAACCATGCCTTTGCTATTATGGCTATTGGCAAAGGGTTGGATGCTCTCATCATTAACCCCTTGGACAAAATGATGATGGCAAGCTTGATTACGGCTGAGACATTAGCTGGCAGAGACGATTATTGTGTAAAATATCTCAAGGCATTTCGTAACAAGCAATTCGAGTTCTTAGGCTAGAGGCTAGACATGAATAATGATCCCCTTCTCAATTTAGGGAAGGGGATAATACTCTTTTAGGAGGTAATTATGGAAATAACGATACTCCCCAACCGTTCCATGACAATGGAAGAAAATGAAACTTTAATGCAAGCGCTTGTTCGACATCGATTACCCGTCCAAAATATTTGCAATGGCAAAGGAACTTGCGGCAAATGTAAAGTACGGATAAAAGGAAACCTCGTCTCTCTGCCAAGCGACCTCGATTTAAAGCATCTCAATGAAACTGAAATAATAGCTGGTGTACGTCTCGCTTGTTCAGTGATACCTGAAGAGGGCATGGTTATTGAACTTGATTTTTTAGAAAGTCAGGATCGCAAAGAAGGTGTCCTTCAGGATATGAAAGCGAATAGCTTAGATCCGGGTTTCGAAAAGGTGCATGTAAAAATCAGCGAGCCCACTCTAAACGATGAACGCGGAGACTGGGACCGTTTTGTAGATGCTCTTGACTCTGCCACAAATAGGAGCTATAACAAAACAAGTCTATATGCTCTTAATGCGATTTCAGACGTTCTAAGAGCAGATGCATTCGCCCTAACCGCAACCGTTACAAAAGATGAAGTAATAGATATTGAAGCAGGGGATACGACAAATAGGTTATACGGTGTCGCAGTCGATATTGGGACTACTAGTGTGGCGGTGGCCTTGATCGATCTGAACCAGGGAACAGTAATGAAAGTTGTTTCTGCTGAAAATGGACAAACCGTTTATGGTGCAGATGTAATTTCTCGTATTACCTTTGCTCGAGAAAGTCAAGAGAATACTTTGTCTCTAGGCAGCGCCATTAGGAGAACTATAAATCACTTGCTGGAAGAGCTTTTTGCCAAAACAGATGTGCGTAATAATGAGATCTTTAAGATGACGATTGTTGGCAACACGACAATGCATCATCTCTTTATTGGTTTAGAAGTCGCTCATCTAGCGGTATCACCGTTTGTTTCCGTTACTAACAAACCACTGGAATTTACAGCGAAAGAATTAGGAATTGAAATTAATTCGCAAGGGAAAGTATTCCTCTTACCGAATATAGGAGGTTTTGTTGGTGCAGACACTGTTGGGGCCATAGTCGGAGCCCCCTCGGTTCTTGGATCAGGTAATCATTTGCTAATTGACATCGGAACCAACTGCGAACTATTTTTAAAAACTAAACATAAGATGATGGCTTGTTCTACTGCGGCTGGACCAGCTTTTGAAGGTGCAGGCATTATCCATGGAATGAGAGCAAAACAGGGAGCCATTGAAGGGATTACCATCACCGAAAATGGAGTGAATTGTAAAGTAATCGGAGGTCAAGAACCAATCGGAATTTGTGGATCGGGTCTTATTGAGGGGATCGATGAAATGAGAAAGGCTGGGATCATTAACAAACAAGGGAAAATCGTTGACCCTGAGAGAGCGCAAGATCTTTCACCAGAGCTTGTTAAGCGAATTCGAATGGGTGAAAGAGGGCGTGAATTTGTCTTAACGTATGGCATTGACCAAGGATTTGATGTGACCTTAAATCAAAAAGACATCGGAGAATTACAGTTGGCTAAAGGTGCTGTCTGTGCAGGGATCAAAACCCTTGTTGAAATGGCAGGCATAACCGTCCCAGAGTTAGATTCGGTGACGTTATCCGGAACCTTTGCTACGTATCTCAAACCCCACAACATTTTGAATATTGGTCTTGTCCCAGATATCCCTTCTGAAAGAATAAAAATGGTTGGCAATGCCGCTCATGTAGGCGCAATACGGGCTTTACTAGATCACCATGAGCTGACTATGGCTGAAGAATTATATAGAAAGATTAGCCATGTTGAATTGGGCGGTAGTTCTACTTTCTCCAACTATTTCATGGACAGTATGTACTTAGAACGATTGAGTTAATGGACTCGCCAATTATATTGGCGCATTTTATATAGAAAAAGCCCACCCTAGGAAAACAGATTTCCGATGGGTGGGCTTAATGACGTGTTATTGTCCTTATATTCTTGCTCACTTATTGCTTCCTTACTGAAAGGCTGCAATAAGTGTTTCTTTTTCTAGATTCTTTCCTATAAAACTGACCATTTCTGAGATACCGGTTGATTCGGATATAGCATAATGTCCGTCTACATAATTAAACTCAAGGAAATTTTGCTCCGATTTAATGATTCCTTTGCCCCGAACTACATTGCCGTAAAAGCCATCTTTACACTTTTTAAGGATATTCTCCAATTCCTTAAAATACAGGTCTCTAGGTTTTTTAAGTCCCACTGACTCAAAACCATGCTTGGACACGTGTGCATCTTTATATTGAACATAGTCAAGATTATCAGTTACAATACTCGTAATTTCCTGATTAGATAAATTCACCCAGTTTTTTGAGATTATCTTCGCAGTCCCATTTAACCAGCGCAACTCCGCTTCAAGCTTGGAAAGTTCTTCAGCCTCAAAGGACTGTGATTTACTAACAACTAAAGTAGATGCACACGAAATTTGACTTTTAAAGAACCCAGTGTAGCTTTGTATATGCTTAGAAAAGTTTTGGGCATCCACAACAGTTGTCACAGAGTTGATAACACATTTGTTTGAAATCTCTGGATCCTTAAAAAGGTCCAATATCTCGCCTAATATGAATATTCCGGACGGTTCAAAGATTATTCTATCTACTTTTTGATTTAAGATTTGCTTCAGGGTAAGAAGAAAATCTCCCTTGAGTTTGCAACAGACACACCCATTGGATAATTCGTAAACCTCAAAGCCTTCTACATCTAGGACCTCACGATCGACATTGACATCACCAAACTCATTTTCTATTAATACAATCTTTTCATCACTATCAAGGGATTTAAGGATTTTTTTAATTAAGCTTGTTTTACCGGCACCTAAAAATCCCGAGACTATATCGAATTTTACCAAAAGCCCCATCCTCCCATGATCATGTACTCTAATTATCCTGCTTCCACCTTTTTAACTAAGCTTAATGATAATTGATTTAGATTACCATGGATTATCCTATGTTTATCGGGATTTTCGATCACTTATCACTAAACCGGCCAGTTACATAAAAGGTTGCCTAAGATTGAAATAGTTATTGAAAGCCTATAATTTATAATATTTTTACTTATCTTTACTCTCTACTATTAACCTTTTTTTATTTAGTGGAATGCAACAGGTTAAGATTTATCAAGATAAAACAAGAAATTCCATAGAGAATAAGGCTTTAAAAGACTAAACTATGATTAGTAAAACAAATCCAAACTTTTAGAACATTCAACTTAAAACAAGAAAATCACGAGAATTAGATCTAAACGAACAAAGTAAAGAAACAGGGGGGAAGTGATCTCTAAACAAAGTGTAATGATCCAAGGAATTTTGTGCAGGATACATTTTGATAAATGTAAATCTAAAAATAATTTTTAGGAGGATATATATGTTTGATTTAACATCATTGGGCAATTCTGTAATTGAGGGCGATGACGAACAAGTTCGAGTTCTGACAAATCAAGCGATTAGTGCAAATATCGAACCACTTGTGATTATCAATGAAGGACTTATTGGTGGAATGAATGTTGTCGGTCAACGTTTTAAGGTCAATGATATGTTTGTTCCGGAAGTGCTAATGTCCGCTCGTGCAATGAATGCAGGCATCGAGCTGGTTAAACCACTGCTAGCAGGCGGTGAGATGACCAATAAGGGTACGGTTGTTATTGGAACAGTTAAAGGTGACTTGCATGATATCGGAAAAAGCTTAGTTGGTATGATGCTTGAATGTTCAGGATATAAGGTCATTGACTTAGGTGTGGATATCTCTCCAGAAGAGTTTATTGCAGCAATCAAGGAAAACGATGGCAAAATATTAGCCCTATCAGCCTTGCTTACGACAACAATGCTAGCCATGAAATCAACTATTGATGAGTGTTTAGAACAAGGCATACGTGACAAAGTAAAGGTCGTTATTGGTGGTGCTCCAATATCTCAAGAATTCTCGGATCAAATTGGTGCTGATGGTTATGCAGGGGATGCTGCTGCAGCGGTAGAATTGGTTGCCAAGTTGTTACTAGATGCTACGATGGTGGCACGTTAAATTATAAATTGTTAGGAGGGACTATTGTGGCAAATCTTCAATTCAATGAACTCACTTACACTAATTTAGATGAATTCGTTTACGGCCAGGCTAAGAAACCTGTCGTATGTAAAAACGGAATGGTCATTGGTGGTGGAACTGTTTATCCGGAAATTAACCTTACTCTTCCTACTATGTTAATAAATGAAGAAACCATGCCGAAAGTTTTGTCCCAGTATGAAGAGATGATACACGGTATTTGTTCCAAAGCACATGAGCTTCTCTCACCAGGAATTATAATCGAAATTGAGCTTCTGCCTCCATGCACCTTTAATCCTCAATGGGGCATAGATGTTACCAAAGTTGTAAAAGGGGTCATGAACGAATACGAAACCAAGTTTGGCTTAAAAAGTCTATTAAGAATGACAGTTGTCGATGTTCGAGAAGGTAAGACTCTTAAACATATGTACCATGGTGAACATTGGGACAATGTGATTAACACGTTCAGAGGCTGCGCTAATGCAGGAGCAGACTTCTTGGCGATTGAATCAATTGGAGGAAAACATCTGCACGATGAGGCCGTTATGAATTGCGACTTACCTAAAGCTTTATTTTCCTTAGGAGTTGTAGGCTGTCGAGATATGGCTATTTTATGGGATGAAATTGTAAAAATTTCGACCGAAACAAATTGTATAGCTTCCGGAGACACAGCCTGTGGATTTGCCAACACCTCTATGGTAATGGCCCACAAGAATTTTATTCCGAAAGTTTTTGCTGCGATTGATAGAGTCATGTGTGCGGTTAGAACATTAGTGGCCGTGGAACGCGGTGCTGTTGGACCAGACAAAGATTGTGGTTACGAAGGAGTTTATCTTAAAGCGATCACAGGAACACCTATCTCCATGGAAGGAAGAACAGCTGCTTGTGCCCACTCCAGTTCCGTTGGAAATATCGCTGGCTGCTTGGCGGACTGCTGGAGTAACGAGTCCGTAGAAAACGTAAGATTGCTGGGTGGAATGGCACCTACCGTATACCTCGAGCAACTGGTCTATGATTGTAGAATGATGAACGTTGCTTCATCACGTGGATCGGCGCTTGAAATGCGAGATATTCTTTGCGAATCAGACAGCAAATATGATCCCCAGGCCTATGTCTTAGACCCTAGGGTCGTCCTAAAATTGAGTGCAGAGATTCTGAAGGGGAAAACTCACTTTGAACGCACAAAAATTGCCGCATCTGCAACGATTAAAGAATTGAGATCTGCTTTTCAAGATGGTTTAGTAGTGCTTGATGCTAAGGAGCTCAAATATCTTGACATTCTAGAAAAACAATTAAGATCAGTCCCTGATGACGAAGCTGAATTTATTCAAACTATGATAAGAAATAGTACAAAGGATAAGTTTGACCCGGAAAAATATGACATATCTATTGAATCTGCTGCTAAATAAGAACTTTCTTAATAAATAACTCCTGTAAAAACACCTATGACGCTCAAGTCTCCCTAGGCTTATTTTATAAAACCTGGCAGAGATTTGAGCGCTTTTTCCTTATTATAAGTTTTCTATACAGAACAAAAACAATCTATCCCTATGATATAATATAGAAAGTATGAATTTAATTACAATCGAAGTTTGTTTCTAACTCCGCATTTGCTCTTATAATCAGTGTCTGGAGTTTTATTCGTATATGCGCACTTGGCAAAGTGTGGCGCTAGCTTCGGAGGTGGTAAAATGCATGAAGGAAACGTTCCTCAAGAAACGGAATCCCAATGGCTCGAGAAACTAGTTGGTCGGAATCTCCTAGATAAAATGTTATGTTCGTTTTCGAAGTCAACTGGATTGAAAGCAATTCTCGTTGACAATAAGGGAAATACACTTATATCCACCGATCATGCGATTAAGGACTGTCGCTTTTGCGAAATGATAAGATCTGACATCAATGGGACAAAAAAATGTCAACGTTCATATGCACGTGCCTGCAACGAAGCTGCTAAATATGGTGAACCTTATATTTTCAGGTGTCATGCTGGCTTAATAATGTGGGCTGCACCAATTTTAATAGATCATCACATAGGCTCTATTATTTGTGGGCAGGTACTAATGTGGGAGCCAGAAGATTACTTTCTCGAAGAAATCGAGGAAATGGTAAAGGGACTTGATGTAGACGTTTCTGCAGTCAAATGGTCTGCCGCCCAATTAGAAGTAATGTCAAGCGATAAAGTCCAAGCAGCAGCTGATTTGTTGTTTATGGTCGCTAATCAAATCATGCAAAGTGGCCTGACTGTATTGGATCAAAGAAGACAAATTTCTGCCCAACAAGCCAGACTAGCTGAAGAAATACAGGCTCGCAAACGTGCTGAAATTGCCGTGAGCACGATTGAATCACGAGCAATAAGTATGAATTCCTTGGACAAGGAACATGAACTAAAGTCGATGGTGCGTAATGGGCAAAAACGAGAGGCCCAACGACTTCTTGAAAACTTATTGGTTGATATTATGGAGGTAAATTCGGATCATGTCGATACTGTAAAGACTAGAATAGTGGAACTAGTGGTCATCATCTCGAGGGCTGCCGTGGATGGAGGCGCTGAATTAAGTTCTATCCTACAGTTAAATGCTTCATTTTATCAAGACCTGCTTGAGATGTCGACTTCCGATGAACTATGTCTCTGGTCCAAAAATATGTTGGAAACATTTATGAACCATTTAGAAAATAATAAAGACCAAAAAAATCTGCAAGCAGTTCAAAGAGCAGCTGAATTCATTCGCCGAAATTACCGACATAAGCTAACCATTGACGATATCGCACAGGAAGTTTATCTCAGCCCTTGCTATGTAAGTCGAATTTTCAAACAGGGTCTGGGGTGCACTCTGATGGAATACCTCACTCAAGTAAGGGTGGAAGAAGCCAAGATAATGTTAAAGAACCCGAAGTATAACGTTATGCAGGTTGCTGAAGAGAGCGGTTTCGAGGATCCGGGCTACTTTACTAGGGTCTTCAAGAAACATGAGGGAATAACACCAAGTAGGTTCAAACAACATGCTCTATAAAGTATGCTTTTACTAAGGAGTGGGTTCTGTGTTAAGTTCAGAGTTGGAATTAATAACTAGGGCTCTATTAAAAGGGCAGGCAAACAGGGTTAAGACACTTACTTCACTGGCCATCGAGAACGGTATAAGTCCTCGAATGATCTTTGAAAAGGCACTATTGCCTGGCATGCAGGTTATTGGTGGGCAATTTCGTGATAATATTATTTATATTTCTGATGTATTAATTGCATCACGAGCCATGCATGCGGGATTGCACGTGTTAAAACCTCTTTTGTCAAATCCACAACAAGCTTCACTCGGTAAAGTGGTTGTTGGGACTGTGGCCGGTGATTTACATGATATTGGGAAAAATCTAATTGTCATGATGTTTCGCGGCGCAGGGTTAGAAGTCATCGATCTTGGAATTGATGTCCAAACTGAGGACTTCGTAGAAGCAATTATTGACCATCAACCAGATATTCTGGCCATGTCTGCCATGCTCACTACCACTTTAGTAATGATGTCTGAGACAATAAGAGAACTGGAACGTAGAGAACTACGAAATAATGTTAAGATAATTATTGGTGGAAATCCAGCCACCCAGGATTTTGCGCAAGCAATTAAGGCCGACGGATATGCGGTTGATGTATTTAATGCTGTCGATTTGGCGCTAAAACTTGTTAAGACTAATCAAGAATCTACTCACAGAAAGACAAATGGTTTATTTAAATTAAGTAGTTAATGCTTTTATAATGTAAATCCTCTGGGATGACATTTTGTCCTTATCGGCATAATGGCATCCTTTTTAATTATCTTAAAAATTTTTAATATTTTACAATTTAGAGGTTGGTAGCATCAGAAAACGCTTCTGAAATACGTCTATAGAAATAAATAGACATCTTTAATAACCAGAATGATTATTAAGTTGAGAAAGTAGGAGGCTGACGACTGAGTGGAGGCCGATTCATCCTTTGATGAAATCTATGAACGATTGTTTCCCTTAATCTTCCGTTATGTATCGATCCGCATACCTAAACCAGATGTAGAAGATGTTACCGCCGAAATCATCGTGAAAGTATGGCGAGGGTTAAAGGATATGGAAAAGGAAACTGCGCTAAAGTCATGGGCACTAACAATTGCTACTCATCAAATCGCTGATTATTATCGGACCCATAAACGTACTCCCGTAATGGCCTTAGACGAAATACCTAACCCCCTGCCTCAGGAATGCGATCAGAGTGAGACATGGGCTACTCTTCTAAGTGTAGGGGAAGCCTTGACAAAGCTCTCTCCACAACAGGTCAATGTTATACAACTCCGTCTGATAGAGGGGTTTAGCGCCGGAGAAGTTGCAGAGATCCTAGGGACAACTCATCAGGCAGTAGACAGCCTTTTATACCGGGCGAAGAAAGGGTTTCGTAAAATCTACCAGGGGAGCCCGGACAGAGGAGGTGTGGGCTGATGAAAAGGTTTATAAAGAGAACGGATTTGACGTCCCTCTGGGAAGAGGATGGTGATATCGAACGGATGAAGGCGTTCTTCCATACAATTAAAGTAGATTCAGAGTCGAACAAACAAGTTAAAGAAAGCATCAAGCAAAAGGCGCTAGAAAAAATCGCTTGTGACAAAGAATTGAATAGGGCGCCTGTAATGGGTAATGTAAGTATCACCCATCATATTTGCAGAAAGTTAGGTGCCCTAAGTGGAATTAGACACTTGAAACTTGGTTTTTTAGTCATTGGGTTAGTCATCTTGGTAACCATCGGCCAAGGTGCCATGAACGCTTCATGGCACCTTCCCCAGCAGGTGGGTAATTCTAACGAATCAACCCAATCTATAGAGATGACCCAACCTGTACCTGGTACGATAGAGACGAGTGGAACCCAGGCCAATGATGGAGCACATAACAAAATTTTAGCTGCTAAAGATGAAGTAACTCCCAAAAAAGCCTTTTCTAACATCACGCCAGACTCCTCAACCAAGGGTCAGGTAACGGAAACCCTTCCTGTTCCACCAAATCTAGTGGTAATTCCTCCGGCTGATAACGGGATTCCCCGGAAGATCACGCAAGATTTGAATTTAACGCTTGAAGTGGGAACTGTTAATGACGCTGTTAATCTGATTATCCGCGAAGTTCAACAACAAGGAGGGTATGTGGTTTCTTCTCAGCAAAGCGGGACGGATAATCATTCATCCGCTCAAATGACGGTTAAAATTCCAGTTGCCAAGTTTGACGAGTTACGTAATTCGCTTTCTACTTGGGGCAAAGTCCTCAATCAGCAACTGCTTGCCAATGACATTACCAACCAATACTACGATTCCCGCATCCGGCAGCAAACTCTAGAGGCCCAAGAGAAACGTCTTGTTGAAATCTTAAATCAAGCTAAGACCGTAGATGACGTTCTTAAAGTGGAAAACTCTCTAGGCAATATTCGTCAGCAAATTGAACAACTGAAAGGTCAGCTCAAACTTTGGAATAATCAAGTTGATTACTCAACTGTGAGCCTTCAACTTGTCACCCTCCAAAGTGCAAATGTCGATGTGAAGAACGCTTGGAAGCCTATCTCATGGATTAAAACTTGGAAAGCAACCGAGAATGCCGTGCTGAAAACAATTAGTAGCACTTGGAATGTTCTAAATTATTTAGTGGTTGGTATAGGGTATGCATTCCCCTACCTGATCATTGGTGTCCTAGGGTGGGGCGTTTACCGAGTGTGGAAGAAAAGGAAATCCAATTGAATAATCTGCAATAATAGTCAACTGGAATAAATGGAAGTAGGTAATAGGGTTTATAGAAAAACTTCAAAAGTAAAAACCAGGGATGCTTATCATATTGATAAGCATCCCTGGTTTTTGCAAATTGTTTTAGACAACACGGTTTCGACCTTCGTTTTTTGCCGTATAAAGCGCTCTATCAGCGTCTTGTATCCATTCCTCGGATGTTCGATAGTTTGGCTCCTCAGCTATAAACGTTGAAATACCTATGCTGATGGTGATAGATTCTCTTTTTCCATCAATCCACAATCTCTCATTTTCTATAGTAAGTCTTATACGTTCCGCCACAGAATGCGCTGTTATTCTAGTAGCCCCTGGCATAACCACAATAAATTCCTCTCCACCAAACCGACCAACAAAGTCGGAGTCTCTAACCGACTGTTTAATAAGCCTGGCAACACTTTTTAAGACAAAATCCCCCTGATCATGACCATAGGTGTCATTGATCCTTTTGAAATGATCCAAATCAAGCATTAACAATGACGATGTCGTTCGATTATCAATGTTGAATTCGTTTTTAAGTCGTTCATCTATATACCTGCGGTTATATAAACCAGTCAGGAAGTCAGTGTTAGCCCTCTGCTTGAAATTCATACTATCTTCTAGAATACGATTCTTTTCTTCGTTTTTATCAAGGTGAATTTGAATTCTGGCTAATAACTCCCGAAAGTCGAAAGGTTTGGTGATATAATCCACTGCCCCTAATGAAAGGCCTTCTAACTTGCTTTCAATTGAAGTCCTAGCTGATAAAAACACGATGGGGGTACCTACATATTGAGAATTACTCACTATTTTTTCAGCAACTTCAAATCCATCAATTTATGGCATCATTACATCAAGGAGAATTAGGTCGAATTTCTCTCTATCGACTAGATCTATGGCATCTAAGCCGTTTCTAGCCTGAAAAACTTCATAGCCTAACTTGGTTAATTTTCTGACTAGAAAATTAACATTGTTTTCTTCATCATCAACAACTAAAATCTTCAAACTATCCCCCCTCCTGTAATATATTCTATCTGCCTTCAAGATGTTCAAGCCCTTATGAATTCACCTTAATCGTAGAAAATCATACAATAACATTGGCGGGAGGTAGATAAATGAGGTTGCTTAAACGTCTTGGATTTCCTTTGATAATTTTATATACTTTAGTATATTATGGTTGGATTTACCACTGGCAACAGGATTCATGGCTTCTTACTCTAGGTGGAGATATAATTTGCTTAATTGGAGTTATAACTGCTACACTATTTACGATAGTTACGACCCTTAGGTCCAAAGATACACAAAAAGTCTTTTGGTCGTTATTATCTTTAGCTAATTTATGTTATTTAATATCGGAAATAATCTGGGATTACTATGAGTTGTTCTTAAAAGTGGACGTACCCTTTCCTGGCTGGGTAGATATCTTCTGCTACATGCAAGTTATATTGTTTATTGCCGCCATAACTTATTCCTACAAAAAAAGGCATGCTTTTCAGGTGGCAAAGTTTATTTTTGATACGGTTATTATAATGTCTGTTGTGACAACTCTGATTTGGCATTATATCGTTGGCCCACTTTTCAGCCAATCACAATCGACTTTATATATCATTGCTTCAGTAGGGTATCCAATTGGGGATTTAGGCCTTTTATTTGGTGCGATTAGTTTATTCATGAGTTCCACCTATATGTTTCCTAAAAGAGTGGCAATATTTATGAGCGTAGGTTTTGTAATACAGGCGATAGGGGATTTATGTTACGCGTATACGTTATTGACAAGCTCCTATGTATCATCTGGGAGCTATTTTGATCCACTTTGGACGTTGAGTATTTTGATAATAGCTTTCTCGGGCTTTATTTATGCGATTGAAGATCAAGAGACAATTAATTCCGAAGATACATTAGGTTACCAGAAAACAGATAAAATACGACTGGTACTCCCTTATTTTAGTTTAGTTTTTTTACTGACCATCATTCTAGGATCGAATGAAAAAATTGATATTCTATTAATAGGCTTCGCTATAACGATTTTCCTGACCGCCATACGTCAAGTATTTACATTATTAGAAAACATCACCTTAATAAGACGATTTCATGATTTGAATACTGATCTAGAGAATAAAGTAACTGAAAGAACCAAAGAACTTAGTGTCATGAATACAAAACTTATTCAAGCCAGCGAGTTTAAAGATGATATTATTACTTCAATGAGTCACGAGCTAAGAACACCTATGCACGCAATATTAAGTTATATCCAATTAATTGAAGACGGGGACGATGGCCCTGTTAATCAAGAGATTCTTGCCGATCTGGGAGTAATAAAAAGAAGTACTATGAGGTTACTGTGTCTCATAGACAATCTTATGAAACTATCAAAAATACACAGTGGCAAAGATAATTTAGAACTACAAGAAATATCCTTGGTTGAGATAGTTAATCAGACGTACGAAGAGCTGCGTCATCTAGCTCGCGAAAAAGGTGTCGAGCTTATTGTAGAACCCGATACTAAGGATGTTACAATAACTTCGGACTTAATGAAGATCCAACAGATCCTTATTAATCTTGTGATGAATTCCATAAAATTCACCACAAAAGGATACGTTAAGATATCGACTAAGATAAATGAAAAACAGTTTGAAATTTGCGTCGAAGATACAGGGGCTGGGATTGCGAAGGAATACCACAATTATATTTTCGATAGGTTTACGCAAATTGATCACGGAGTTAGAAGGAAATATGGAGGCGTAGGTATTGGCTTAGCAATTGTGAAAGAACTTGTAATGTTACTACAAGGAAATATTCTATTAGAATCAGAACCCGGGCATGGAAGTAAATTCACGTTAACGTTCCCTCGTCGCTTATTACAAGGGTCTAATATCTAGCCTTTGGATCTCCGAAGAGCGGGCTTTACGGAGATGGTAAATGTCTGTATAATGAATATATAGTTTGCATTGAAGCCATGAAATCTCCCGACACTCCATGTGAGGTGGGGGGCTTTTGTTGTGAGTAATTGGAGGGTATAACTTGAAACTTTCAAAGCGGTCAAGATTTATCGGAGGAATCCTCGGAATTGCTTTCGGCGCGATCATAGCCGCCTTTGGTGTTCAGGGATTTATAGTCCAGTCGGGGTTAAGCGGGGGAGGAATTGGCGGGATAACCTTACTCCTTTACTATACGTTGAAGTTGCCGATTGGACTTATGACATTTTTGCTAAATATCCCGTTATTTGTTTTGGGCTGGCGTGAGGTGAACAAACATTTTGTCTTTAAGACCATATGGGGATTGGCGATCTTTTCGTTATTTTTAGATCTTTTAAGTGGGGTACGGCCTTTGGAGAATATTGACATTTTCTTAGGGGCTCTTTATGGAGGGGTGATCTCAGGAATTTCCTCTGCGATTGTATTTCACTTTGGTGGAAGCCTAGGCGGTACTGACATCATCGCTAAAGTTATTCAACGCAAATATGGTGTTCCCATGGGAACATCATCCCTTGCTATTAACGGAGTCATTATTATGATTTCGGGAGCCATACTCGGTTCAAAAGTGGCGCTTTATACCCTAGTTACGATATTCGTCTATGGTCGCGTGCTAGACCTTATACAGAGCGGGGTTCCATCAAAATCGATCACAATTATTTCAGACCAATCAGAAGCTCTAGTTGACCGTATTATGATTGATTTGGGACGGGGTGCAACTTTTTTACATGGAAGAGGTGCTTATTCAAATGAGAAGAAGAATGTCATAATATGCGTCGTCAGTCTTCCTGAAATGGGCCGCTTAAAACAGGCCGTGCGTGAGGTAGACCCTTTTGCTTTTATGATTGTCCAAAATGCTGGTGAAGTACTAGGAAGGGGATTCATTTCAAACGAATAAATCAAACCCTCTACTTAGTTTCTGAATCCATGGTTTTAAGTTCGCTTAGTGTGGCCAAGCGATAACCACGATCTTTAAGGGCATCGATAATTGGACCCAACGCTTTAACAGTTTGAATACGATGGTAACCCCCATCATGCAGTAGGATAATGGAACCAGGAAAAACGTTCTTCATAACATTATCCACAATTTGTTTTACGCCTGGATTACGCCAGTCTTTGCTATCTACACTCCAAAGGGCTACAACACGGCCATTATTCTTAATGGTTTCCAGTTGGTATTTGGATAAAAAACCGCCTGGAGGGCGGTAGTAATGGGTATGCGTACCAGTTGCAGCGAAGACTTCCTTGTCTGTTTGATTGATTTGTTCTACAAGACGGCGCTGCTGATAATCATGGTCGAAACTATGATTGCCAATTTCATGTCCTTCCTTAACCAAACGCTTTAACAAATTAGGGTTCGATTGGGCTGCCTGCCCCAAAACAAAGAAGGTGGCTTTTACTTCCCTTTCTTTGAGGATATCTAGAACATCAGGAGTATCGATCGGATCAGGTCCATCATCAAAGGTCAGGGCAACGACTTTTTCCTGAGTATGAGCCATATAATAAGTTCCAGGTGCCCGAACCAAAGATGGGGTTATAAGTAAGCGCTCAGAAACGGTGAGAAGTCCTCCCACAATGATTACAACTAAAAACGCAAAGACCATCTTACTACGAGATAACACATAAATGCGCACTAATTCACCCCCAAATCGCTTCTATAATACCTATGGGTGAATGTTGGATTCCATGCATTATAATCCTTATTTAATCGCAAGATTTGGGGGGAGTTTCTTCATTATGCCATAGACGTAAAGAGGTTAATAAACGTTTAGACTACTTATAAATTATAACTATAGTTGGAATTGACTAACTGAATCATGAAGTTTTTGGGACATCAGGTGCAATTCATAAATCGATGCATTGACTTGTTCCATGGCAGTCGATTGTTCTTCTGCTGAAGAAGAAATGGTTTGCGTAGAATTCTCTTGACAATCTCCTCACTCCCTATTACCATTTCTTCGACCGAGGAGGCAACAGTTCCAACTTCTTTTGCAACTGTAACAATTTCGCGAAGAATTTCTTCGAATGCGGAACCCGCTTTACTCACAATCTGAGTGCCAGATTCCACTTTTTGTGTACTATGAGACATGGCCTCAACGGCTTCGGTTATTGTCGCGCGAATCCCAAAGATGAGCGTTTCAATCTCTTGCGTGGCCTGTCTTGATTGTTCAGCTAATTTACGAACTTCATCCGCTACCACTGCAAATCCTCGACCCTATTCACCTGCACGAGCTGCTTAGCGGCGTTGAGTGCTAATAAATTTGTTTGCTCCGCAATACTAGAAATAGTTTGTACAATTTGTCCTACTGCACTAGAACTTTCCTCTAGGCTGAATATTTTTTGGGACGTCAAGTACGTAGCCTGAGAGATCTCCGTCATCTGATGATAACAATGCCAAAAATGCGCAAAAGCTTTCCTTTGAGTCCCATTGTATCCCCTCTTTCTCCCAGAATATATATGTCCGTTCTCTAATAATCAGTGAAACCTGATATTTTGACATCCAAAGCTATTCGACAAATAAAGATAATTCCTACTGGGTCAGTCAATATAATTTGTTTCTTTTAGTATTTGTCAAGAGAATCTATTCCTCCTATCTAGTTAGCTTATGCTATACTTTAATAAGCAGTTTCAAATCAACGACATTGTTGCGAACAATACGACGCCAATTAGAATAAGCCTTTGTAAATTGTGAGTTTATCTTAATGGGCACTTAGAATATTAGGAGGATTTCTTCATGAAACCGGATCGGATTCTAGATTTTCATGCTCACTTTCCTGCAAAAACCAGCATGGCCAGGCGGGAACTTCACCCTTTAGTTAAAGCTTATGCTAAGGATTTAAAAGAACATTGGCGAGAAGTGTTCGACTTTCCTCAACCTGAGAAAAAGCAGCGTGGTATTCAAATACAAGGGGAGCGCTGGGCTGCGGAAGTTCACAATAATCGTTTGGAAAAGGTCGTTTTCATGACTGGTGGAGGGAACAAAGTTCTCTCTGATGTTGTGCGCCAATATCCGCAAGAATTTTTGGGCTTTGCTCATCACGACCTCTGTGCCCCAAATGCTGTTGAAGAGATGCGGTATGCGCTTGATGATCTCAGGTTGAGCGGGTATAAATGGTTCGGACCAATGACCACGCTTCCGTTTGAATCACCAGAGTTGAAGCCTTTTTGGCGCTTATTGGCTGACCGAAAAGTGCCTGTATTAATTCATTTTGGTGTGTTGGGTGGCCCTGGTGGAATCATCCGCCATCCGCGAATCAGCCCCATCACGTTGGCGGAGGTAGCACAGGAGTATACAGATATTCCGTTCGTCATCCCGCATTTCGGGGCAGGGTATTATCAAGATCTTCTGCACTTAGCCTGGTCGAGCCCGAATGTCTACATCGACACTTCAGGTTCAAACGATTGGATCCGCTGGATGCCCAATCCGCTATCCTTAAAAGACCTCTTTGCTAGGGCTTTGGACACGGTCGGATCAAAACGGATTATTTTCGGCACAGATTCAAGCTGGTTTCCCCGCGGTTGGGCGAAGAAATACTTTGATCTCCAAACTCAGGTGTGTACCGAACTGGGTGTGGTCAAAGAAGAGATGAATGCCATTTTCTATCGTAATGGAGCAACATTGTTGGGGCTTGAAAAATGAAACTAGTACTAACTAATGTAAGCTTAAGTGTCCGTCAAGACTCTCAAGATAAAGAGATTCTACAGGGTGTTTCCTTTGGAGTTCGCCTTGGTGTGATTCATACCCTACTTGGTCCTTCTGGCAGCGGAAAAAGCACGTTGCTATATGCTATCAATCGATTACGTGAGTTTCAACGGGGAGGAATCACCCTGGATGGGGAAGATATCCGTGGAATCAACGTTTATGAACTTCGTCGCCGAATTGGATTGGTGATGCAAAAACCCATATTTTTCCCCGGAACAGTTGGAGATAATATTTTGTATGGTCCTCATTTGTGGGGTAAGGATAACAGCTTAACCTTAGCTGACCCAAAACATTATCTAGAGATGGTTCAGCTGGATCCAGCTTGGGTATCACGCGACCCTAATACGCTATCTGGTGGGCAGCAACAGCGAGTATCTCTTGCCCGGACCTTGGCTAATAATTCAGAAGTTCTGTTGCTTGACGAACCAACATCTGCGCTGGACTCTCAGGCCTGTGTACACCTAGAAACTCTTATAACGAGCCTTTGCCAGGAACGTAAGCTAACAGTCATTTGGGTGACCCATGACGTTCATCAAGCTGAGCGCATTGCCCAAGACGTGACACTCCTATATCATGGGAAAGCTGTAGAACACGGAGAATCAAAGCATTTCTTCGCTGGGCCAACGACAGTTGAAGGAAAAGCCTATCTTGCTGGAAAATTAGGAGGAGAGTCATGAGTTGGCTGGCATTAAGTTTTTCTCTAGGATTTGTGGGATTGGCGGCGATAGTATCGCGTTATCAACAACTCGGCTTAGAAAAAGAGTTAGCCATTGCTGTTATTCGCACACTCATCCAACTAACAATCGCTGGCTATGTCTTATCCTATGTTTTTGCCTCCCAACACCTCATTTTCATGGGGCTAATGCTGGCACTTATGATGGGAATTGCCGCTCAAAATGCTGCGAAGCGAGGCAAAGGAATTCCAGGTGCTCTTCGCATCGTTCTCATAGGAATCGTGATCAGTGAAGCACTTACTCTCGCAATTTTGCTTCTCTTGGAAATTATTCCAGGGACACCCCAGTACGTTATTCCCATAAGCGGAATGATTATTGGAAACAGTATGGTCGCGAGTGGGGTAACTTTAAACCGTTTAAGTTCCGAGTTTACACTCAGAAGAGGGGAAGTAGAGTTAGCTCTTTCACTAGGTGCTACCCCAAAGAGGGCATCTCTATCTGTCGTCAAAGCTTCAGTTAAGGCTGGGATGATTCCTACCATTGATTCGATGAAGACAGTTGGCTTAGTCCAACTACCCGGTATGATGACAGGCCAGATTCTTGCTGGCGCGGATCCCGTTCAAGCTGTTCGTTATCAGATTTTAGTCATGTTCATGATTTCTGGTGCCACAGCCATTGCCAGCTTCATCGTAGTAGTACAAGGTTATCGCACCTATTTCACTTCAGCTGCCCAGCTTAAAAGTTCCTAGCCTTTATAGCTAGGAACTTTATCTTTTTTCCATGCTATAATAAACCAACATGTCCTTTGAATGGAGTGATTTATTTTGGGTTTCCGTTTCGTATTTGGCCGAGCCGGAAGTGGCAAAAGCACCCTATGTCTTGAAGAAATCCGTGCTGAATTGCGGATTGAGCCTTGGGGAGAGCCTCTAATCCTCCTCGTCCCTGAGCAATCAACTTACCAGATGGAAGTGGCCCTGGCCAACACACCCGATTTAGGTGGAAGTTTACGAGCCCAGGTTTTGAGCTTTCGGCGGCTAGGGTGGCGTATTTTTTCTGAAACCGGGGGAGGGCAAAAAGTTCTGATTGGTGTAACAGGCAAACGGATGCTCCTTCATCGAATTCTTTTGAAGCATCGTCTTCAATTTAAAGCATTTGCACGCTCTGCCACCCGGCCAGGCATGGCAGAGCTCCTTACTCAAGCGATTGGAGAATTCAAAACATACAGGATTACTTCGAACGATTTACGACACGTTAAAAATACGACTGAAATTTTAACCGATAAACTCCAAGACTTGGCTCTCATATATGAAGAATTCCAAGCAGCATTAGGTCAGGGAGTCCGTGACCCTGATGATGAATTGGCAGTTTTAGCAGAAAAGATTCCCTTTGCACCCCTTCTTAAGGAGGCACATGTGTGGGTTGATGGGTTTACAGGATTTACTCCTCAGGAATTAGAGGTTTTAAGAACCATTATGCTCACTGCCAAAGAAGTGGTTATGACATCCCCACTAGATCCTTCTTTGTTTGCCAAGGAACGTCAAATAGAAGCGGGAATCTTTAACGCGGGCGAGGAATTATTCACGGGACCTTGGCAAACTTATCAAGATCTACTTCGAATGGCATCGGAAGCTGATACCCTTTTACATTCTCCCACCGTTCTTCAAAGTTCGAAACGATATAAGCATCCCTGGCTTTGGCATTTGGAAAAGTACTTCTCTGTGTTTCCAACCGTTGCTTACGAAGAGGCTCTAACTCCGACCCCCTTTGGTACAGGTACAAGCCTTACTATAGATGAATCCGCTAATGCTGCTGGAAGTTCACTTGGCGTAGGAATCCAAATCTTGTCAGCCGTCAACCGGCGTGCAGAAGTGGAAGGAGTTGCGCGGGAACTACGGTCTTTGGCCAGGGACGAAGGATTAAGCTGGAATGAAATGGCGGTCATGACTCGCGACATCTCAGGTTATCATGAGCTGATATCCCAGATATTTACGTCCTATGAGATTCCGCATTTTTTAGATCATAAACGTTCTGTTCTTCATCATCCGTTGATTGAGTTGGTGCAATCCATCTCTGAAGTGGTGGAAAGCCATTGGGCTTATGAACCCCTTTTTCGGTGTTTGAAGACCGATTTTTTCCCACTTTCAAGGGATGCCATCGATCGTCTAGAAAACTACGTACTCGAACACGGGATACATGGAGAGGGCTGGAACAATAACATTGCCTGGCGATACCATCGTCAATGGTCTCTAGGACAAAGCGAGGATCAAAGGGCCTCTGAGCTCAAATTCCAATCTGAGCTGAATATCACTCGACAAATTGTTTATGACCTTATGGCCGAATTTGTTCAAGGGGTCTCACCACGCGGCAAAGCTGGGGTATTAACGGTACGGGAGATTACTGAAAATTTGTATGCTTTCTTAGAAAGGCTTGCTGTTCCAGCAACTTTGAAAAAGTGGTCGCAAAACGCCCAAGAGGAAGGAGTACTCAACGAAAGCAAACTACACGAACAAATTTGGGAAGCCGTGATCCAGGTTTTGGATGAAATTGTCTCAGGATTAGGAGACGAATGTTTGGAGCTTGAAGAGTATGCCTTAATTCTTGCATCTGGGCTTGAAGGGATCGAACTCGGGCTGATTCCCCCCGGGCTTGATCAAGTTTTGGTGGGCTCGTTGGAGCGTTCGCGAAACCCAGAAGTCCGGGTCCTCTATCTCCTTGGAGCTAATGAAGGAGTTCTTCCTGCCCGTCCTACCGTCGATGGCGTCCTCGACGCAGAAGAAAGGGAGCAATTAGAAAAGGGCGGAGTCGCACTTGCACCCAAAGGAAAAGCCCAAATGTACGAAGAACAATTCTTTATCTATACAGCTCTCACTCGGGCTACAGAAAAGCTTGTGGTTTGTTATCCACTAACCGATGAAGAAGGAAAAGGATTGACGGTTTCGCCTGTTGTTACACGACTTACCCACCTTTTCCCAACAATTTCTGAGTGTTTTCTGGGGAACCAAGAGGAGATCAATCGCATCAGTCAGCCGGATTACGCCCTTCAGATCTATGCCGAACAACTTTGCGCTCTGCGTCAAGGAGAACCTCTTTCCCCTCTTTGGGAAGCCACAGAAACGTGGCTTACCAAAGACCCCATACGACAAAATCAAACAAAGCAGTTGCGAGCCAGTCTTTTGACCCAAAATCAAGAAGACAGAATTCAACGCCCCCTGGCACGCCGTTTATACGGTAAACGCTTGAAGGCAAGTATTTCCCGTTTAGAACAATTTGCTAAGTGTCCTTTTGGACATTATGCTCGTTACGGTCTGAAGTTGCGCGAAAGACCAACCTACAAGCTATCAAGCCCAGATATGGGGGAATTCTTTCACGCCCTCTTGCATGATTTCGCCATTCAATTACAGGAACGGGGCTTGGCTTGGGGAAAATTGACGAAGGAAGAATCTTGGGCGCTCGTCGGTGAACTGGCGGATAAGTTAGCCCCAGGTCTTCAGCATGAAATCCTCCAGAGTAGCGCCCGCTATCGTTATTTAACTCATAAACTTAAACGAACCGTTCATCACGCTGTGCGAGTGCTTGCAGAGCATGCCCGCCAAGGGGTATTTATTCCGATTCAGCTGGAAGTGAGTTTTGGCCCAAATGAGACGCTCCCTGGAGTCGAGATTCCGTTAACAGAGGATGATTCCCTTCTTTTATGCGGTCAAATTGACCGTGTAGATGCTGCGTTCTTGGATGGTCAAGTGTATTTGCGCATTATCGACTACAAATCCCGCGAACTATCCTTAGCCTTAGATACAATTTATTATGGGCTAAATCTTCAATTGCTTACTTACCTAAATGTCGCATTACAGGGAGCAGAGGTCTTGATAAATACGACTTCGGCTATGCCTTCACTAGGCGAAACAAGTCCACCTACCCCTCATTACGAGGTTGCTACAGGAATAGACAATCCCTCACTTAAAAAAAATCCTGCGGGTTTTCTGTATTTTCCTGTACTAGAACCTCAGCTAGAAGAAAAAATACCTCTTAGTTCAGAAGAGCTGGAACAACGCCGCGTCAAAGCTGTCAAGGTCAGCGGATATTTTTTAGCTAATCCTAGGGTATTGGAAGCCATGGATTCTTCCTTTTCAACAGGGCAATCTGATTTACTTGGGCTCAAATTGAAAAAGGACGGTAATTTCAAAAAAGGATCAAATGTTCTGACCGAAGATCAATTTTCTCAGCTTAGTAACTATCTTCATCAGTGGTTTCGACGGACGGGCGAAGAAATATTAGACGGTGATATCTCCCTTTCTCCATACAGACAAGGGAAGAGAACAGGATGCCAGTATTGTTCGTATAAACCCGTATGCCACTTTGATCCCTTCTTACCAGAAAACCAATACCGAGACCTACCAGCGATAAAACAAGAGGAGGTGTGGAGACGCCTAGAAGGTATGGAGTTAAACGATTCATTGCCCACGCCAAATGCCGCCTCCTTAACTAAAACAAACGCATCCAACTTAAACTGGCTAGGGGAAGAGCAAGAGGAGTTCGCAGAAGAGAAGGAACCAACGTTGAAAGGAGATCTAGCGTGAGTAAACCGCAATGGACGCCTGGGCAACTCGCTGCCATGACGTTGCGAGGTAAACTCTTAGTAGCTGCTGCAGCTGGTTCGGGTAAGACGGCTGTACTTGTAGAACGGTTAATCCGTCGCATCACAGACCCTGATGAACCCATAGATGTCGATCGTTTTCTTGTGGTTACCTTCACTAAAGCAGCTGCGAATGAAATGAGGGAGAGAATCGGTAAAGCCTTAGACAATGCATTATTTTCCGAGCATGAAACTTGTGAAATCGAGCGTCTCCTTCACCAGCGCACCCTTCTTCAGAGGGCAAATATTACGACCTTGCATTCGTTCTGTTTAGAGCAAATCAGGAAGTATTTTTACCAGCTTGAACTTGATCCAGCGTTCCGGGTTGCGGATCAAGCAGAGGCAGATATTTTGCGCCAAGACGTGGTTGAAGAGCTCTTTGAAACCCTATATGAACAAGAAGAGCCCTCATTTTTGAAACTCGTCGATGCTTTCGGCTCGGATCGTGATGACCAACCATTGATGGAACATGTTATGCGCCTTTATACGTTTGCGTATAGTCAACCCCAGCCGGAAGTGTGGTTGAGTGAACTTGATAAGGCCTATGTTTGGAATGATATTGAATCTATGATGCAAAGCGAATGGGGCCAAGCCGTTCGTCAAGGACTAGTGGACCTTGTGTCAGAAAGTATAAGCTTACTCGAACGAGCTGAACAAATCGCTCAGCGTCCAGACGGACCAGCCCTCTACGCTGGAACATTACAAGACGATTTAGCTCGAGTCCGGTTGCTGAACCGCGCATTATTAGAAGGGAATTGGGCTCAAGTCGAGGCACAGTTTCAATCCGCAATTAATTACCCCAAACTCCCGTCTGCACGCTCCAAGGCAAAGAAGAATTCCATTGCTTTACCAGACTCATGTACCAACCATCAATCAGGTGCTGCCATTGAGCTACGGAAAATGGATGAGGTCTCGCAAAATGCGCTGCGAGAAGAGAGCAAAAAATTAAGAGATGAGGCTAAAAAGAAGCTCAATTCTTTGAAAGATGAAGTTTTTGCTTATCCCCTTGAACACCAGCTTCCTGCCTTACGAGACATAGGGACTATGGCACAGACACTCGGTCTTTTAGTTATTAAGTTTTCTCAGCTCTATGCGAAGGCAAAGGGACATCGAAACATCTTAGACTTTACGGATTTAGAGCATTTTGCACTTAGATTACTATTAGAAGAGAACGAAGCTTCTTTAATTGCTCAAGGGTTAAAAGAGTATTTTGAGGAAGTCCTTGTGGACGAATATCAGGACATCAACCCTGTACAGGAACGCATCTTGCAACTGGTATCGAGACAAGAAGAGTCCCCCAATCTCTTTATGGTTGGAGATGTAAAGCAGAGCATTTATCGTTTTCGAATGGCCGACCCCAGCTTATTTCTCGCCAAATACAGTACATTACCACATTGGTCCCCTGGTTCGCATGATGCTAAGTCTCATGCGGAAAGCGTGATTGATTTGAATCGAAACTTTCGAAGTCGTCTTGAAGTAGTGGAAGGAGTCAATTTTCTATTCCGTCAGATTATGACCAAAGGTGCAGGCGAAATTCTGTATGACGATCAAGCGGCTCTACAACACGGCGCATCCTTTGTTTCCAGACAGGATCAAATTCACACGGCGGAAGGCCCGATTGAAGTCCACCTTATTGACGCCAAAGGCATAAAAAGCTCGGTAAACGTGTTTTCCTCAGATATGAAAATGCAAGATTCGGCGACTTTGTATGAGACACATGACATGGAGGAAGAAGGACAAAGCGGTAACGACAGAACAGGTAGTGGAAAGCACGCTAGAAACATTGAGGAGGACTTAGAGTCCACCTCTTTGGAAGGTGCCTCAGGGAATGATGCGGAATTTTCCTCCGGAACTGAAGAAACCATATCTTCTGAAGATCTAGATAAGGCCCGAATCGAAGCGCGTCTGGTCAGTGAACGGATCCAACGCATGGTACAAGGGGCAGAATTTCAGATTTATAATGCAAAACTTAAGGACTTTCGCCAAATCCACTATTCAGATATCGTAATTTTGATGCGTTCCTACTCAGCAGTGGCACCAGTATATGTCGAAGAATTCCAACGAGCGGGTATTCCTGTTTATGCCGAAACGACAACTGGATATTTTGGAGCCAGTGAAGTAGAAACGATGTTGTCCCTCCTCAAAACCATTGATAACCCGCGTCTAGACATTCCTTTAGCAGCGGTCCTACGATCTCCGCTCGTCGGCCTAAACGGGAGTGAATTAGGTAAACTTCGAATGATGCTCCCCGAAGGAGACTTCTATGAAGCGTTAACCTTAGTGGCCTGGGCCGGTATGGTCGATGGGACTTTGACGCCGGAAAGAGTCAGCGAGTTTAAACAAATCTTAAATTTATACGAAGAATCCTTGCCACGACGATTTGAAAAAGCACAAGAGCTATTGGTCTCTGCCGAAGGGCTGAAGGATAAAGTTACGGAATTTTGGCTTAGACTTCAAACATGGCGAACGAGATCTCGTCGCACATCATTAGCTGATTTACTCTGGTCACTTTATGAAGAGACAGGGTACTTGGCTTATGTTGGAACCTTGCCGTCGGGGATTCAACGACAGGCCAACCTACGGGTACTCTATGACCGTGCTAGTCGCTTTGAAGCAACAAGATACCGCGGCTTGTTTCGTTTTCTCCGCTTTCTAGATCGTTACCGAGGACAAGGTAAAGATATGGGAAATGCCCGCGCTCTAGGAGAAAATGAGAATGTCGTTCGTTTGATTACGGTTCACGCCAGCAAAGGATTGGAATTTCCAGTTGTGTTTGTTGTCGGACTGGGACGTACGTTTAATACTCAAAGCCTCAAAGGTAAAATGCTTCTCCACTCCAAATTAGGTCTAGGTATGCCAATCATTGATGTGGACAACAATGTTCGTTATCCCTCTTTGATTCAATACGCGGTTAAGCAACGTTTAGCTCAAGAGTCTTTAGCTGAAGAGCTACGTATTCTTTATGTTGCCCTTACGCGTGCCAAAGAACGACTATTTCTCTATGGAAACATAGAGAACTTCGATAATACTCTTCATAAATGGCATCGCACGTCTGAATGGGGCGAGATCACCCTACCTGAAGTTCAACTTCGTAGCGCAAAATGCTTCTTGGATTGGATTGGTCCGGCTCTTGCCCGCCATCCCGAACATCTCTTCGGCGAGACTGAGAGACAGTCGGCATTATCCATACCAGAAGTCAATTCGCGCTGGGATATATATCTTCATCGAAGCTTGGCCTCAAACAATGAAAAGGGCCGAGAAGCAAATTCGGAAATGGTTATCGACAAAAGCATTAATAATTACCAGGTAGAAAATTCCTTCGAAGAAAGAAATGCAGAATCTTGGTTTTCTGAAATCAATCGTCGGTTGAGTTGGCAGTATCCACATCTTAGTTCTGTTCGGCAGGTGGCGAAAACCAGTGTCAGTGAGCTAAAACGTCAAAACAACTGGCACGCAGACGAAGAAGCAGCCTCACTTTCATCGCATATTAAACGCACTGATTTAATGAAAAGACCAAAATTTCTTCAAGCAACACAATCATTAACTGCAGCAGAGCGAGGAATAGCCTTGCACACAACTATGCAACATCTCCCTTTTAGAGAGTGGTCATCCTACTGGACAACTTTGTCTCAAACGGAACGACTCAATCATGTTAGTCAATACTTAACAATGCTTGAACAACGTGAAATTCTTAGTACAGAGCAAAAAAGCATTGTCCAACCAATACAGATTGTTCAGTCTCTAAACACCCCACTCGGAATGCGACTCTTTGGCGCCGAACAACTGCTCCGAGAAGTACCCTTTACGCTAACCTTTCCTTCTGATAATGATAGGAATATTTTGGTTCAAGGCGTCATAGATGTTGTTATTATCAGTAAGGACAAACACGATGGCAGGTACGCAGAAATTCTTGACTACAAAACAGATTCTTTTCGCACAGAAAGTGATATTGATCCAGTACAGATCTTGAGAAAGCGATACGCGTTCCAACTTTCGCTTTATGCTTTAGCAATTGAGCGCTTACTTAAAATAAGCGCAACGCATTGTACCCTGTATTCCTTTTCCTTGGGGAGCGAAATTGACATTTCGGATGAGCTTCGCAGACATATCCAAGTGCCTATGTTTACTTCACATCCTTAAGATACAACTATTCATTAGAAGGTACACTAAAACTTAATTATCATTAAAATAGAGAGGTTTTAAAAAAGTTATAAAGAAAGAAGATTCTACTGATTAAATTGGTTCAGAGTGGTATCGAGTATAAATCGTGCAACATATTTCCGTTCATGGTCATATATTTTTAAATATGCCATGAACAGAAATCCATATTGAATAATTACATGTATTTATAATATTTTGTCATTTTCGCGAAAGGAATTATTACTTATGTGTCGAATTAATACTTTGTGATCACGGTAACTATCTTTTTAATAAGGAGTAAAGTGAAGAGGTGTTGTAATGAGTCAAGATAAAATCGGTGCTGTTTTGGTAGTAGGCGCAGGGATAGCTGGTATTCAGGCTGCACTTGATTTAGCAGAGTCGGGATACTTAGTTCATTTGGTAGAAGAGTCGTCAGCAATCGGCGGAACTATGCCTATGTTGGACAAGACCTTCCCGACTAATGATTGCTCTATGTGTATTTTATCTCCTAAATTGGTTGAATGCGGACGTCATCTCAATATTCGTATTTACACTAATTCGCAAGTTATTAAGTCTGAGGGTGAAGCAGGAAACTTTAAAGTAACCATTAAACAGAAGGCCCGGTATATTGATACGGACAAATGTACAGGTTGTGGAGCATGCGCTGAATCTTGCCCAGTAAAAGTCGATGATGAATTTAATCAGAGTTTAGGAAAACGCAAGGCTGCTTACAAACAGTATTCTCAAGCTTTCCCTAATGCCTATGCAATTGATGAAAAGGTTTGTTTATATCAGACACGTGGCAGAGCACAAGGTAAAGAAATTTGCAAAAAATGTGTTAAGGCGTGCCAAGCCGGTGCAATAGACCACCTCATGGAAGACAAAGAGATTAGTGTAGAAGTGGGTTCCATGATTCTCAACCCCGGCTTTAAAGTATTTGATGCGTCAAGACTGGATTATTATGGATATGGAAAGATCAAAAGTGTTGTTACCAGCTTGGAATTTGAGCGTCTTCTAAGTGCCTCTGGACCCTTTGATGGACATTTGGTAAGACCTTTCGACCAAAAAGAACCCCAGAGAATTGCCTGGATTCAGTGTGTTGGATCGAGAAATGCCAAAATTGATAATAATTATTGTTCTGGTGTTTGCTGTATGTACGCTATCAAAGAAGCGGTTATTGCCAAAGAACATAGCCATATTCCCGTGGATACTACGATCTTCTATATGGATATGAGAACGCCCGGCAAAGATTTTGAAAAATATTATGAGAATGCTAAGAATCAGCATCATGTTAATTTCATTCGTTCTCGTATATATGAAGTAACCGAGGCTACCGATGGCTCAGGTGATGCAGTCATAAGATATTCTACTGAAGATGGGCAAATAGCTACTGAACAATACGATCTAGTTGTCCTTTCAGTTGGTATAGAGCCCGGAGATAGTTCTAAAGAATTAGCTAAATTATTAGATCTTCAGGTTAATAAATATGGATTTGCTGTGCTAGAACCGCTAACTGGTGTGAATACTTCCAAAGAAGGTGTTTTCGCAGCTGGAGCCTTTAGCGGACCTAGAGATATTCCGGAAACAGTCATGCAAGCCAGTGCCGCTGCTGGAGCAGCTTCCGCTCTGTTAGCTGAAGAACGTGGAAGCCTTGTCAGTGAAAAGCAATATCCACCTGAACTACAAGTTGCAGGAGATATTATTCGGACTGGGGTATTTATTTGTCACTGTGGTGTGAATATCGGTAGTGTTGTGGATGTACCTGCAGTCGTTGAATTTGCAAAGACCCAACCTACAGTAGTATACGCCAGTGATAAAATCTATGCTTGTTCCCAGGATGCCCAAAACTCCATGAGAGCTTTGATTAGTGAACATAAATTAAACAGAGTTGTTGTATCTTCTTGTAGTCCACGAACACATGAGCCTTTATTCCAAGAGACACTTAAAGAAGCCGGATTAAATGCACACTTGTTTGATATGGCCAATATTCGTGACCAATGCTCCTGGGTTCACATGAATGATCATGAACAAGCTACTGAAAAGGCTAAAGATCTAACTAAGTTAGCGATTATTCGCGCTTCAATGCAGCAGCCAGTTCAACCAATATTCATGAATATGAATCACGCCGCCTTAGTAATCGGGGGTGGGGTAGCGGGAATGACGAGTGCCCTGTCTTTGGCTGATCAAGGGTATGAAGTTCATCTGGTAGAGAAAGAGAATGCTTTGGGCGGTGTTGCCAGAAGATTCTCAACCGGTTTCAGAGGGGAAGATATGAAAGCCTTTGTTGCCGAACAAATAGAAAAATTAAGCAAACATCCGAAAGTTAAACTCCATATCGGTGTGGGAGTTAAAGATGTTGGAGGCTTCTTAGGTAGCTTTACAACAACGTTGAATGATGGAGAAAAAATTGAACACGGCGTAGCTATTCTAGCTATTGGTGGTCAAGAATATAAGCCAAAGGAATATCTTTACGGCCAAGATGCTCGTGTAATGACACAAATTGAGTTGGATGAAGCTTTAGTTAGTCATGATTCTAAAGTGGAAAATGCTCAGAACTATGTCTTTATCCAGTGCGTTGGCTCACGTTGTGAAGAAAATCCCTATTGCAGTCGTACTTGCTGTACTAAATCCGTCAAATTAGCTCTAAAGGTTAAAACTAAGAATCCTGCGGCTAATGTATTCATCCTATATCGTGATATGCGCACCTATGGCTACTTTGAAGAGGATTATGAACTTGCAAGACGAATTGGGGTAATCTTCGTTCGCTATAGTGAGAATGAAAAGCCTGTCATTAACAAAGAAGGGGACACCTTAGTTGTAACAGTAAGGGATCATGTTTTAGATCGACCCCTTGAAATTGAAGCAGATGTTGTTTGTTTAGCTGCAGCAATTAAAGCTCCTGAAGACGGCAAGAAGCTCTCCAAATGGTTCAAAATCCCCCTAAATAGTGATGGCTTCTTCTTAGAAGCGCATATGAAATTAAGACCTGTCGATTTCAGTACCGATGGTGTATTCATGGCAGGTATTGCTCATAGTCCCAAAAATATGGAAGAGGTTATTGCGCAAGCCAAAGCTGCCGCTGGACGTGCAGGTGTGGCATTGTCTAAGGAACAGGTTGAGTCGGCAGGGTTAAATGCGTTCGTTGATAAACGCAAATGTACTGCTTGTGGTACTTGTGAAGCTGTTTGTTCGGCTAAAGCCGTTTCGGTTGATCTTGTTAACCACGCTGCTGTCGTTAACGACGCACTGTGCAAAGGGTGTGGAGCTTGTGCTTCAAGCTGCCGTTGCGGTGCCATCAGTCTCAGAGGGTGTACCAATGAGCAAATTGTGCAAATGTTAAATTCCCTATAAATTGAATAATTATGGGAAGGTAGATGATTATGGCAGAAAGTCAGGTAAATGTATCCCAGCCAGAAACTAATGAGTTTAAGCCAAAAATTGCTGCTTTCTTGTGTAACTGGTGTAGTTATGCAGGAGCCGATCTCGCCGGAGTAGGCAGAATTCAATATCCAGCATCGATTCGAACAATCAGGGTCCCATGTTCAGGAAGAATCAATCCTTTATATGTCTTAAAAGCAATGGCTAACGGGGCAGATGGAGTCTTAGTCTCTGGTTGCCACCCTGGAGATTGCCATTATATAAGTGGGAATTATGTAGCTCGAAGGAAATTTGCTCTTATCCAGTCTCTATTAAAACATGTTGGTTTAGAAGAAGGCCGAGTGAATTTCTCCTGGGTATCCGCCGCAGAAGGTGGTCGATTTGCTGAAGTTGTCAAAGGGGTTACTGAACGAGTGACAGCTCTGGGACCCAATAATGGCGTATTTAAAGTCGCAGACGGGGGGGGAACGGATGAATAGCATCATTAGTGATATCCGAGAAACAGCCCGTCAATTACTGGCTGACGGGAAAGTAGACGTTGTAATAGGCTATGAAAAGGGTTCCTTGCCTTTAAAAGCAACACCTTGCTTTGTTCGTTCTCCTCAAGATGCTGATAAGTTAATCTGGGATGAAACGTGTGAGAACAACCTGGCGGCATTTGCTACGAAAACCGCCGGAAAAAAAGCTATTGTTGCAAAAGGTTGCGACAGCAGAGCTTTAGTTGTACTCATGCAAGAAAATCAGTTGGTAAAAGATGATTTGTACGTTATCGGTGTTTCTTGCCAAGGTGTCATCGATAAGAAGAAAATCGAGGCGGAAACAGGCGAAATACTTGAAGCTATCATTGCAGAAGGAAAACTATCCGTTAAAGGCATTGCATGTGATAAAGAATTTAATTTCATTGACGTAAAAGATGCTACTTGCCAAACCTGCCGATATCCAAACCCAGTCATCGAAGACATTCATATTGGTGGATCTGTAGAAGTTCCTCAACAAACCGTAGCCTTTGCTGATGTCATTGAAATGGAAAACAGAACTGATAGCGAGCGGCAAGCATATTTTCAAGAACAAATGAAAAAATGTATTCGCTGTTATGCTTGTCGTAATGCTTGTCCAATGTGCTACTGTTCGGAATGCTTTGTTGATTGTAATTCTCCTAAGTGGCTGACAGGCGGAGTTGATCGCGCAGAAAATCTCCTTTTCCAAGCTGGACGTGTCCTACATTTGGCCGGACGGTGTGTCGATTGCGGTGCGTGCAGCCGCGCCTGCCCGCAAGGTGTTGATATTAGGGCTTTGAACCGTAAGCTCACCAAAGATGTCTCAGAAATGTATCACCACGAGGCTGGCATCAGCGAAGAAGTCAAACCAGCTCTTAATGTATATAGTGCGGATGATCCAGAAGCGTTCTTGGTAAAGGAGTGAGGTGAAGAGATGAAGATAAGTAAAGAAAAATTTGGCCAATCATTCGATGCCTTAACCGCTGATTACCAAATAATTGCTCCAATCGCTGATGTAAATGGAGTTAATTACCAAGTGGTAAAGAATTTTTCCGAGGTCAAACAGGATTATCTGAATTCCAAACTCCCTCCAAAATCCTTCCTTTTTCCTCAGCACGAAAAGCTCTTGTCTTATAAAAAAGAAGGCAAAGATGTAATTGTTAAGAACGAACTTAAGGTAGGAAAAACAGTTCTATTTGGAATCAGACCGTGTGATGCAAAAGGCATGCTACTTCTAGATAAAGTATTCAAAAATGACGCGTATACGGATCCTTATTATTTTGAGCGTCGTGATAATACAGTCGTTATTGGGGTTGCCTGTAATAAAATTGCGCCTACTTGTTTTTGCTCTTCTATGGGCATTTCCCCTTCCAGCAGTGAAGGTTCAGATATCTTTCTGATAGACCTAGGGGATTCCTACCAAGTAGAAGCGGTTACTGAAAAAGGGAAAGCAATTGCTGCAAGTTTAGTTGAACTCGTTGAACTAACTACAGAAGAGCAGGCCCAAGTCGACACTATCAAGAATGCGCAAACCACGAGCAAAGTTGATGTCGCTACCATCACAAGTAAACTAGGAACTATGTTCAATCATGCCTATTGGGATACTCTCCAAGAGAAATGCATAGGCTGCAATGCTTGCTCGTTCTCTTGTCCTACCTGCCATTGTTTCGATATTTCCGAGGAAGTGCGTAAGAATGAAGGAACCCGAGTGCGAACATGGGATGGTTGCATGTCGCCCCTCTTTACTCTGCACGGTTCCGGTCATAACCCAAGAAATAAGCACGAAGCCCGTTGGCGCCAGCGAATGATGCACAAGTTCAACTATTTTGTCCAAAACAATGGGGATATTGCTTGCGTAGGCTGTGGTCGCTGCATTAAAAGTTGCCCAGTCAATTTGGATATACGCCAGGCCATTGATGGGGTCAACAAAGCAGAATTGGTGGTGGAATAATGGAACAGAATCCTTATATCCCTATTAAGATGAGACTTGCTAAAAACTTAGTAGAAACCGAAGATAGAAACATCAATACCTTCACGCTGGAGTTTTTAAATAAGGAAGATGAGGAAAACTTCAAGTATATGCCAGGCCAGTTCGCTGAACTGAGTGCCTTTGGTTACGGAGAAGCTCCTTTTGGAATCGCAACATCACCAACTGAGCCCGGAGTTCTAAAGTTTTCTGTTGCTAAAGTTGGGTGCGTATCTAATGCCTTACACCTTATGGAAGAAGGAACTATGGTCGGTGTAAGAGGACCAATGGGTAATTACTATCCTCTTGAAGAGTTTAAAGGAAAAAATCTCGTCATTATCGGTGGAGGTTTTGCTTTTACCACTCTCCGTTCGTTAGCCGTCTATATGTTAGATGAAAAACATCGTGGGGACTATGGCGATATAACAGTAATTTACGGTGCCAGAAATCCAGGATTGTTGCTCTACAAAGATGAATTAGCCGAGTGGGAGAACAATCCTAATATTAACCTTGTAACCACGATTGACCGACCTGCAGAAGGATGGACAAAACACGTAGGTTTTATTCCATCCATCACCGAGCAAATAGCTCCTTCTTCAGTAGACACCTATGCAGTTGTGTGCGGACCACCTGCCATGATTAAATTTACTTTACCTGTTTTAGAAAAATTAAATTTCCCTCCAGAGCGGATCTACACTTCTTTAGAAATGCGGATGAAGTGTGGACTAGGAATCTGTGGTCGTTGCAATATTGGTACTGAATATGTATGTAAGGATGGCCCAGTATTTTCCATGGCCCAATTAAAAGAATTACCTAACGAATATTAATTTGAAGGTCGGAGGTGATAGTAAGATGGCAGAACCCATAAGAGTAAAAAGTTTAGATCCAACCCTGCGTGACGAAGTAGCTGGATTGTTAAAAGGCTATGACTTTTCGAATTGTCTCACGTGTGGAATGTGTACTGCTGGTTGTAAGTATAGTGATTTAATTGAAGATCAGGATCCTCGTAAATTCATTCGTAAAGTAGCACTTGGAATGCGGGAAGAATTAGCTAGTGATCCTTTCACCTGGAACTGCAATATGTGTGAACGGTGTACTGTAGAATGCCCAATGGGTGTGAATATTGCTGCAATAACAAGAGCCTTCCGAGGGAAAACGCCTGTTCCTCCCGGTCATTTACAGATTATTGCCGATGATCATATACGTACGGGTAACCAAATGGCTGTAGAACAAATTGATTATGATGAGACTCTAGAATGGCTCGAGGAAGAACTTCAGAAAGAACTTAACGATCCTACTTATAAGATTCCCATCGACGTACCTGATGCAGATTTTATGTTTGGTTTTAATGCCAGAGAAGTTAAGCATTATCCGAATGAACTTCAGACAATTTTACATGTATTCGCTGCCGCCAAAGCAAATTATACATTAAGCAGTAAGCGCTGGGATGCTACCAATATTTGTTTGTTCACAGGAAAAAATGATGAATTCCAGGAAATCACACGCCCTCTCTTCGAAGAAGTAGAGCGATTAAATGCTAAAGAACTAATCGTCACAGAATGTGGTCATGCTTTCCGCTCTTGTAAAATGTTTCAGCGTAGCTTCTGGAAAGGGAAGCAATTTCCTGTACGCCACATTGTCGAGAAGTATGCAGAGTGGATTAAAGAAGACAGACTAAAGCTAGATAAAACTAAAAATCCTCTCCCTGTGACCCTTCACGATCCCTGTAATACTGTTCGTAAAGAAGGCGTCTATGAACCACAACGCTACGTTATTAAAAATGTCGTGATGGATTATCGCGAGATGAATCCTGAAGGAAAGTATAATATTTGTTGTGGAGCTGGTGGAGGAGCTTTAGCAGTCGCAGCAACCAGAGCGCAGCGTATGGCTAAAGCAAAACCTAAAGTTGATCAATTAGTGGCTACTGGTGCAAAAATAGGTTGCATTCCCTGTCATAACTGCATTGACCAGTTTAATGACATGAATAAATTCTATAAACTTGGTATGAAAATGCATCATCTGAGTACTCTAATTGAAAATGCCCTAGTTTCGGAACCTAGCGAGCCTACTACCGAATCTTAAAAATTTGTAATGCATGCGGAAGCCCCGACTGCGATAATACGCGGTACGGGGCTTTCTTTTGTTCATATTACTGATCTTCATAAACAAAAGCCTTCGACCAACAATACATGCACCCCTCGACAAAGATTTAGGCAATAAAGAATGTGCTTTGTTTATTCTATATCTATATTCGTATAATCCTTATCATAAAATATTTAAATATTAAACTCGTAAAATTACCATTAGTTTAATTAATTGAAGCTGAAAATGATGACTCTTTAAAAACAGTTTGGACATCGAAGAGAGTCATCTACAAGAATTGAAATCAAGGTAACAATTATAGCGCTAGCCATATTGCATGCTCGGTTTCATTCAATCCAAGCGTGGTTAGCAAATATTCGTAGCTTATTTTAATTATAAGTTGAAGGTTATTATCAGTTTAACGGAGTTCATGAGTTATCCAGTTGAAAACCTTGGTGATAAAATATCTAACTGTAGTTGATCCAATCATGGTAGATAAAATAGGGAAAGCCTCAAAAAAAATTGCGATCCTTTTATAGACTTTGAAAGCATCCAGATAAAATCTTTCTGTTCATTTGAACATATATAGACTTAAGAAGGAGTAACAGGGTCTTGTACGATTGAAAATATGCATTATATGACAAACTTGCTTGGTCATAACAATGTAACCATAATATATAATGATTGCATTGTTATTGACTGTTTATTGACACAATGGTAATCTTCATTTGTTAGGAAACTATATACTGTTTCCGCAATATGAATATAACAAAGCCAAAAAGTATAGGTAATTTGTATATCAGTTTGTGCCTTAAGGGACAAGAGAGAGCAGTTTTGCAGTTATATCGAAAGGCGGGATTCGCATTGTACAACTCAACACTCAATAATAATTCGTTTGTTGTCAAGATGGCAAAGGAGACTGGAGAAAGAACTTATCCGATTTGGCTATTAGTTAATCCAAAACATCCTGCTGTTCGCCATTTCGTTTGGACACCTGTATTATCTGAGATACAGGACAAGGTATATAGAAAACTAAATAAGAGAATTGATACTACTAATATTTTTATTAGAAATGCTGTAAGTGACAGTAGCATAGTTCCCAATACACAAAACTGGTGGGGAGCTGAAGTTACCAAGGAAATCCAATTATTCAGAGAAATAGCTCTTGAACATAAGCCAAAGATACTCATTTCTTTCGGTGCATTTCCATATGAATTTGTGAGAAGAGTCTATGAGATCAAACCCGAGAAAGGGCCTAAAGCTTGGGGTAATTCTAATTTAGGAGATGAATTTGGAAGATCAATAGAAAACTTTGATATTAATAAAACTAATAGAATCCCCTTACTTCGCCGAGTGATAGAGAGTGGTAAGTTCATAGATGATCACGACAATAACTACCAGACAAATGGAGAAAATGAAAATTACTTTCATTACGTTGGGTCAAAAATTGCAGATAAAATTATTGAGAACAAAGATAGCCTTAATATATGGATTAGATAACCTAGACCCAGTCCATTTAGTTACAGACGCATTCCTGTATACAGAGATGATTCATCCTCGGCGCATTCGACACTCGGTACGTCTTGTGACGTCGCAGGTGCGATGCTCTTTGCCATTCATGTCACTGAGGCAATGCCATCCATGGACAATCCTTCGGCGTGATTTAACACTTTATTTTCTACATCATAGTACGCAAATTCCTCTAACAGGCTCTTTGTATTCGTTTGCCTTTTGCAGTGAACATAGCAAGTTGGTCTAGCCCTAAAGAAAGAAGTGAAAACATTATGCATATTACTGATTATGAGCTTGCATTGAGATTATTATTATCGTGTGTTTTTGGTGGAATAATTGGATACGAAAGAGAACGTAATGGAAGCACAGCAGGCTTTAGAACCCATAGTTTAGTTTCTTTGGGTTCAACTCTAATTATGGTTTTATCAATTTACGGATTCTCAGATTTCACTTCAGTAAATAAAGATCCTGCTCGTTTAGCTGCCCAAGTTGTTTCAGGTATAGGATTTTTAGGAGCAGGGACTATTTTAAGAGACGGTACATCCATTAAAGGATTAACTACAGCTGCTTCTTTATGGGTTGTCTCAGCTATTGGTTTAGCAGTAGGTGCAGGATTTTACTTTTCATCTTTCCTAGCTACTTTTTTAGTTTTTATTACATTAGAGCGATTTGTTGAAAATTATTTCTTTAATAATAAGCAAATATTAAAGGTAATTACAGTAAATGGGACTTGCAAACTGAATTCAATACATAAGATTTTTGAGTCGCATAACATAATTGATCAAAACATTTCTATGACATTATTACAAGAAGAAAATGATAAAACAATGATTGAGTACACGTTGAGAACTCCATTTACACCTTTAAATATTGAGAAAATTATTGATGATATAAATGAACTTGACGGGATATATTCCGCTGAAAAACAATGACTCTCGTCAAGAGGAAACTTAAAATTGCATAGAGCTAGACAAGATTGTTCGCTGGACGGCTGAGCTTCTGGAAGAACTACGTACTAAAAGTGCCAGTAACAGGCAGTACAAACCAAGTGACATTGGCATAAATTTCCGCTTCTTTTAAGATGAAAATTCATTGATACTCTGAGTGTAATATGGTACTATACAGGTATACAAAGGTATAAAGAATAAGTGGTATTACCCCATTTTCTACACTTATTACAACGTTTTATTTTTTATTATTAAAAATGACATTTTTTTGCAAAAGTAATTAGTATTCAGTATTTGAAACGATGTTTTATTAAGTGAAACAATTATTTTCATGTCAAATGATCAATCCAATTATGAAACAAATGCAATTAAGGGAGGATATCAGTATGGCAATTTGCAGTGAAAAAAAACAAGAGGATCTCGCATGGGAAGAGTCACAACGTTCAGTTTTAAACGAGGGTCGGAGAAATAAAGAGGGTAGGTTAGCAATTAATCCAAATCCAAATCCAAACAACACATTTCGATCGAAAATAGCGCAGGCTATTGAGGCTAATGAACTTTGCTATAATTGTGAAACAGGGTTTCATTATATGAAGCAAGACAATGATTGAAGGATTGATTAACAATCAAATCCATTAATAAATAGGAATAGACTGATTGCGATAAATAATTGGAAGCCTTCCTAAAATGACAACATATAAGATACTAGAGGATTCGGTCAACTATCAAATTTCACAGTATCTTATATGTACTTCATTTAATATCGTTGAATCAGTCACGTAAGAAGAGATCCTTCAAGCTATAATAAATAAAACTAATACTATATTAATAATAGCCCAATAGATTGATGCCTGCCTAAATCAATCTATTGGGCTATTATGGTATCAACCTAAATAAAACACTATTTGTTACAAAATTTTACAATATATCTGAAGGTAATTCCTGGAGATTCATCGAAAATATATTTTAGATATGTAAAGGTATGATGTTGATATTCTTAATACTGTTACAAAAGAACATCTGCATGCCATCAACAAATTCCTGATATGATTGAACTTCAAAAATTAGAATGGAGGTAACTTGCCCGATGATTACTAGTATTTTTGATATTTGTCAAAGGGTCAATTTCGAACTAAATCTGTTTGAATTACTTAAGGGTATGTCCGTTTTGGTAATAATTACAGCGGTTGTTCTAACACTAAAAAAGATCGTTTTTACTCTTAGAAAAGAAAGTATAATAGATGAGCGTGTAAGAGAGACTAGCGCTAGAATCGCTCGAGTTGTTGCTGAAATAGAAGAAAGTAATGAATTTTTAACAGAAACAGAAGTATCGAAAACAATAATAATACAAACTTCAGGAGAACATTCAACCGAATTTGTTAAAGAAGCGATTGCAATTCAACCTAAAATGGATGATACCAAACAGACAAATACAAATACTGAAATGTTTGCGTATGCAATACAAAATATCGAGGAAGAACAAGTTCGAAGTATTCAGAAGGCTTCGGAAGGAATTCCAAAGGCAAAGAAGACCAGGGCAATGTCAATGGAGGAACGTTGGGCTGAATTCGATAAAAAGAGAGCAATGCGAAATACTGCTTAAGCAAAATTACTTTATAAGACGATTCATGCTCTATTAACATCATCAAAATAGTTAATGGAGTGATGATAGTTGATTGACGACTGCAAAATTCCACTTTCTATTTGAACTTAATCAAAGCGGCTGAACGTTTAAGTTGCTCATCTAGAACCTTAGCATAAATTCTTGTTGTTCTAGGGTCAGAATGTCCTAAGGCGTCTTGTACAATAGCAAGGTTGTCCGTTTCGCGAAGTAGTAATGTGGCAAACGTTGAACGCATTTTGTGAGCGCTAAAACCGTCTGTATTATGGCCCATTGTTTTAAGAATTGTCATATATTTTGCTATGAGATTTTGTACTGCTCTTGTGCTTATACGTTTTCCTTGCATAGAGAGAAATAATGCTTCTGATTTTCCCTGAGCATAACGTTTTCTTTCATTTTGAAGATAATCGATTAAAGCATCAGTTATTTCAGTATTAAAGTATACGACTGTTTCTTTATTTCCTTTGCGTATAAGTTCGAAGCAGCCTTTATTAAGATATGTTGTCTTGAGATTGAGATTACAAAGCTCAGATAAGCGTAAACCAGTACCAATGAAGGTTAGGAATATTGCGTAATTCCGTTTTTCTGTATAAGCATAATATTTAAGCTGTTCCTTAGACAACCCAGTTCCGTTCTGTAAAACTTCAGTAAGATCAGCAATTTGATTTGGCTCAAGAGCTTTAGGCAATTTTTGATTCGTATTTATGGGGTCTAACTTGACCGTGACATCTTTAGATATCATATCTTCACGTAGTAAATATCGATAAAGAGATTTTATTACTGCTTGTTTGCGAGCAAGTGCGCGCACTCCATTATTTCGCTCAATGCTGGCCCAGCTCAAATAAGCTTCGATATCACGATGTCCTATAGTTTCCATAAGTAATAAACTTATGGAAACAGGAACAGAGGGAAAGACAGGAATTGAATTACATAAGAACTGAAAAAACAAACGCAGTTCATTGGTATATGCATATTGTGTATTCCGGGACTTATTAATGACAGCAAGGTGATTAATATAATCTTTGGCGAAGTAGGGAAGGGTAGTAGAACTTAATGCATTAATATCTTCCATAATTACCTCCGTATTTATAAACACGAGTAAGTGGCTACTGCCATTATATATAAATAAAGTGGAATTTGAAACTATGCATTAAACACTCATCATCTAAGTGGTGCCTTTTACAGTGATCGGCTTTAGATTATGTAATAATCGGTTTATAAGCACCGCCGCGTTTTTTTATTAAGTAAAATCTCCAAAATGCTTCTATTTCCCAATTTTATGTAGATGATATATCCTTAAAGGGCAATATAAAAATGGATAAAACAATGAGCGGTTATATAGAGTATATTTAGCAATATTTTCGGAAACGACGATGACATTAGAAAAGAAACTGGAGATGGGGACGCAAAGCTTCTACTCCGGAAAGAAGAGCTTGATATCAACTAAAGCAGTGTGCCAAAAGGTGAAGTAGAGCTTGGTAAGGAAATTATATGTTCTAACGGAGCCCAGCCACAGCGAATAGATTTGTCGGAGGAACTGATTGGCGTCAGCGTAGTGACAAGGCAAAGCTATGAGCGACAATTGATAAGACAGGTGCGGAAGCACGATGACGTGTAGAGCTGACAGGTCCTAATCGGTCGACTGCTTGAGCTAACATGAGCTTCTAGGGAAGTGGCTCAAGTTCTAACGACATTTACCGCAACCGAGGTATTGATTGTTCCGGACTTACGATGAATGCATAAAAATTTTCTCAGGATATTATTATCATTAAAGACCTTAAATTCGAAAGGGGAAACATGAAGAAGAAATCAAACCTAGTTCGTAAGCCAAGAACAAGATCTCTCTTCAATTCTGGCACACGCCCCCATAAATCAAATAAAGACTACAAACGAAAAGCCAAGCATAAGCAAAACTCTTCAGAAGATGGAGAGTAGTAAAAGGAATATATTGAATTCTTGGTTATAAAGAGGCGAAAAAGTAATCATAGTCGGTTTTTACTGCGTCGGAGCGCGCTTCAGAATATGCGACGTAGCAGCAGGTAGCATTTTGAGAGCCGCTGAGGGGTTGAACGATTCCATATATATTCTTTCAAGATCCTAAAATAGACTGTTTGCTGGAACCACACATTCAGGTCATCATTGCGTGGAGTATTCACCAGCGGCGACATCGTAAGTAACCATCCATTCCGCTGGAAAAGGTGTCAACAAAAGCTTGAGGAAATTAAGAAGTTATTGCTGACTATTTGACTTTTATCACAACGAACGGATTCAGAGAACTGACACCTCTGGAGTCGAGGTATCAGTTTCTGTTGATAACCCATTGAACATGAGGCTGTCCGCAATACAGGTCTCAGTTCAAAAGAGGAGAGGAGCTTTGAAAATTTTCTTAAGTTGACCCCTTATGTCAATAAAGACTAAATTTTTAATCAACTCGCAGTACTCATCATTCTTAATTTATCCGACAGAAGTGCTATGAATTCGGAGTTCGTGGGTTTTTGGCGCTCAATATTCATGGAATATCCGAAGATTCGTTTAAGTGTATCTGTATGTCCACGTTCCCATGCTAATTCTATAGCATGACGAATCCCTCGTTCTACTCTGGTAGATGCAGTATCATATCTTTTCGCGATACCAGGATAGAGTTCTTTTGTGACTGCCCCTAGTAGGGAGACATCTTCAACCACCATTAAAATTGCATCTCTAATATATTGATACCCTTTAACATGGGCAGGAATTCCGATTTGATGCATTATTGTCGTGATTTCAGCATTAAGGTTGAGCCCACTTCTCACTGTTGATGCGATTGGAGCGGTAGATGAAAACTGAGCGTTTCCTGACACTGGAGGCGTATTCTGAGTCAAAGAGTGGATACGCTTGCTAAGAATATCCAGATCAAATGGTTTTAAAATAAAATAGTCCACTCCGAGTGTCATTGCTTGGTGTGTGAGAGATTCCTGGCCGAATGCGGTTAACATAATAACTTTGGGGCGGGTCGCCGATGTCCGAGCAATGATTCGTTCTAAAACACCTAGACCGTCTAAGTGCGGCATAATCAAGTCAAGAATTATTAGGTCCGGCTCCTGGGATAGAATGAGTTCCAAGGCTTCTATTCCATTATTCGCAACGCCGACGATACTTAAACCTTCTTGATTTTGGAGATGGTTCTGCAATGTTTTACAAATATTAAGGTTATCATCTGCGATAATTAGTTTTATTGGATTTCCCATTTCGTCAAATCCCCTTTAATATATTCCGGTTCTTAATTTAAACGATTAACCTGTCCGGTGCATTAATTATACGATACTGCGCATGTCGAAATCCTAATTAATATAGCAACTCAGAAGCGTTGGGAATGCACTGTTGAAAGCCTATCCATCATACGTTTTAGAATATCATTAAGAATAGTTCTAATCGCAAATTCTTCGTTATTTTTTTAAAATTGAATGCGAGCAACAATTTGAGTGAGTTTTTGAAAAGCCATAATTTCAATTTAGGCCTAGGCTCGATGCAATTGCTGTAACCTTTTTTGATATAACTTTCCAGTGTTAAACAACGATATATGGACAAGATATGCTCAGACACATAAACCACTAGAGATAAATCTTAATAATAAAAATATAAGGAGGACAACATCATGGCAGGAGAAAGAAATACTAATACGCCAGCAGTTCAAGGGGCTTCACAACAATTGGATCAGTTTAAGTATGAGGTAGCTAATGAAATGGGCCTTCAACTTGGTGGCGACCGTACAAGTCGTGAAAATGGTTCTGTAGGTGGCCAAATGACCAAACGCATGATTCAATTTGCAGAGGAACACCTTAAAGGCGGAAGCAAAATCTAACTTAATTTGAATTCAATTAAATATTTTCACCGAGAGTTAATAGTTATTATACTTGGTTCACAACTATATTAGCCAAATTAAAACAACTCCAACCAACGGAGAAGGGGTAATGATGTCTCTGTCAAGTAAACACATTTGAAAAAGAAACCTTAAGTGGCATGGGTTCGGTATTCAACCGGGCTCATGCCGCTTTTTAAGTGTATACGTTCATTGTTGCAGAGTCGAATATTGATGGATTAGCTCAGTCAGTTCGCAATATCTGTGTTTTTAACGAGATAGATTAACTCCAATTTAAAATAGCGAAGAAGTTCTCTATTGGTGCATTATTCATGGGCACATCACCTCCCAGTGAGCCATGTGGACGATACGTGTTGTACATGTCCATATTCGTTGATGCCCTTACGTAGCTCTCTAAGGGTGTCATTAATTGTTGATATAGATATCATCATACTTAATGCTCCTGAATGATTTCCGGTTTGTAGCGAATAAAGGCTCGCTTCAGACATGTCATAACAAAATCTTTTTGATGTGCTCGACAGCTCGCAATCCACAATGCACTGGCTATACTAGTCAATAATAATAAAGAGATACATAAATCCTTTCTCCATCTTAATACAGGTTAAATCCACACCCCACACCTGGTTTGGTCGCACTATCTTTAGATTTCTCAGCAGATAGGGTTTGACGTATTGGGCGTGGTGACGCTTGCTCAGATTAGGTTTCGGGTAGATTGTAATAATATCCATCGTTCTCATCAAACGATGTACTGGCTTATGTTTGATTAAGCCATCCCTGCAAAGTATGTCTGTAATTTTGCGATAACCGAACGTGGGATGGGCTATGTGTGGAAGGGGTATAATAAATTGGCAGAAGTACACCCTAAAAGAGGTTGCCTTGTGCTGGATGGTAAGGAAATAACTAGAAATATCATAGAATGCCTATGATTTTCGTTTTATGCAAAAGAGAAATCTACGATACAAAACGACAAAAGTGAAAAAGGAGATACTATGACAAAGGGAAAAGCAATAATAGAAACAGGATGGAACTTAGACAGCAGTTACGCCCGTCTGCCGAAATTATTTTTTACCAGACTCAACCCAATCCCTGTACGCTCACCAAAGTTGATTATTCTTAATTATCCGTTGGCAGCATCCCTGGGATTGAACGTCCAGGCGCTGCAAAGCAAAGATGGCGTAGCGGCGCTTGCTGGCAACCGGATTAACGAAGGCGCTTTGCCTCTTGCGCAAGCTTACGCTGGGCATCAATTCGGGCATTTTGCCTTGTTAGGTGACGGCCGGGCTCTGCTGCTTGGCGAGCAGATCACCCCCCTAGGTAAGCGGGTTGATATTCAGCTCAAGGGTTCAGGTCAAACGCCATACTCCCGCCAGGGCGATGGTCGAGCGGCACTTGGACCGATGCTGCGCGAATACATCATCAGCGAAGCAATGCATGCACTTGGTATTGCTACCACCCGCAGCCTAGCGGTGGTGACAACCGGTGAGTCTGTAATCCGCGAAACCGAGCTGCCTGGTGCTATTTTGACCCGCGTGGCTGCCAGTCATCTGCGCGTCGGAACCTTTCAATACGTTTCAGAGTGGGGAACAGTTGAGGATCTAAGGGTTCTGGCTGACTATACATTGCAACGACATTTTCCAGACGTTTTCGATGCCGAGAACCGCTACCTTTTGCTACTTCAGGAAGTAATCAAGCGTCAAGCCGAGCTGATTGCCAAATGGCAAATGGTTGGCTTTATTCACGGGGTGATGAACACCGACAATATGGCACTCAGTGGAGAAACCATTGATTATGGACCTTGCGCCTTTATGGATGTCTATGACCCGGCAACTGTATTCAGTTCCATTGACGTTCAAGGCCGCTATGCCTATGGCAATCAGCCACCCATTGCCGGGTGGAATCTCGCGAGATTTGCTGAAACCCTATTGCCGCTACTGCATGTCAATGAGGAGCAGGCTGTCATAATGGCCCAGGATGCAATTTCACATTTTACTGAGTTGTATTACTGTAATTGGCTCGCGGGAATGAGAGGAAAACTGGGAATATTTAACGAAGAGATACAGGATGAATCCCTTATTGAAAGCCTGCTCAGTATGATGCAGAAGTATCGTGCGGACTATACCAATACCTTCCGCGCATTAACTTTTGATACGCTGGAGGATACGGTCCTTTTTGGAATCACAGAATTTGCTCAGTGGCATGAGCAGTGGCAGGCCAGACTTGGCAGGCAGCAGGAACCGAAAGCCTCCTCTCATCAGTTGATGCGGAACTGCAATCCTGCGCTAATCCCTCGCAACAACCAGGTAGAAGCCGCACTAGAAGCCGCAGTGAAACAAGGAGACTACAGCGTGATGGAGCGGCTTCTTGATGTTCTTTCAAGCCCCTACGCGCACTCCCCCGAACAGGCTGATTATTTCACACTGCCTGCGCTATCAACCCCTCCTTACCGAACCTTTTGCGGTACCTGATATGGAAACATCAGGGACAGTTCTTTCTGCTTTTCTCAATCAAGTTGACGCCTTGTCATTTACTATCACTACAAAGATAATGCTACCCCTGTACTTGGGGTAGCATTATCACTCAAATGGCTTCTTTATCAAGCTCCAACGGTTCAGATTATTTTGATGGAAATACATTGAGAGGATTTAAGTTAGAGCCAATGCAAAAGAAGCAAAGTATAGTTTATTTAGATCTACCAAATGGACTATCAATAACGTCGATGGAATTACCCCTGGATTATATATATTTTTGGCACTGGAACACAGCTTAATTAGCGTTTCGTTAGTAAATATATCGCATACAAGATTACCAAGGCATGTTTATATCAGACCTTTATTTGGATTGCGGTACCATACAGGATGAATTGGAGATAGGAGAAAGAGGTTAAAGATACTTGTATCTAAATGCTGGACATGTTTGCCAAAACTTATACATAAGTGCTGAGTCAATTAATCTTGGAACCTGTGCAATAGCCGCTTATTCGGACGACGAGTTGAATCAAATCTAGGACTTGATGGATAGGAACAGTTTGCAATATATTTGGGACGGTCGGTATGAAAGGAGAAACAATATGAGAAAAGTAATTGTATCAATGTACCTTACACTTAATGGCGTTATGGAGGATCCAGCTTGGACAACGCCATACTGGAACGATGAAATTGCGAAGTTTAAATTCGATGAACTATTTTCAAGCGATGCTCTTTTACTCGGACGAGTGACATATCAAGGTTTTGCAGCTGCCTGGCCATCCATGACTGACGAAGAAGGTTTTGCAGACAGAATGAACAGCCTCCCAAAGTTCGTTGTCTCAAAGACATTGGCTGAGGTTATGTGGAATGCATGCCTGATCAAAGAGAATGTCTCGGAAGAAGTATCCAAGCTGAAGCAGCAGCCTGGTCAGGATATCTTGATCTACGGCAGTGGCGATCTTGTTGACACGCTGATACAACATGACCTCATCGATGAATATCGGTTATTGGTCTATCCAATTATCCTTGGGATGGGAAAGCGTCTCTTTAGAGAAGGGAGAGAGATGACCCTGAGACTTTTAGATACGAAGACCTTTAGTTCAGGCGTTGTTGCTCTCATCTACCGAACGAAGAAAAATGAATGACTGAAGGGTCGAAGACATGAAGGCGTTTTCGACCCTTTCCTATATGGGTGGAAAAAAGGCTCATAGAAGAGTTGTTGGATTAATGTTACAGATTATGATCATTACGACTTGTAAAGAATGTAAAATGGCCTCCCACGTTGTGATATGCTCCCATTAAGGTAGACAGATTAAATAATAAAAATCTTGGAACTGGTATGATAAACTGGACACAAAGATAAGAGAAAAAGGTGACAGTTTATGAGTAGGAGAAGTTACGATCGTCAATTTAAGATTGCTGCAGTAAAACTAGTTTTGGAAGACAATATGTCTGTTGCAGAAACAGCAAAGGAACTATCCATTCACTACAACAGCCTGTACCCTTGGATAAGCGAATATCAAGAATATGGGGAGGTGCGTTTCCGGGTCACGGAAGCGCACTTTACAATACTCAATATGAAATAAAAGCTTAAACGTGAAAATGAAGAACTTAGGGCAGAATTAGAACTACTAAAAAAATTCCGGGCCTTCTTGAAGAAAAAGAATATATAAGATTTCAGTTTCTCAAGAATAACCAGAACAAGTACAATATCAAGAAGGCCTGTAAAATATTAAACATTCACGTTCTGGTCTTTATGAATACTTAAATCGAAAACCGTCCAAGAGAATGCTTGAAAATGAGGTTTTAAGCACCGAAATTAGAAAGATATTCGATGATCATAAGGGTAGAATAGCACTATAAGGATATCCAAAGCACTTGCACAAAAGGGTATCATTGTAAATCGAAAACGTGTTGCTAAACTAATGAGAAATATGAAGCTGGTTCCTAGAGGAACAAGATATACTTATAAGCGTTACAACCAGAAATCTCCTTCAATAGAAAGGCCTAATTTACTAAATCAATTATTTCAAACCGATGCCAAAAACAAGATTTTGGTTGGCGACATTACATATGTACCGACAAAGAAGGGCGTACTGTATTTAGCTGTATTCCTTGATATTTATTCCCGTAAAGTAGCTAGATGGTCCATGGGTCGACAGATGAAAGACACTCTTGTAACTGATGCATTTACGCAAGCCTACGGTAGAGAGCACCCTAAAAAAGGCCTTATTGTTCATACGGATCAAGGCTCTCAGTTTACCAGTGGAAACTTTCAAACTCTGCTACGAGCTGATGGAGCAGTGTCCAGTGTTGGCAGAAAAGGTAACCCTTACGATAACGCCTTAATGGAATCTTTTTATAGGACGATAAAAAGAGAGCTTATTCATGATGCACATTTCGAAACACCTGAACAAGCTCACAAAGAAATATTCAAGTATATTGAGCTATATTACAACACTAAGAGAATGCGTTCTTCTCTTGGGTATCTTTTCCCTATCCAATTTGAAGAATTAAGTTCATAAAATTCACTTAACTTTGTGTCCGGTTTTATTGACAGTTCAACCATTATATTTTTTATACTGTCTACTTGACAGGGTGCAGTCCACTCTTTTTATTACGGGCTAGTTGGCCGATTGTTGTGAATATTACTAAATTAAAGCAAAGTGTAGAGCTTATTATTCTTGTTTATGAGATGAGACTAGAGATGGTGTTATAATGTAGAATATCCGTTATAAACTAGGGGGGATTTATAATGAATAAAAAGTTATTGAAAAGGTCTTTTTTTATCAATGCACTTGTAGGTTTAGGCGTTATCGTATCTTTGATCTATGATTTAAAAATACGGGGCGTTAACATAAGTGTCATTCAACTTCATGTTTTTTTCGGCATTGTTCAACTTATCATTTTTGGATTGACGTTGTTCTTTTTTAATAATCATCTTGGTTTGGTCAATGAAGATTGTGATAGTATTACCGTTGAATATAAAGAGCTCAGTAAATTGAATAGGTTAATTATTGATACGACGCCTACTGGCTTAGTTTTATTAAATAGAAAGGGAATTATTGAATATGTTAATCAATCGACTGGTAATATATTAGGTTCTACTAAAACGGTAGGCTTAAATATATTAGAATTTGATACTATTAAACAATCGAAATTGCACAATGGAATTGTGAAAGCATCAACAGGAATTTACACTGAAATTCTCGGTGAACATTATACTTCCTTCACTAGCCGTCTTGAAAAAATACTAAATATTTACATTTCACCCGTCATTGATGAGAAAGATGGAAATGTGGCTAACATTATTTTGTTTATACATGATATTACGAAGGAACATGATTTAAAGGTAGAAATCGAAAAGACATATTTATCTACAATAGAGGCTTTTGCAGAAATGGTTGATGCCAGAGATAAATATACTGGTAAACATTCTAAAAATGTTTACCAGTATGTTTCTATGATTTGTGAAGAACTAGATTTAGATGAAAAGATAAAAACTCAAATACAAGTTGCTGCCAATATCCACGATTTGGGAAAAATAGGAATATCGGACAGTTTATTGAATAAACCAGGGCGGCTTACTAACGCGGAATATGATAGCATAAAGAAACATGCTGCTTTGGGTGCAGAAATAATAAGTAAGATTATAGGTTTTGAGGATATTAGTTTAATAATAAGGCATCATCATGAAAGATGGGATGGAACAGGGTATCTCGAAGGATTAAAGGATTCAGAAATTCCATTAGGATCACAAATAATTGCCATTGCTGATACCTATGATGCAATTACTACAGATCGAGTATATAGGAAAAAATTAGGTAGAGAAATGGCGATAAAGATACTGCAAGACGAAAAGGGAAAGCAGTTTAATCCTGATTTAGTTGATATATTTATTGAAAAGATCACCCAATAGGACGAGGTTGTCCTCGATATAGCTCGATGTAGAATGAATTGGTTTACTACTGTTAACAGTAACTTAACGCAAAAATTATGATTAAACTTCGTATTAAGAAAGGATGGAGAGTAAAACAGATCAATCAGACATCGTCAAAAGGCAAAGTGTCGAGCAGAATTGGTTTTTAGCAGCTCATAGAAATTGAATAATTGAATAGGAATCTAGAATCACGATAGAGAAAGTCTATCTATTTTATCAAGAATCAGACAATTATGGTGAACAATTCGAAAACTCATTGAAATATACAATCAGTGGCAGCAAATACATGCATAGGCTAAATTGCTGGTTAAGACTATAAACATAACAACGACTTGGAGGCAATATGAGAACAAAGTCTTCACAAAAGGTCAATTTAAGGCAATTTGTTATAAAATTAAACTAGTTTTTGCAATTTATCATCATTCGACCATTTATATTCAGGAACACGGGCAGAACTGTATAATATTTTGGACATATTGCACCTCGTTGTATCTAATAGAATGGCCAACCATAATATGGCTTAATTGCTTATAAACAATCTGACTCAGTCAAGGGTACGACATACGTTTGCCCTTTGGAACAAAACACAGAGGAGGAACTGTATGAGGGGTCGGCGTCTTTGCGGTACCCCCTTTGCTGGATGATCTCGTCTTCGTTATGGCAGCGTTCATAGCCGCCAAAGCTAAGACTGATCATACCTCTGCCTTGGGTAAAGGAGGCTAGTTCAGCACTATAGTTCATAAAGCTGGCCACAGGGACTCTCCCTGTGACAATGGATTTATTCCCCATTACCTCGTGAGGAGAAAAGCGATCGTGGGATTTTTGAATATCCGAGAGGACCCGACCGATATGTTCGAGATCTACTTTAAGTTTGACGTCGTAATAGGGCCCTAGTAAGACGTTATGGGCTTGTTCCAAACTTTGCCTTAATGCTCGGAAGGTCGCTTCTCTGATATCCCCGCCACTCGTGTGCTTTACATGGGCCCGGCCATTAGTTAAGGTGATTTTGATATCTGTTATCGGGGAACCAGTTATTATACCATTGTGCTCTTTTTCAAAGAGATGATACTTAATCAGGTTCTGGTAATTTACAGCTAACTCATCGGGGTGGCATGTGCTCGCAAAGGTTATTCCGCTGTCTCTTGCTTCAGGTTCAAGTTTCAGATGAACTTCAGCATAAGCCTTAAAGGTTCAAAATGTCCGTAACCCATGACGTCGTCGATAATCGTTTCTTTGTAAAGAATTAGTCATGGATCTAGACGGACTAATACAAATCAATCAACGCATTGTAAAAAAGGCAGTTAAGAATAAGGTTTTTGAAAACGGAACCATTGACGGATATGAGTAACCGTTGCGAATTTAACAATAAGGGCTGTAAGATTCATACAGAGGCTAAATGTGGATGAGGAAGGGTGTAACTTCATTGAGAGGATACCCCAGTCATTATCCCTCGTATCTATTGGGAATGTACAACAAATTTTTATATTTAAGGTTACAGTTCAGGCAAGTTATCAAGCCGTGACAACGCCATTAACTCAAAGTGGATCTTGACCAAGTCTCCGAATTCTCCCATTGTTCATAAGATATATTGGCTTGAGTTTCTCGAAGAGCCGTGAAAGGAGGAGACAAATGAACAAGCTAAATATCATACGAAAGGTCTTGGAAGTAATCCAAGGATCTCTGCCTGTTACTGATGGGACCCTAAATAACAACTTCGGTCCAGTTAACAGCGGGGCAGCGACTTTAACGGAGGATACAGCGGATGAACAAGTAATAAAGGAGTTGTGCAGGAATTTTGCAAAAGTTTTAAATGACCGCGATTTTGAGCGATTAGACGGTAGGGCGGAGTATCATCTTTATACAGTGGACCACCTAATAGAGCTCATAAAGAACAATGATGAGCAAAGTACCATAAACCTATTTAACGAAAACAAGATTAAATCCAAGTATGAAGATTGTGAGTTTCTTTCGATTACTTTTAGTGCGGACCGGGAGCAAGCTAAGGTGGTTTATAACGTAAGGACTTGCGTGGTAAGTGCTGACAACAAATACTTTAAAGAGCTAAACAAAAAGAACAATAAGAAAAATACAATTAGCGTAGGAACTCCATTTAGCACAGCTTATACTCTTTCCGTTAAAAAGGAGAGGGAAACTTGGAAGATAGGCAAGTTTGAAGCTTCTGAGGGAAATATAAAAACGGGAACGAATTTATAGTCATTTACTGCAAAAGTCTAATAAATAAGTTAAAGCATTTATAGCTAGCCACAAGGCATAAATGTCCATTTTGCAGATTTGGTGTATTGGCCAGATTTCGCTAAATCATCGGATAACCAAATGGAAGTAGTTAAGCCAGCCAGCAATGTTACTTCCGACCAACAATAATAGGCCGCCTACTTGTGGTCAGGCGGCCTTTGCTAAATTAATTGTCTGGGATGTTGTCGGATTGTCTACCTGAGTTGAAAACATTGCGTGCTGATAAGGTTTGACAAGTCAGGTCAAGTTATTCTGCCTGTGCTTTTTGGTTTTTTGCTTAGGATAAAAAGCTTTAATAAGTTGAGTTCCATGATAAAGAATCATGAGTTTAGTAAACTGGTTCCCCGAGGAACAAAGCTGGCGCAGGTTGATGCAATAAGTGATACACTTAAAGTAATTGATAGAAACAGACTAATAATTGGAAAAAAGCCTGTCCCCTACGTGCTTCATAAAGCAGAACCTTTAACTATTATAGCTACGCTGATGCACAAAGACGGGGAATTATGAATGAATCAAATGGGTCTTGTTAAATTTCTTTATTCCGTTTATTGGGGCACTAATTTGTCTATGGAGGCGACCCAAGCAAGTAGTTACCACGGAATATCAAAAACGAATCCTCATGGAAAAAGGAAAGTTTTTAGAGGAGATGAACTCAATGGATGCAAATAAAACGAAGTCCGGACTCGAAAGGTGTAGTGGAATGTTTGCTAAATCGTAAACTCTGCTTAGTGAAAAGTCCTAAAGATGGATATAATTGATGGAATAATACTGAATCAATAATAGTCTGTTGTTAGAGGGTTCGACTAAAGAATGAAAGTAAACAAAACATGTCTCAGAACAATAAAGGGAGGGGATTCAAAATTTTGAAACAAGATGCAATAAATGGTGGAGTCATGGGGGTTATTATCGGTGACGCTTTAGGATTACCTGTCCAGTTCATGACGAAAACAGAAATAAGGAAAAACCCAATCACGGATATGACGGGAGGAGGTGCTTTCGGACTTGAACCGGGTGCGTGGTCGGACGATAGTTCTCTTACATTATGTCTGGCTGAAAGTCTGTACGAGGTAGGTTATAATCCTGCAGATATTGCTCGGCGATTTGTGGAGTGGTATCGTGATGGCTATATGACCCCGTTGGGTGAGTCCTTTGATATAGGCGGTACTACAGCAATAGCCATGAAGAGATTAATCCATGGGGTTGCTCCATTTAAAGCGGGTCCCACTGATGCTGAGAGTAATGGAAATGGAAGCCTGATGCGAATTCTCCCAGCAACCCTATTTTTTGCCCATGAATCCGATTACACTATGATTCAAAGGATATGTGAAGTTTCCAAGATAACGCACGGACATCCGCGTAGTCAATTAGCGTGTAGTCTTTATTCTCTGTTCGTGAAGGAATTGTTAAGAGGGAGTAGTCCCCAAAAAGCCTATGACACTATGAGATTGAAATCTCAAACCGTTTTTTTTGTAAACCCCAAAATAGGTAAGCAGTTACGTCATTTCAAGCGTATTATTAGCGGCGAACTTCCCAATCTTCCTGAGAGTGAAATAAAATCTGGGGGCTATGTAGTTGAATCCTTGGAAGCTGCTCTCTGGAGCTTTCTCACCACATCGTCGTTTAAGGACGCTGTGCTGAAAGCAGTTAACTTGGGCTGGGATACCGATACAGTGGGAGCCATCACTGGTAGTATGGCTGGCGTTTATTATGGGTTTTCTAACATTCCTGCTCAGTGGCTTAGTAAATTATTAGACTATGAAAAAGTACTAAGTCTAACCAACCGTTTTGCTGAACGGGTGCTGCAAACGAAGTAATTAACTCAAGGCTTGAGTGGCGCGAACAGAGCTTAACCTATTAAGGTGGTTTTTGCATGGCAAAGTACGAGCATCCATCTATTGTATTAAAAAGTCTAATACAATGCGAAGAGATGTAGCGGCAAACTGATTGTATTAGAAGCGAAAAAGCGAGAGGTGAAAATCGCCGAAAGTATAAGTCGGGTAAGGTGATCGCCAGCGCCTGAAGGCTCGGCGCTCTTTATGTCTTCTTGACGAATAGACTGAAATGAGCTATACTTGTGTTCGATCAAATTATCAATCGGGGCATAGCGCAGCTTGGCTAGCGCGCCTGCCTTGGGAGCAGGAGGCCGGGGGTTCGAATCCCTCTGCCCCGACCATGATTTCCCAATCTTCCTCGGTTGAAATGGTAACTTGGGTTGACAATCGTAATCCTTGAACTGCGCCTGAGCTCAGTTGGATACAGCATCTGCCTTAGAAGTAGGTTATCGGGGTTTCGAAGTTAACACGCTGGTATGTGGTCCAGCATTCGTGGGCTTGAGACCCATCATCCACCCCCAATACTCGCACTAATTATGTAACCAAATGTTCTACATATACGATTACATACAAAAATAACGCGCAAGGCCTTCTGTTTTAGTCAGGAGGCCTTGCGCGTTTATAATGATATGGATATTGTTATTGAATTGATAGCCGGGAAACATTATCAAACATACGCATGAAACTTGGCGCAAGGTCGCCGTCAAATAGGGCTTGGGCGTCCTTTATCGGATCTCATGTGCCCTGAGAAAGCAGCACTTTAGCCTCCAGCACAGTCAAGCCATTCGTGTCATAACATTTTTACACAAAACGAAAAACTAAATCAACTATCCGAAACGAGTATTGTCATCGGCGTGGACATAGCCAGCGAACTTCATTATGCCAGAGTGTTCGACTGGTGGGGAGAAGAGTTAGGCAAAGTCTTTAAGTTTGCAAACAGTGCAGAGAGATTCAAGGATTTATCCGCATGGATTGGACGGCTAAAAAAGCAGACAAAAAAGGACATCATTGTAATCGGAGTAGAGCCAACTGGTCATTACTGGTTTGGCCTAGCATCCTACCTGAAAGAACACAGTATAAAGCTAGTCCTGGTCAACCCATTCCATGTAAAGCGGAATATAAAATTTGATGACAATCACCCGAGCAAAACTGATGCCAAAGATCCCAAAACCATTGCCAAGCTGTAATCGAGGGCAGATACAATGAGCCCTATATTCCATAAGGCATCTATGCAGAACTGCGAATAGCAACGGCTTGCAGACTGCGCATCCAGAAGGAAATGAACAGCATAAAGAATCGCATACAAAGGTGGCTGAAATATACTTTCGCAATTTTTTGATTTTTGATTAAGATGCTGTAAAATTCATACAGAGGCCAAATTGCTGCAAAATACCCAATTGTGATACCGTGACGTGACTGTAAGTGTCGAATGAGTTGCACTTAATTCCATAGTTTCCAAATGAAGGCCCATCGAACACAGTTCTCATACAACCATAAGCTGGCTTATTCCGGACAACATCATCGAGGGTGAATAAGCTGTTTACAATACTCCTTACACTCAGGTTTCTTATTCCATAGCTTCATTTAATAGAACCATATGAATATGGTCTTCCCATGCTCCGTTAATTCGAAGGTATTTTTTTGCTAAGCCTTCGTTATAAAATCCAAGCTTTTCAACTACCCTCATTGACCGTACATTTCGAGGCAAGATATTGGCCTCAATACGATGAAGTCCTAAAGTGACGAAGGCAAATTCAACAACTTTATTTAAAGCCTCCGTCATATAGCCTTGATTTATTTCATTCGTGTCTAGTTTATAGCCAAGATGGCATGAGAGAAAAGCGCCACGGATGATATTGTTTAAACCAATTGATCCAATAGTTCTGGAAAAGGCATTCTCCTTTTTAAAAATCCAGACTCTAAATGCCCCACCATCAGTCATTTTGGACAACTCCTTGCGAAGTGTTTCCCGATGGTAATCAACTGTATAGAATTCACGATCTTTTAATGCCTCCCATTCTTTGAGAAACTCATCATTTCGATCATAATAATCCAAAACTAAACCCGCAGAGTTCTCATCCAACAATCTTAATACCAATCGTTCGGTTTCCAGCTGAAGTAATTTAAAGTCAAGTACCATTTCTCCTACCTCCACTTCTGAGTTTGAGAGAATAAGTATATCACTCAACCCTGCTTGTACAAAAGGAAATCCTTAATATAGCGCTATTTAAATTGAAATTTACATAGCCCCTAGCTTCAAGTGTTTTAATTAAATACTTGAATTCCCTGCTTTCCAATGGAAGACCCCTTTTGAAGTTGGAGAGTTGGTTGGGGTAAAACTATACAGGTACACTTGAGCTGGATTGATGGGACGGTGGCGAAAGTATGCGAATGTCCAAAAAGTGAGTATTCGCCAGGAAAAATTTGATCCACTAACACCAGTATAAAAGTGATCCATATTAGTGAAAACGCTGGAAGAATATTGAGCCACTTACTGGTATAGATATGCGCTGTAAATCGGAAAATGGGCGTAGCCCGAATGGAGATTTTACAGGCGCGCGCGGCTTGGTTGCATGCCTGTATTCACTTATTTTGCTTTGGCGCGAGATGGTTAGGCTGCTGAGACTTTGTGTTGACCATGGAGAGTATAAGGTTCTGATAGCTATAGGCTTTCTGAAAAACCCTGAACTATCGAGCAGATACGAGCCTTTCTAAAACCGTCAATACACCGGGAAAGATACCTGTAGAAATAGATATCCAGGTGCCAAAGCCTCAGTTTGATAAGTATAACGCTCTGATGAACAGGGGGATTTGACAGAACGAGTATTTTAATTACGATTATGACCAATTTGTATGTTAAAATAGAAACCGTCTACGGAAAATCACCAGTTATACCACTGATAAAAGGGAGATAGATGAATGAACAAAGAAGATATTGCTAGTATTCGCAGAGAACTTAAAACAAACAACTCGAAATTGAAGATTCAAGAAATTTGCAGTTATTATATCAAACAAGATAGCAAGGCCATCCTTTGTTCGGAAGAATTGTATTTTGACGTGATGGATGAAGAAAGAAAAGAATTGTATTTAGAAAACTTTAAAAAGGTATTGTCAGGAAAGATTGATTCTAAGATTTTTGAGTTAGAGTTCAAAGACAATAAACTGGGTGAAAATGTAACACAAAAGCATATGTTTCATACCTTAAGTACCAAGGATTTTAGAGAGGCAACCTTAACTATTGTGAATAAAATTCTGGAAGAAACGTGTGAGACTTATGAGAAGGATTTTATGATCAGCTTTGTACGCGGTGAGGCTTATAAATCTAAAAAGAGAGATAGCGAACTTGATGATGATGCCGAAGCCTATGTACTACAATTTTTCATAGGTAGTATCAGTCCTATCATTATTCCTAAAAAGTCACTTAAATTTGATTTTGAGGAAAGGGAGTTCAAAACAAGCGTTCCTATGAACGTAATTATTAATACAGAGGCTCCTTCTGAGGGCTTTATGTTTCCTTCGTTTAGTGAAAATGCAGCAGATACTGATAAGGTTGTTTATTATACCAAAACTGAAAACAAGCCCAATTCGTTGTTTGTAGAAAATATTCTTGATTGTGAATTGAAGTCGACAGCGAAGGATGACAAAGAGCGTTTTCTAGAAGTTGTGCGAGATGTTGCAGGAGCAGAAATTCAGCCAGAAGTTGTTTCGAACATTTATGAGGAACTTGGTCGTCGGCTTGAAGAAGAGGCTGAAAGCGGAGAAGTTTCTATGATCGGTTTGAAAGATATGGAGAGAATCTTAGAAAATAGCGGAGTTAACACCGCAGATAAGTTAAGATCCTCTTATTTGGGAATTATGGGTCGGGAAAACTACGAGTTTAAAGCATCGAGTATTACCCCTAATCAGGCAACGAAGTCGATTAAAATTGATACTAACACAGCGGCAATTTCGATCTACCCTCAAGAACTGAAAAATATTAAGCAAGTAACCAAGGATGGTATACGATATTTGATGATTCGAATTGATGACACGGCTATGCTAGAAGGCTTTGATTTGGTAACTGAGAAGTTGTGATGACGCAACAGCGAGGGAATTGTAGGGTTATCATAATTCGATAAGTTATAGATAGGGAATGTAGTAGCAATAACTAGACGATATTTCTTAAGCGCATGTCCGATTGCTCTCGCTTGAACAATAACCCAGTCACAAGCAGAACTTTAGCTTCTACCACAGCCGGATCATTAATTTATCTGGTATCAACTTTCCCGATTTCTAAAGCGTATCAAATTCGGAGATTTTCAAGCTTCTGTCAGACCTTCTTTCTGCTAAAATCAGAGGGAAAGAGCGGAATAACATGAGAAATAGCTACTTTGCTAAATTGGTAAGGTATATAAAGTATGTTTATCAAATTGAACGAGGGTTGAATAAGCTTTCAGATGGAAGAGTTAACCCCACTTATAGCACAGGCGAATTTATTCTGCCTGTGTTTTTGGTTTTCTGCTTAGGATAAAAAGCTTTAATGAGCTAAATTCTATGATTAAGAATAATGAGTTTAGTAAACTTTTTCCCCAAGGAACAAAACTACCTCAAATCGATGCGATCAGGGATACACTTAAAGTAATTGATATGAACGGACTAAGCCAAATAAATTATTACATCGTAAAAAAAAGTAAGTTGAGAATAAGGTTTTTGGAAACGGTACAATCGACGGATATACTGTGACTGCAATCGATAGAACAAAATTCTTCGGGAGCAATAAGAAAAGCTGCCAGAATGCCTGAAGAATACCAAAGGTGAAAAGACTCAGTACTTCCATAGTGGCGCTGTCAAGTCAACAGTAGGGATCGGTCCAAAACAGATGATTGGCTTTGAGCAGACATAACAAAACCTCCTACTGTAGATTTTAAAATTCTACAATAGGAGGTCTATTTCTTTCAATGTCCGTTTTTAGGGGTAGTTCACTTGGAACTGCTTTGACTTTTCTAGCGGTAACGGGCTCAAAATGATTCTGAGACTATTCATGGAGAAAAATAACTAAAAAAACTTGCTACTTTGTAAAAACCTGTGCAGAAGCGAGTGAATAGAGTTAAGAAAAAACGAAGATTTAGTATAAGTAGTACATATTACTGGCTAAGCCAGATATATCAAGGTATAAGATAGAAATAAAATAGGATTAAGAATTAGGTTTCCTTACTCCTATTTTTATACTTTTTTCATGGGGAAGCTAGGATAAGAAGATATAAAAAAATAAATAAAATCATCAGTTTCTACTAATAATGTATATGTTAGTAGTTATTAATATGTTATTGATGAATCACAAATGGTTACAAATGGGTATCGAGTGCATACTAAGCTTATTCAGTAACTTAATTGATCAAATTTATTGCTGTACATAAATGAATTTGTGGTATAGATGTTTGCGGACAATATCCATATAGCCCAATAGCAAACTTTGGTGGGCCATTGAAGCAATACACAGAATGATAGAGCTAATTTTAAGATTTTAAACACAATGAGTATTGAGTGCGTAATAATTAGAGATAAAAAATTAAAATTAATGATGTCTTTTTAGGGAATAATGAGTATGCTCAATAATTTAAGCGGTCGGCTACAGAATTCTAAAAGCGACTAACACTATAAAAAAATATAAAAGGAGGTACACGTCTTATGGATAATAAATTATCTAAAGATGCATATGGTGGCGTGGCTGGTAAAGACTACGTTCCTTACGTTTCCAGTGGTTCTAAATCTGGTGGAAACGTTGCCGTATTAATAATAGGTATTATTTTGGCTGCGTTATTCGCAGCATCTACTGCTTATTCAGGTATGAAATCAGGGCTTACAGTTGCAGCTGGTATACCTGGTTCTATAATAGGTTCAGCTTTTATAGCAGCATTTGCTAAACAAAAAAGTATCCTTGGCAAAAACTTAGTTCAAGGTATGTCAAGTGGAGGAGAATCAGTTGCTAGCGGTATGATATTCGTTTTACCAGCAGTTCTTTTAATAGGCTCCAAAGTTTCTTTCTTTGAAGGCTTTGCTATTGGTGTAGGTGGAGTTTTATTCGGCATAGGAATAGCTTCTCTTGTTTACAATTACTTATTAGTTGAAGAACATGGTAAATTAATGTACCCTGAGTCAATGGCTATATCTGAAACACTTGTTGCTTCAGAGGGTGCTGGAGAATCAATGAAGTATATGGGAATCGGGTTCGGAGTAAGTGGTGTTATTACTGTTATAACTGGTTCATTTTTAAATGTGGCTAACAACGTAATAAGCTATATAAACGAATCTTTCTTCAAGTGGAAATTTGAAATTGAAGTTAATCCTCTATTATTAGGTATAGGTTTCATAGTTGGTTCGGAAGTTTCTTTAACTATGTTTGCTGGTTCTTTATTAGCTAACTTCGGTATTATGCCTTTAATAGGTTACTTCTCTTCTTTTGCAAAAGACGGTGCAACTGTATGGAATAATCCTAATGTTGCTATAAATGTTATGCACGTTAAAAATATAGCTGGTAGTTATGTAAAATATATTGGCGCTGGTATGATGCTTTCTGGTGGTCTAATAGGTGCTATAAGGCTCATACCCACTATAATATCTTCTATAAAAGAAACTCTTAATGCTAAGTCTTCAAATAGTTCTAGTAATTCATCTTATACGAACTTAATATTAATTAGTGGTGTAATAGTAGGTTTTATTGCAGGATTCTTGATATCTGGTGGTAATATATTTATGGCAATAACTGCTTCTATTTTATCATTATTCTTATCATTACTATTTGTTATAGTTTCTGGTCGTTTAACTGGTACTATAGGAACTTCAAACCTTCCTGTATCAGGTATGACTATAGCTTCTTTAGTTCTTGTAACATCATTATTCGTTGTAATGGGATGGAAAAATCCTGAAAACAACAGATCTTTACTTTTATTCGGTACATTTATAGTTATTGCTATATCTATAGCTGGTGGTTACTGTCAATCCCAAAAAGTTGCTTTCATCATAGGTGGTAACAAAAACGAAATGGATAAATACTTCGCTATAGCTAGTATAGTTGGTGTTGCGGTAGTTGTTGGTGTTATATTATTACTTTCTAGCCAACTAGCAATGACAGGTGATAACGTTCCATTTGCACTACCTCAAGCTAACTTAATGTCAACATTAACTGCTGGTATAATGTCAGGTCAATTACCTTGGCCTATGATAATTGTTGGTGCTGTTATGGGCGTTGTTTTATACTTATTAAACCTTCCTATAATGACAGTTGCTATAGGATTCTACTTACCAATATCTACAACTTCTATAATATTAATAGGTGCATTAGTTCGTTTATTTATAGAAAGAAGTTCTAAATCTAAACAAGAAAAAGAAGTTAAAGTTGCTAATGGTATAAGCTTATCTTCTGGACTTGTTGCTGGTGGTTCTATAATAGGACTTGTCGGTATAATACTTCAAATATCAGGTGTTATAAAAGGAAGTGGCCCAAGTGGATTCACTGCTTCTAATGGTATGGCATTTGTACTATTAGTAGCTCTAATAATAGCTACTATACTACCTTTACTAAACAGTAAGGTGAAAGATGCCAAATAACAACGAAGAAGTTCTAAATATAGTATTTAAAACTTCTGATAATTTAGAGTATGAAGTTGATAAAGACAATATTGTGATTATACTTAAAAAACAAGATCATAAAGTTCAAAAGTTCTTTAGAAAACTTAAATTTAGAATTCCAGAATATACAAAAATTTCCCTAGATGAATATGGAAGTTGTGTATTTTTACAAATAGATGGCATGAAAACTATAAAAGATATTGGAGAAAATCTAGAAACAAAGTATGGTGATAAAGCTCACCCACTTTATGAAAGATTATTGTTATTCTTAAACCATATCAACGTTAATTGTCACTATATAGAAAAAACAAATTTCTAAATACAAAAGATGGCACTGCACTGTAGTTTCAGCACTTTAGCCCCTACCACAGTCAGACCATTGATTCCACTTGTATTTTTTCCGATTTCAAAAGGGTATCAAATTCGAAGTTTTTCAGAGTCTATGTCAGCCCTCTCTTTCTGCTAAAATCAGAGGGAAGAGAGGATAAAATGAGAAATAACTACTTTGCAAAATTAGTTAGCTATATGAAAAATGTTTACCACATGAACGTGGTTTGAATGAACTCTCTGACGGAAGAGTTAACCAACTTATAGCACGGGTTAAGTAATTCTATCTGTGCGTTTTGGTTTTTGCTTAGGCCAAAAAGCTTTATAATAAAACCTGTCCAGAATGCTTGAATAATACCAAAGGTGAAAAGACCCATTGCTTCCATAGTGGAACTGTCATGTCAACAGTAGGGATTGGTCCAAAACTAGTGTTTGGCTTTTGAGATGTACAAGCCCTGACAAGATTCCACGTCAAAGAATGAAGGCGAGTTGAACGTAGTGAAAAGACTAATTTCAAGCGTCGTGAAGAGTCAGAGAAACTTGATGGATGTTGTAGTTTATGATCTGGCCTGTAATTCCATCTGGATTAACCACTGCAATAATTTGGGTATTGAAACAATTGTCCAAGCAAAAAACAATAACAGTTTACGGTTAGCAAGAAAGACAGTAAATAAGACGGAGGCAGTAGAGGTTTGGGAGTGCGAAAAGGGATTTTGAGCATTGCTTTGTGCATAGAGGGAAGGCAGTTGAAGCTGTGCTTTATTTGATCTTCATTGCATCGAATATCATGCAATTTTTTTAGTTAGAGTACTGAGAAAACATTTTACAACTCAACGAGAAATCGTAAGGCTTTTATTAAAAGGACTATATCTGCTGAAGTATAAAACCGAATTGGTTTTTAGCAGCTTATAGAAATGAGCAATAAATAAGCATATACAATTTGGGGGTAGGGGAAGGTGTATCCAAAATGAGATAAATGGGAGGATGATTCACAAAATAAATGGATTTAACAATAAGAGGCTGTGAAATTCTTACAGAGGTTAAATTGCTGTTTGAGACTGGAATGATCGTTAATGGGCACATCAAAAACAATATCAATAATTATACCCGGTTAACCAGATAGTCAACAGCTGTTTGAATGTCTTCCGCTAAGGGGATATCTAAAATTACTTCTTTGCCGCTACGGGGGTGGGTGAAACGTATCCTGTCGGCGTGCAGAGCTTGTCGTTTTATTAAAGGCGAAGCAAATCCGTACAGGAGGTCACCGCATACCGGGTGACCGATAAAACTTAGATGAACCCTTATCTGATGGGTGCGACCGGTCTCTAACTTTAGTGACAAGAGGGTGTGGTCAGGATACTTGTCAAGTACCTGATAATGGGTTGTTGCTGACTGACCAGTTGGATGGACAATTCGCTGGCGCTTTTTATCATCCAGCCGGGCGATTGGTTGGTCAATATGACCATTATCTTTTGCCATCGATCTCTCTACCAAAGCAACATACCTTCGGTCAATTGTGTGTTGCTTTAGCTGATTGAAGATGCCTTGGTGGGCAAACTGACTTTTCCCTATGAGGACCAAGCCGGAAGTGTCCTTATCAAGGCGGTTAATCGGGCGGAAAAGGATGTTCCTTCCCAACCCTTGCCAGTAATAAGTTACCGCATTAGCCAAGGTTCCGGTGCCCCCCAGGCGGGATGGGTGAGTGGACATGCCCGCAGGCTTGTTCACCACCATAAAGTCCTCATCTTCGTAAACGATGTCTAGAGAAATCGACTCTGGAATGATATTGCTCTCCTCAATGAGGTCAATATCTATGGTGACAAAATCTCCCGCTTGGATGCGATAGTTGGTATGAACCAATTGCCCGTTCACGTGTATTTTGTTCTGGTGCTTAAGGTGAACAACCAAAGAATGGGACAACAAAAGTTTTGAGGCGAGTAGGTCACGCAAAAAAGTATTCTCATCTTGTGCACCTGCTGTGTATGATAGCTGTGTATTATTCAATTTCCCCTCACTGCTTATGATTAATTATTTTAATGCAATAATAACACAAAGCCAGGCAGAGGGACAGGAACTTATATACCAAGTCAAATCCGTTGATATAACACAACAAAGTAAAGGGAAATTAAGCCGCCTATTTGAGATCAGGCTGTCTTGCGAATCTGTCGGTTTGTCCATCCGTCCTGACGCTCCTAATAACGATGTTGCCGGGCACACCCGGTGGATTTGAAGGAATGTTGGCGGATTGGGTGTCCACTAGAATTGGGAAGACGTCTTATGAGGTAGGCTTAGTATTTTTAAAAAAGTCCGTTGAGAATAAGGTTTTTGAAAATAGTACTATTGACGGATATACTGTGGTTGCTATCGATAGAACAAAATTCTTCGGGAGCAATAAGAAAAGCTGTCCAAAATGCTTGAAGAATTCAAAAGGTGAAAGGACCCATTGCTTCCATAGTGGCGCTGTCATGTCAACAGTAGGGATTGGTCCAAAACTAGTGTTTGGCTTTTGAGAAAGTAGAAGTTTACGAGTCAACCTTTACTATGGACAACGTGGAACAACCGTTGCGATTTATGAAATTTGCGATGAAACATAAGAACAAGAAACGCACACAGATTATGACTGTAACGACTTGTATGGACATGACGCTTAAAACATTGTTTAAAATAATCAGAGCACGTTGGAATATTGAGAACTCGATTTTTAATAACGTGAAACGCGAATGTGGCTCAGAGCATTGCTTTGTGCATGGAGGGAAGGCAGTTGAAGCTGTGCTTTATTTGATCTTCATTGCGTCGAATACCATGCAATTATTTTTAGTTAGACGATTGAAAAAACGTTTTACAACTCAACGAGAAATCGTAAGGCTTTTATTAAAAGGACTATATCTGCGGAAGTATATAGCCGAATTGGTTTTTAGCAGCTCGTAGAAATTAGTCAATTTAATATGGATCTATGATTTTGGGGTAGGGGGAGGTGTATCCAAAATGGGACAAATGGGAGGATAATTCACAAAATAAATGAATTTAAATAATAAGAGGCTGTGAGATTAATACAAAGGCTAAATTGCTGACATTGGGGTTAAGTGAAAGCCTTGATTATTGACCCAGCCTCTATATCTAGTTTTGATTAGCATTAGAATTGCAAATTTTACCCGTTTCCCTCTTTAGAGCAGCTATATATACCATATTGAATGGCTGTCCCCGCCTCTGCCACGCCAAGCTATTCATGCTATAATGAAAATATATTTTAGAAAGGCATAGGAGGATTACAAATGGATAACAACGATATATTAATCAGATTAAGATATGCACTAGACATCCGGGACGTAGATATGCAGAAGATATTTAAACTTGGTGGCGCTGATTTCACACAAGAAGAAGTGAGAAAGCTACTCATAAAATCAAAAGAAACTTACCGTTACGATAATGAAGTTGTCGACAAAATAAATGAAAAAGATGAGAATATAAAATGCAAGAATAGTACATTTGAGGCTTTTTTAAATGGCTTTATTATCTTGAAAAGAGGAAAACAAGAGCCCAAACCAGGGCTGCCTGAAACACTAGAACTGACTAATAATGATAAGCCAAATAATATGCTGCTTAAGAAATTGAAAATAGCTCTATCATTGACAAGTGAGGATATGCTGGATATATTCCAAAAAGCAGGAGTCATTATAACAAAGGGAGAATTGAGCGCTCTCTTAAGAAAAGTAGGTCACAACAATTATAAAGAGTGTGGGGATAAATTCGCTAGAAATTTCTTAAAGGGATTAGCTATAAAAATCAGGGGATAGCTTTCTAAAGATGAATCAGCTCAAGGATAGTGTTTGCCAACTGGGTAACCAGGAGGAGCGTTCAACTTTCTTAGTCGTCTTGTGGACGTGAGGCCGCAAGAGAATGACGGGTATCCTTCCATCGACGATAAAAGATATCGTATCAAAACTCAATCCTTCCACCTCGACACATTTCTACTCCCGCCAAATCCCGCCGGAGTAAAGTCTACGAAACTGGGGGGATATAGGCGAAGTGACTGGTGAGAGGTATTCAGATCTTACAACGATAGGTTTAATAAGGAGGAAACATGATGAACAAATATTATATGCCAACCAGGGTCATCATGGGGAATGACTGCATCGCCATGAACAGCGAATTATTCATAACCCTTGGGAAGAAAGCGTTGATCGTGACCGGAGCCCAATCGGCGAAAAGAAACGGTGCGGAAAAAGACGTTAGAACCGCCTTAGAATCTGTAGGTATCCCCTATCTGGTATTTGATAAGGTTATGAGCAATCCGACCATCGCCTGTGTCTACGAAGGTGCCACATTTGCCAAGGAAAATAGAGCGGATTTCATTATCGCCATTGGTGGGGGCTCACCAATGGATGCTGGTAAAGCCATTGCCTTACTGGCTTCCCAAGATATTATGGAGGGGAGCTTATTTTCAGGAAATTATGAAAAAAAGGTGTTGCCCATGGCCTTTGTCCCAACTACGGCAGGGACAGGGTCAGAAGTGACGCAGTATTCAATTTTAACCAATAATAAGGCCCAGACTAAAACAAGTATTGCCTCTGATTTATTGTTTCCAACTATCGCTTTCCTGGATGCCAAATATACGGAGCATTTGGGGATAATTACCACAATATATACCACGATTGACGCCTTATCCCATGCCGTGGAAGGCATGTTGTCCGCAAGAGCATCAATTGTTTCCGATGCTTTGGCGGTTACCAGTATCCAGATGATCATAAACTGTGTGCCCGACATGCTGCAGGCTTTAAAATCAGGGTCTAAGGTTGTCTTTAACATGAAGCAAAGGGAGCAATTGTTGCAGGCCTCCTTCTTGGCAGGAATGGTTATTGCCCAAACCGGAACAACGGCAGTACACTCGATGGGGTATTCCCTTACTTACTTTAAGAATATTGAACATGGCCGCGCCAACGGGCTTCTCTTGGGCGAGTACCTGAAACTTGTGGAAAAAGTACAGCCAGATTTAGCTGGAAGGATATTAGAAACGATGAACTTTTCAGAAGCAGAGCAATTCCAAGAATTACTGAACAAACTTTTGGGCGAAAAAGAAGAAATTAGTTCCGAAGAAATTAGGCAATATAGCAAGATGGCCATCCAAACTAAAAACATTGCCAATTGTGTGGTCAAACCGACAGAAGAAGATATAATCACGATGTTTGCACTGTCATTTACAAAATAACCATGGAGGGTTTCTTGTGTCGTGGGTATCGTAGTATCGGAAATACACCTTGACCCAAGCTTGGTTACAGGGTTAACTGGAATAGTTAATTTCATCACATAATTGTTGTTTTCTACTTGGATAAGTCTAGTTTTAACTGAAAAAAGATTTAGTAGCGACCACAGGGACGTTCAGACATGCAAGAGGTAGGCTTATTATTCAATCCTAAAAGCTCTCTAAATTCCACCCCTACCATAACCTGCTGGGAGGGCTTGTGCCAAGAACGTGCTCGAAGAGCACATGTCTGGAAGGATTTGCACCAGAGAAGCCATACGATCGCTACCGACACAACGATTACAAAGACAATGCTGACGCTCATCTGAAACGTTCAGTTATGGGCAGGGAAGTGGTTGTAGCGATTACGCAAGGAAAATTGGACTTCGGACCTTGGGAACAGACTTTTTACGGCGAATTTGATGGTGGTCGCCGTAAACGTGTATTGATCAAGATTATTGGCGAATAATGGTAGAATAGTAGAATGCAGTTGCAGATGCTATACGCAAAAAAGACGGCCGATAAGACCGAGGCTGTTGAGGTTTGGGTAGATGAAAAAGGATTTGAGAAAGTAGAAGTTTACCAGTCAACGTTCACAATGGACAACGTGGAGCAACCGTTGAGTTTTGTATAGTTTGCAATTAAGCATAAGAACAAGCAGCGCACACAGATTATGATTGTAACGATTTGCACGGATATGGCGCTGAAAACATTATTTAAAGTAATAAGAGCACGCTGGGATATTGAGAACTCAATTTCAACTACTTGAAACGCGAATGTGGCTTAGAGCATTGCTTTGTGCATGGAGGGAAAGCAGTCGAAGCTGTGCTTTATTTGATATTTATTGCATCGAATATCATGCAATTACTTTTAGTTTGACGATTGAAAAAACGTTTTACTAATCAACGAGAAATCGTAAGGCTTTTATTGAAAGGACCATATCTGCTAAAGTATATAGCCGAATTGGTTTTTAGTAGCGCATAGAGACCAGACAACTTAATAAGGAGATTGGAGTAGAGGAGGTGCACGCTTTTTTACGGAAAATCAGGCAAATGGGAGGATAATTCACTAAGTAATTGAATTTAACGATAAGTGGCTAATCATACAAAGGCTAAAGTGCTGCGGATAGAACGATAACGGGTATTCTCGAACTTGCGTAATTTTTGATTGGGGGAAAATGGGTATGCTAATCGAAAAAGAAAAACTGGTTGCGAATTTGTCCTTTCTTTTTCTAGAAAAACCGTTCATGGAACGTTTTGCTGAGGTAAAAAAAGCAGGGCTTAAACGTGTCGAATTTATGTTTCCTTATGACTATAACCTTGACGAAATTGAGTTTCAGCTCAAGACTTACGACTTAGAATTCATACTCTTCAATTTGCCGGCTGGGGATTGGGACAACGGAGAACGTGGAATTGCTGTTGACCCCCGTCGTAAGGACGAGTTTCGTGCAGGAGTAGCTCAAGCAATTGAGGCCGCTCGCAAGTTTAAGGTGAAGCAAGTCAATTCTCTCGTAGGTAAGGTTTTACCTGAGATTCCACGGGAGGAACAATGGTCGACTTTAATTCAAAATATTCGCTATGCTGCTGAGCAACTTCAACCTGAGGGAATCCGGCTTCTTCTTGAACCACTAAATCACCTAGATAACCCTAGTTTCTTTCTCAATACGACCGATGATGTACTTAAGCTAATCGCTGAAGTCAATCACGAAAATGTTTATCTGCAATATGATGTTTACCATGCAGCTCGTGAAGGCGAGGATATCCTAAACGTTCTCCACGAAGCTTTGCCTAAGATTGCTCACATTCAAATCGCAGATAACCCGGGTCGACATCAACCAGGCTCAGGGTCGATCGACTACAAGTCCTTTTTCGCAGCTTTAAAAGAGGTTGGGTACTCTAATGCCGTTGCCATGGAATATGTTCCAGATCCAAGCACAGTTGCTTCTTTAGAATGGATTAAAGATTTTGAGTAACTTTTTAGGACCTTAACGAAACGGTGTGATAATCTTGAGTAAAATAGGATTTATTGGCTTAGGAATCATGGGAAAACCATAAACAGCCGTAAGCTGTTTCAGTCCGAAAGGCTGCGGTGTTGAATGTCACGGTAAAAGCCGAGGAAAATCTCGGGTACGTATGAATTAGGGGGACAACGACGCTTATATCGAAAGGTCTATTCACTGTTCTATAGGCGGCTGGTGGTGAAATTCCTGCGTCCGACTTGTTGTCTGCCGTAACATGTTCATTTGCATATATTTTGGTTACCAGTATTTCTACTACATAGTTCGTTTTTGTATATTTTTGTTACTAGTTTCTCTACATTTAGATAAAAAGACATCCAGTCCATGGCGTAGCCTAAGCCGGGGTGGCCGTTCTCCGAACTGTATTGCTATGAACGAACATAACATATCAATCAGTGTGTATTTTGGGGATAATGTGGATAAAGTTTAAACGATTGCCTAATAAAATTAGTTATTTTTGTTGCGATTAACGAAGAAAACCTGGAGGAAGACTAGGTCAATAATTTAAGAGGTGAAAATATGAAGAAAAGTTTGGGCGCCAAAACTTTGGTTTACCCTACACCGGTTTTGGTTATATGTACCTATGATAATGAAGGCAATCCAAATGCCATGACTGCTGCATGGGGAGGTATTTGCTGCTCATCTCCGCCTTGTGTAGCGATTTCATTACGCAAAGCCACTTATACGTATGGTAACCTTATGGACAAAAAGGCTTTCACAATAAATATTCCTTCAGAAAACTATGTTAGAGAAGCCGACTATTTTGGAATAGTATCTGGAAAAATGGAAGATAAATTTGCTAAGACTGGTCTTACACCGGTAAAAAGTGATACTGTTGATGCCCCATATATTAGAGAATTTCCAGTTAATTTAGAGTGTAAAATTATACAGGTTATTGAAATTGGCCTACACACCCAGTTTATCGGAGAGGTTATGGATGTTAAAATTGATGATACCATACAAGAAGATCAGCCGATTATAGAACAAATACAACCTTTAATATTTGCCCCCGACAGTAGAAATTACTATGTTATTGGGAAACAAATTGCCAAGGCATTTTCTATTGGCAATGAAATAGGGTAAGGAATTTATGATGCCCATATGTAGGCTACGGGCCTAATGAACACCTCGCCTCCAACCCGTATTAGAAGTACTATCTTGGCAAAGAAGAACTGCGGCAAGTTAAGGGATGTTTTGGGTGGGGTGAATCTGAAATCATTACTGTGGCAAACTGTCAATTATATTTGTAAACAGGGTTCTCCCCTATACTCATGAAGTGTGGGGGTGTTTTTTGTCCCTAATTCACTTTATCGACATGTTTCGCCATCAAACCGGAATATAGTTATCGTAAGCACAACTTTGCTTGGCGATTTAAGCGTGAAAAGAAAATTCCTATGAGAAATAACTATGAGAAATAACTACTTATAGAATTGGTCAGGTATATGAAGAATGTTTACCACATAGAACGTGGTTTGAATAAACTCTCCGACGAAAGAGTAAACCCAACGCATAGCACAGGGCAAGTAATTCTGACTGTGCTTTTTGGTTTTCTTAAAAGCCTTAATGAACTAAATTTCATGATAAAGAATAATGAGTCCAACGCTCGATCAGGTCATCGTCGAAGATTGTTTCCGGGTTGCCATCCAGAAGTTCGGTTTGCCGGAATCGGTATACTTCGACAATGGCAAACAATATCGTACCCACTGGATGGCGCGAACCTGCTCAGAATTAGGTATTCGGCTTCTTTATGCTAAACCGTATTCCCCCGGGCCACTGGAAAGATTGAGCGTTTTAACCGAGTGGTTGATGCTTTCATAAGTAAAGCCTCGCTGGAAAAACCAAAAACGCTAAACCATCTCAACGAACTTTTTTAAGTATGACTTACCGAATGCTACCAAAACAAGCTCCACTCAGCCTTCGAAAACAAAATGAATTCGGAAACAGCCTTTCGCAGTGGCAATCAGGCTCTTCGTTTTGCGGACCTGGAGGTACTAAAGAATGCTTTCCTCCATTGTGAGTCACACCAAGTGGACAAATTCGGCTGCATTAGTTTCATGGGTAAAAAATATGAAGTCGGATTAACCTTCATCGGTTGTGTGGAAGAACAGAATATGTTGCCCCATTAGATAATGGTGAGGAATTAAGGAAAATGAATCCTTGGATTCTTTTCTCAGAATGGTGGGAGGAATGAATGTTTTATCTGATGGAAATATAAAGTTTAATAGAAGAACACTGATATTATCTCTAGCCGATCAAGATGGTGGTGCTCATGTAGACCCTACCTTAGATGAAGCATATGTCAATCTCTCAAGAAATAATTCATTGAATGTTTTCCACGAGTATAAGCCTGTAAAAGGAGTTGTACTTGCAAGTGTTAGGCAAATAGCTTTTGATATTACTAGAACCTTGAAGGACAAATATCCATTATGCTTTCAATGATCACTTTGGCTACATAAATGGAATGCACCACCTTCCTTCATTAAAGGCTTATTTGCTGCGTAACCACCAGCGCTTAAGCCTCTGGCAACATTCAACCCATTAAATTCACTGGTATTATAGTAATTTGCGATAACCCGCCGGGGTGGCTGTCTTGGAAAACTGGTTTGTTTTTCTGGATAGGCTAACAAAATAAATTAGCCATTATCATTTTGGCCAAGAGCTATCGACCAATTCCAGTCTCTTTACTTCGGAGGATTACAGATACTACATGGCCCGTATCCTTAACTTTCTGCATCCGATAGACTAATGAGATTTTACTCTTTGATAAGTACTGACATCCATCTCGATAATACTTTTTGCCAGTTTTAGTTATGTATACCGTCAAAGTTTGAAGAGTTTGTTTGGGGGGAGACGAATTCACAACATGGGGCGTGACTGTAGGGGCAGCGGTAACGGCAGGCTTAGGATCTGGTATGGCGTTTGAGTAACGGTGGTAGGCGTAACTACTGAAGTTGGTGTGGGAGCTTGACTTACGGCAGGAACGAAACTGTGGTAGTTTGGACCTGTTTTGATTCCTCTGCTTTTGTGGGACTTGTTGCAGGAATAGAATTACTAGAGCATTCGCTAAAGCTATTAAGAGTGCAATGAATATACGAGCAATTTTATGTTTCATGGGGTTTTCAAAATTTATCTAACTCCTTTATAAAATGTTTATATCGAACATATGTTATTCTTAGAACTTTGGTTTTAGAATTAGAGAAGCGCAAAATTTGTCGCAATACAAGGAGAGGTTTATATGGATTTTTTTGACTATTTGAAGTAAAATACAAATGCACACACTGAGAATGATTAGCAAACTCATCGAAAGATGGGGACGCAAAGCTACGGGCCTAATCTCTTGCTAAGGGGGAATGGCAGCCGGGTTACCTAGTTTATAACTAGATAGCCCGGCTTTTTTGTCATTATCAAACACAAAGGGGGCTGATAAGACGTCTAATGCTGATTACCCCAGATAAAAAGTAGGCGAGAGATGAACTCTTAGAAGGTGTAGGAATTGAATCCTTTTGATTCACTCTGTGGCAATCATGGTCAATCAAAAAGGTAAGGGAAAGGACCCTTGCCCTCAAGTGCAAATAATCACTTGGGTTACCAATCTTAGTCGGAGGGAGAGTCAGTCTTGAAGCTGAATATCTCTTAGACACACGAAAGAATCGTAGTTCCACGCCGACTGGTTTCGGTAAATTAGGGGAGCTGAGAAGTGTGGTCTGTACGTGGACACTTAGACCACATGGAGCTATTAGTGTAACCGACCCTCTTAAACAAATAAATTTAAGAGGTGCAAAGAATGAAATTAAAGAAAACGTTAGTAGCAACCCTATCAACCACATTATTATTGACTGGAATGGTTCAATCAGTTATGGCAGCAAAACCTGCGGAAAAGACCGCGCCAAGTGTAAGCATTACGGCTCAACGCTGGACCAACTGCCAAACCATACCTGTTTCGTGGAAAACAGCCACTACTTCCGGTAGCCCTGCTGCCATTCTATCCTCTTGGAAGTTAGATAAAGGTGTATGGTCAGATTATGACCCTAAAATAACATCTACGTCATACCTTCTAACTGAAGGCGACCATATGTTTTCTCTTCAGGCGAAGCAAGAAGGAGTAGTTTCAGCTGTTGCTACACAACAATTAGGGGTTGATTTGACAGCTCCTGTTGTAACAGCGACTCCTATTAGTGCTAGTCAACTTAATGCTAATGGATGGTATAACAAAGATGTTACCGTAAGGTTTAATGGTACCGATGCTTTATCAGGTATAGCGAAGACTGACGATGCTGTCACAAAGAGTGAAGGCATCAACTCCGATATTAAAGGCTCAGCTACCGATAATGCAGGTAATATCGGCTATAGCGATGCTCTTACAGTTAAAGTTGATGAGACAGCCCCGACTATTGATATAAGCGGAATTGCTACAGCATATACTGTTGGGGATGCGCAACCTACAGTTACTTGGACTGCAACGGACGCTTTATCAGGTATTGACACCTCTTCAGGAACACTTCCAACGGGTTCGCAAATTGATATCAGCACTCCTGGAGATAAGACATTTACAGTTATTGCAACAGATAACGCAGGAAATACCGCTTCAAAAACCGTAAGTTATGCGGTTGCACCTAAACCTATTTTAGACCCAACCCCTATCGTTATTAAGGAAATTAATGGAGCTTCTGTCATAATTAAAGGCGGTTGGATTCCTACGTACAGCAATGGAAGAACACCAGAACTTAACGGTTACGATGCAACTGGAGAAGTTTATGCTCTTTACAATATCGGAGATCCAGTTAACACCGGCGATACAATGCAAATCCATTTTAGTCTTCCAAATTGGAATACTGGAAGTAAAACCGTCGATGTAACTATAGCTGGTACTCCTTATAAAGTACTAGTAACCAAATAAATATTCTCATCTGGGGTGATTCCCTCGAGTTTTGCCCCCCTCAAGAACCGACAATTTTAAAAAAATCATTTAAAATCCCTGGAAGCAGATATATTAAGCATTCCAGGGATTCTTTTATGCATATTGTAATAAAATCAAAATTTTAATAATAGGGAATAAAGCAAACTAGGGAATAGCAATCAAAAAACAATAACCATTTAAATTTTATTGGTTGTATTAAGGACATAGGCCATTGGACACAGTTTACAGGATTATCGTCTCATTTATTAACCATTTGTGTTTACTAAAAATGTAAGTTAGCATATAGTAAAATATAAATAAAAATAAAAATGTCAAGGGCAAAGTCACTGAAAGGTGATGACGCTGAATATTTCGATGTGGCAGCACCACCATTTTACAACTCAACGGGGAATAGTAAGGCCCTTATTAAAAGGGCTATATCTGCAGTAATAATTTAATTATGCTTAAAATTTTAAAGAAATGATTTTTGTCATGGTATTTTCAGCAAGAGATGATAATGAGTGTGCACTACTTTTATATGAATATTTTATATAATCACTGAGCAAATATATTATTAAATGGCTATGGCGTAAGAAAATGTAAGGATGGACCGCACTACCTAGTTAATCCCACTTCAGCTAGAATGGCTTATTAAAAGTCTAGCCAAACCTACATAAAGAGCTGGCACAAACACTGCCAGCTCTTTATGTAGGTTTGGCTTTTAATAGTTATTTCTTGAGTAATCTCCCGAGGTTTTTTCGTGTTTTGCGGTAACTCTAAAGAAAAGGAAGGGCATGCACCAACACATAGGCCACATTGAGTACAGTGGGTAGAACCTTTGTGAAACCGACATAGGTCACTCTCGAAAAGTGGATGGATTATCTGGATGAGACGAGTTCCATTGTCCACTCAAGTTTTGGTTGTTAGTTTATTTATCTCTTTTTGTTTCCTTTTTGCATTAAGGAATACTAGCATCAAAAGTGCTAACCCTATCGTGAAAAGGTAGCCTACAATGGGGCTTAATTCAAACCACATCTTTAAAGCCGTAAAAGCAATAAGTAGACTTAAAATTATTCGAAGACTTGCCGTTTTTAACCGGCTACTTAAACGTCCCCCCAGTTGCGCCCCCATCAATGCACCGGCAACCAGGACTGTAGCCATTACGAAGGGGATTTGTCCCGTTCCCCACTTTCCAATGAATCCTGCCAATGCGGAAAGAAACGTTATTGCCACTGAAGTGCCAAGTGCAATCCTTGTAGGTATTTTAAGAACATAGAGCATCAGCGGAATTAAAATAAACGCACCGCCTTGGCCAACAATTCCTCCTTATATGCCTACCAACAAAGCAACGAAAAAAGCGATATATTTGTTAAACTACACGTTTTCAACCGGTAAATCATCATCTTTTTTAATAGGTATAAACATTAACACGGTAGCTATTAGTGCCATACCTGCAAAGATTCCCAGCATTACCTCACCGTTAATCTGCTTGGAGAAATAAGAGCTCATCAGCGCACCAAAAACAACACCACTACCCATATAAATAATGAGTTTTGGGTGAACAAACTTGTTTTTTTTATGAACAACTAGCCACGAAAAAGACCCGGCCATACTTTGAACTATTGTAATAGCGGCAGCCGTTTTCATAGAAATGGCTTCAAGGCCGATTAATGAAGGCACATAAAGTAATAAGGGGACCATGATGATTCCTCCACCAATCCCTAGAAGCCTGGAAAAAAACCTCCAATTAATCCCAGGGCAAAAAGAACGAATAGCAATAAAGTCGTCATATTATGACCTCGATTACTTAGATATTTCCAACTTAAATGCATCATCCTGTACCATTTTACCCACGACAGCGATTGTTTGAACTCCAGCCTTTTTCAGGCTCTGGAGAAGGTTTGACAACTTTTCTTCATTTACTGAGATCAATAGACCGCCAGAGGTTTGGGCGTCTGCCAAAACGAGTAAATCGTTTTCAGTGATGTCTTGGGTTATAATTAGGTCTTCTTTAAGGAAATCTAAGTTCTTGCGTGTGCCGCCAGGTACGACTCCGGAATTATTCTTAATCAGATTCCAGGCCTCATGAATCACTGGCACATCAGACAGGAAAATCTTCGCCCCCAGACGACTGGCTTTCGCCATTTCATGTAAATGTCCAAGAAAGCCGAAACCTGTAATGTCAGTACAAGCGTTAACGCCGACCTTCACCATAGCTTCAGCCGCACGCTTATTAAGGGTACTCATAACCCCAATCGCTTCAGACATAACCTCCTGACTAACAAGGCCTTTTTTCATAGCTGTGGTTATGATCCCCAGCCCCAAAGGTTTGGTTAAAACGAGCATATCTCCAGCTTTGGCTCCAGCATTCGTAACTACCTGAGATGGATTAATGACTGCCGTAACGACCATTCCATATTTAGGTTCAGGATCGTCGATAGTGTGACCACCTATAACGCTAATCCCAGCTTCAGCGGCCTTCGCTGCTCCACCCTTTAAAATCTCCGCAAGCACGTCCATGGGAAGTTTTTTAGAAGGGAAGCCAACAATATTTAGCGCGAAAAGCGGCTGAGCACCCATCGCATAAATGTCACTTAAAGAATTCGCTGCTGTGATTAAACCAAATGTATATGGATCATCTACGACAGGAGTAAAGTAATCCACTGATTGCACAATAGCTAGAGAATCATTCACTTTATAGACTGCAGCGTCGTCGGCTGAGGCCGGAACGACGCTTTTTCTTTATTCCCAAAAGATTTCCTTTTTAATTGACGAGGATATACATGCCATTGAAGAACTAAATGGATGCCACAAGGGCAGATTATTAATAGGTGCAAGCACAACTCCAGGTGTCTATTTATTACCTAAGACTTTGGGCATTTACAAATCTATTTATCCAGGAATTGTTCCTAAATTAGAGATAGCCAACAGTCAGAGAATAGTAGAGATGGTTAATGCAAATAGTCTCGATATCGGCATCATCGGAGAAGAAATAATTTGTCCACCAGAGCTCCGTGTAGAACCGTGGCTGAAAGATGAATTGTTCTTAGTCGTCCCAGATAAGCATCCATGGGTTAATAAAGCCAGCGTTCACGTAAGTGACTTAGAAAATGAACAATTTATATTTAGTGAGCGCGGTTCAAGCACTAGGTCAATTATCGAGAATATCCTTGCCAACCATGGGTTAAAGTGAGCATTTCTTTAGAATTAAACAATACCGAAGCGGTAAAACAAGCAGTAAGTGCCGGTTTAGGAGTCTCCATAGTTTCTGGATTTACGGTTATCAGTAATTCGGGAATTGTCTGTATTCCAATAGAAGGATTAGGCTTCTATAGAATGTTTAATATTATTTATCATAAGAACAAGATATTTTCTCCAGCCACCAGAAGTTTCTCGATCTTTCTCAAATCGAAATCGTTCTAATCTAATTATTCAGCAGCAAAAAGTGGTCTAGCAGAACCGTCCCTTTGTTTCCACTTTTCCAAAGACGAATATATACCGGTTGATTAATCAATTGTTAAGGGCAAGGGTCAGGGTTCTTCAGATAGATAGCTATATGACGGAAAAAGTAAGATGTGGTACCCTGAAGACAGAACGGATGATTAAGGAGTGACACTCATGAAGCCAGAAGTGATTATGTATACTGTACCCCTTTGACCAAACTGTTTTCGCGCCAAGCAATTCCTTTCGGGTAAAGGAATTTCATTTACTGAGAAAAATGTTCTAATTCCCAAAAACTTAAAAGAAAGGTTAAAAGTGGCCAGTGCACCTGGCGGACCCGTAACCGTTGTGGGAGAACGAATTTTAATGCGTTTCTCGTCCGCTGAATTCGAAGAGGTCTTCCAAGATTTCTGAGAACAGGCGGGACTGTAACGAAACTCAGCCCTAAAAGTCGCCTATAACTATTGTTTAGGTGACTTTTCTATTACATTGAAGTAACGTCAACGCACGTGGAGTGCTTAATAGTTCTATATCGGGGTTGAGTGAAAGCCTTGGTATGAGCGGATTATAGAGTAAGATGTTGTTTTTATGGTGTCATAGTGTACAGGGGAATATATTGAGCCTGATCGTTCAATAAACGAACTGGCATTTTTTGTTTTTTCTTAGGTTATTTTTGCTATCATGGAGGGATATGAGAGGAAAATGTAGAAATGTTAGATTGGAAAAGTCTGGCCGATCCGAAAGTACTCTTACGGAAGGAAATTGATTTGTATCATTGCGAGCGATGTATGTGTGGAAAATTAGCCTCGGTATAATTCGACAATTTCTATTCAAACATATGATTAGATACAAATGACTAGTTACGATAATCGGAGAAGAGAGTTTACATTTTCAAATGTTTTACAAGGGCTTCTTAAGTTGTATCTCTAATGCCATGTCAAAGGATTGGGTTACTCGTATGCCTTTTGATATAATGAATCTAAAGTTCATTTTGGGGGAATATAAAGTGAAATCTAAAGTAGATATTTTAAATACTGAAGATTCTTATATAGTTTCATCTCATAATATCGTAACCGAAATAGGAAATGGTTTTCTCGAGCTTACTGGGCGTTCAATGGATGAACCTATGGATAATCTGATAGGAAAATCACTCGTGGAAATAGGAGAGATGTTAAGAATTAATTCACAAATTCTTCTTGAGAATATCCACAATTATTATGCTGGGTATATATTTACAAAGTTCCTTGAACCGCGAGAAGTAAACATATCACTTTTTTATGATAAAGATACAAATGAGCAAATATATACTTTTGTTGAAAAACCAAATTCCCGACTTGACGACAAGCTCAGCTTCGTGAAACAAACATTACTTGATAATATAGTGGGTGCAGCTATTTACAGTGTACCAGATTCAATAATGCTTAGAGTAAATCAAAACTATCTTGATTTTCATGATTCTCCATTCAATGAAGAAACTAGTTTAGGTTTACCTATTAGTAAGATCATAACCGGATATGTAGGAACCGAATCTGAAGTTGTTACTAATACTGCCCTTGAAACAGGAAAGACCAGCTATCATAGAGAAATAAGATTAAATAAATTTGCAAGAGGCATAACTTATTGGGATACCATTAGAACACCTATATTTGAAAGTGGAAAGATAAAATACATGTTGTTAACTACTACAGAGGCAACGGAAAGGGTTTTGAAAAATCAAATAATAGAACAACAAAATGAGATTATAATTCAACAGAAACAAGAACTAATCCAACAGCAAAAGGAATTATTGAATAGGCAGAAGAACATGTTAGACCTTTCTACTGAAGCGATTTTTGCATGGGACTTAAATGGAGGTATTATATATTGGAATAAAGGAGCAGAGCTGATGTATGGGTATAGCTGTGAAGAGGTTATCGGACACATCAGTCAGGACCTGTTTAAAACCTTATATCCAAGTAATATTGATAATATTAAATCGATCTTGAAAAGAGATAGCTTTTGGAACGGTGAAATAGAACACACTAGAAAAGATGGAAAAAAATTACTTGTCGAGACGAGACATCAGGTCATTTTGAATGAACTAGGGCACAAAATTGTGATTGAAACCAACCATGATATTACGGGACGCAATTGGATGGAAGAGGAGTTAGATAAATCTCAACGCCTTAATACTGAAATTATAGAGAGTATTAATGACGGGTTCTTTTATCTTAGTAAAGAATGGCGTTTTATATTTATCAACAACCGAGCAGCTAATAATATGGGTTATGAGCCTCATGAACTTTTAAACATAAATATCTGGGATAAGTTCTTACATCTAAAAGGTTCACAAATTGAAAACAACTTTCGTTATGTAATGTCTGAGCGCGAGAGTATCCAATTTGAATTATCAGGTATATTAACCGATAGATATTATGAGTACAATGTCTATCCTACAAGTGAAGGTATTTCGGTTTATTGGATTGATATTACAGAAAAAAAGGCAAAAGAAAAAGAACTAATCGAGTCTAAAGAAGAAGTAATGAAAAATAGAATGGATAAAGAAATGGCTCGCCTAGATAAATTGAGCCTTGTGGGTGCGGTGGCAGCAGGCATCGGCCATGAAGTCAGGAACCCGATGACTACCATTCGAGGGTATCTGCAACTGCTTGGTAGTAAGCAAGAGTTTTCTAAATATAATAGCCAGTTTGCTCTAATGATTGATGAGCTAGACAGGGCAAATTCAATTATTACAGAGTTCCTTTCCTTAGCGAAAGATAGGGTTGTAGAATTAAAAGTGCAAAGCCTAAAAGAAATAGTTGAACACATATTCCCGTTAATCCAAGCGGATGGATTGGTTACCGACAAATACATACAAATGGAACTAGAAGAAGTCTCGGAAATCCCTCTAGACGAAAAGGAAATCCGACAATTAATTCTCAACTTTGTTCTAAACGGCTCGCAAGCAATGTCCCCTGGTGGAACTATGAAAATAAGAACGTTTATGGAGGAAGATGAAATTGTATTGTCGGTAGAGGATGATGGTAAAGGAATAACACCAGAAGTGCTTGGGAAAATCGGCACCCCATTTTTTACAACAAAGGAAAATGGAACAGGTCTAGGATTAGCGGTTTGTTACAGCATTGTAGCAAGACATAATGCGAAAATTGAAATTGAAACTGGTACAACAGGGACAACATTTTTTGTTCGATTTAGAAAGTAATTAACTTTGAAGAAAGATTTGATTACAGGAACGAACCGTGTCTAAATCTCTCGTTGTTCACGGACCACAGTTACAAGAGCACAAGGTAGCTGGTATCTGCCATACGACGATGCAGATTACAAGACTGTTCAGACCTCCATGGGTGCGCCCACCAGCCGGTCGTCTTGTGGAGTACGTAATAATGCTCTATATAGGTGTTAAGCAGAAAGCCTTGATATGAGCGGGTTTGTGAGAGTGATTGTCTTTTATAGTGACAGAGTGTAAGTTCGAACGCCATCGCTGGGTTTACAGCGGTTACCACAGGTTCAAGAATGTTACACACTTACAGGAAGCCACGACTATCTGCTTAAGATTGTTGCAAAGGATATGTCGAGCTATAGGGATTTTATTATTGATTCATTAATGCAGAATCCCACTGTTAGCAAGGTTGAAACAAGTATGGTTATGGGAACTGAAAAAAGAACGGTCTATGTGCCCATTGATGAAGTGTAATGAGGTGCTGAAATTGAAAGAAAAACCAAAGCATTAAAAGCTGCTTTCCCCCATACCATCCCTGTATTTACTGGATTTACGTTCTTAGGTATCGCCTATGACATCTTAATGAACATCAAGGGTTATGGCTTTGGCTGGACAGTGTTAATGAGCTTTATGTCGTTTGCTGGGTCTGCACAATATGTAGCAATTACTTTACTCACTTCGATTTATAATCCCGTGTACGCCTTGCTATTAAAGTTAATGGTCAGTGCACGGCATTTGTTTTATGGCATTTCTATGTTGGATAAGTACAGAGGCACTGGTAAATTCAAACCATATCTTATCTTTGGTTTGTGCGATGAAACATTCTCCATTATCTGCTCCACAGAGCCACCATAGGGAATAAATCGTAACTGGTTTATGTTTTTCATTACACTACCTAACCATGCTTATTGGGTGCTCGGTTCAGCTCTTGGCGGTTTTCCTTTGATACAAAGGTCTTGATTTTGTGTTAACTGCACTTTTTGTTGTTATATTTCTAGGACAATGGAAAACTTCGAATAACCACAAACCTGCTGTTATCGGTGTTGTATGTTCTGTTATCTGTTTGGTTGTTTTTGGGCCAAGTTATTTCATTATTCCTTCCATGATTGCGATATTGGCAGTGTTGACCATCTTTCAAAGGAAACTGGCAGTGGAGGGATTATAATGATTTAACCTATATTGAAACCTTCATTATTATTACCATGGTAACGCTTGGCACGGTTATAACAAGTTTTTTGCCGTTTATTCTATTTCTGAATAACAGTGGAAATCATCCCTATATCACTTACCTCGGAAAGGTTTTACCCAATGACGCAATCGGTTTGTTGGTTGTATATTGCCTTAAGGGTATCAATTTGATGAACCCATCCCTTGTGTTTCCAGAGGTAGCATCCATTCTCTGCATCATGGTGCTACATTATTGGAAAAACAATGCGCTACTAAGCATTGGTGCTGGAACAGTGATTTATATGTCAATTATTCACTAGATAATTAGCCGATAAGGCCAGTATTCTTATCCAAGTAACCATCCATGACAATAATCTAAACTCCCTGTTATAGACATTCACGCCTGTTTCCTTAAACTCCCATTATTCTTATAATGCGACGCATCAGTAGTGAATGAGGTCTTAGTTTTATTTTCTAAATATGTGTTTAAAGAAACCTTTGAAATATAGTAAAATATCGCAAAGGTTTCTTTGTCAGTTGGGTTAAAAATTATTCAAGAAAATAAACATCAGAAAACAATAACAATTAAAGCATTTGCTTTGCTGATGTAACTGTTATCTCTAACACTCTAGTTAAAAAAGAGAACTTTTCTTTCATCATATCGAATTCTGAACCTGACTCAAGGTATTTTGCAGTACCTTCAATCATGAAGCCTGTTCCCTGGTAATCTTTATAGCCCAAAACTTCTTTACTACCCAAAGCGATCTTTATTTTATTATTTTGATTTACGTTTTTTTCTGTTCTACGCATTGCATAAGCAGGAATTAAAATTCTTTCATCAGATGTTACCTCTAAATATGAGTTCCAAGTGTTAACCACATGCGGTTCATCTATCCCCCATGACACTATTGAAACTACACCTTCCTTTTTTAGTACATCAAAAAACTTTTCTGTAAGCATTTGTATATTTCCCCCTAATAATTAATTAACAATACAAATCTCAACAAGATACAAGATATATCGTCGATATGTATTGTCTACTTTAATATATATTGACTTTATAAAAAAGTCAATATATATTAAAGATAGTTATTATCTACTATTAGATCATGTTATATTGACAAAAAATAATTAAGTGTTATGTGGGGACTTTATTATTTAGGAGGTGGATTGTATTGCAATTTTCCATAGGAGTAGAGTATGCATTACATTGTTTATTATATATGGTAGATATTCCATCAGGAAAGGCTGTTGGAATTAAAGATTTAGCGAAATTTCAGGGAGTTTCAGAAACTTATTTATCAAAAGTATATACAAAATTGAGGAAAGCCGGGATTGTGAAGTCAATTCCAGGTGTTAATGGGGGATATGAGTTGGCACGTATTCCAGAAAGCATAACCTTTTGGAATATAGTTGAAGCAGTAGAAGGGATGACTCCATTATTTCAATGTGCAGAGATTAGACAAAATGAGATATTGTTAGATAAACATAATCTACCTGATACATATACAAAATGTCCTTGCTTGATAAAAGTTGTAATGGTAGAAGCAGAAGACCAGATGAGACAGTATTTGAACAATAAGACTTTAGGATGGCTTCATGAACAAGTTAGTAACAAGATTCCTGAAGAGCATGGAAAAGCAACGATTGAATGGTTCAATAATACTAAATCGCGATAAAATTTAAGAAGCATAAAATCGCCACATCAGATTTCTCCAAAACGATTGTTTAATATGCGTGTGTTTGAATTGTCGAGACGAACATTCAAATTACTGAGAAGAGAACAGTACTATATTGGTGTGGCTTTTTTGTAGAAATTAAAACGTAATTCGCTACGTCGCATTATTCTTAGTACCCTGTTCGGTCGTCCTGTGATTAAAGTCGAGCAAGCGAACACCATAAGATCCCTTGGAGATATTTCCCTAGTTGACCTTTCGCAATACCTCCTAATCGACAAGGGCGGCATCAATGCTACCGATAGTAATAACTAATTGGGTGGTGGGTATGAATCTACTTGTAGCCAATGCGGTCAAAAATATGGGTGAAACCGTCTAGATTTGATCAACAGAATCATTTTGTAGTAAAACCTGTCATTACTGGATATGGCTTTGTCCGACTAAATCTACGGAGGTAGTAGTGGGAGCAATAGCTGGCGAGGTTGTTGCAGTATTAACCGATGGTCGGTTTGAAAGTGAAGTACCAGATACAGGCTTAGTTTAGTAGTATTCAGGGCTGTGACGAAACTTAGTTTGGATATTCTATAATTACTATTAATATTTAAACATTTATTTTTAAATTGAGGGCATACTGACTAAGGAAAAGATTTTAAGGGAGGTTTTTAAATGAGCAACGCTAAAGACAAAATGGAAGCTGAAATTAAAGAAATTAAAACAATTGCATCGAAAGATATGGGGATTGATATGGAGGTAGCTACTGAATTAACACAGCTGAAAAATCAATTACAGCAGATGGAGCAAGCCTTCTCCGGCTTAAAAAATATTCAACAGTCTTCACAGAATCAAATCCAACAAACTCAAGTTCAAGCTCAAGGGCAACAACAATTAAACCAATTAGTACAACACATGACTCAATTTAAGACCCAATCGCAACAACAGCAACAGCAAGCTTTTAATCAATTACAGCAATCTATCCAGCAAGGCATACAAGCTTTGAGTCAAGCAGATCAATATATTCAATCCACCCAGGTTCTTAATCAAATGAATAACTTTATCGAACAGGCTCAACAACAACTTCAAAATATGAGTCAACAAGAACAAATGCAGCAAAGTCAGGGTCAACAAGTGCAGCAAAGTATGAATCAACAAAACCAGCTAAAGTCAGGTTGGACAAACCAACAGCCTTCGCCTTCGTTCCAATAAGATGCGTTTCTAGCAACGGTTTTTAGGGAAACCATTTGTAGAGGTTTGACAAATGGATCAAATAAAGGGGGGCTGTAACAAACTGAAACAGTTTTGTTACAGCCCCTTATGATTTAACGATGTCGTTATCGACAACAGGAAGGGTGCCATGAATTTAGTCTTAAAGACAACTCTTGAACCCTTGGAGATTCGGGAAGTAAAGAATTATCTCAGACTGGACGATGTGATAGATACCTCCGAAGATGACTATCTCTTAATTATTGCTTCCCGTGAATATTGTGAAGGGGTTCAGAACCGCGCCTATATCATGCAGGTGTGGCAACTGAGCTTTGATAATTGGCCAAGTCGAGTGATTGAATTACCTAAGGGCAATCTTCAAACCGTTAATTTGGTCACTTATAAGCACTCCGCCGGGGTTGTGACAACACTGACTGAAACTCAAGATTATGCTGCAAGTGCGCGCGGAGTTTCAGTCAGGATATCACCTGTGGCTTTTTTATCGGGCATTTGGGCCTCGATCGAGCCCCTGAGTGGTCGAGAGTATTATGCAGCCCAGCAAGTCAACGCCGAAATCACCCACCGGATCAAGATCAGGTATAGGGCCCAAACAAACCAAAAATGCGAGTTAAATTCGACAAGGCTCGTTACTTTAACATTATCTCGGTGGTAGATATTAATGAAAGCCACCGGGAAATACACTTAATGTGTACTGAGGTGATTGCTTAATATCCAACTCGATCATTGAATTAAAGATGTCAAAAGGCACTTTGAAGAAGTGGGAGAGGCCCCAGCAAAGGTATTGACCTCATCCACAAGAAAGGGCGCAAAAATCGCCTTGGCCTACGCCAAAGCAAATTGCCCTGAAGGAACAGAGTGGACAAACGGCAGGTACGCCCACGAACCAGGGACTCTCAAGGCCTTAAACTAAAAAAAGAAAAGCAAAAAACGGGCAAGTCAGTGTAGCATAGGCTCAGGGCCAGAGGGCTGGTACGCTCACTTTGCCGACTATGGATTCACCACAAGAAATGGTCGGTATGTCCCAGGGAATCAGTTTCTGAGGGACTCGGTCGACAAGAACCGCGGCCAGATCCAAACCGTAATGCTCACGGAAATGGCCTCAGAGCTGGAATAATTGAGGTGAGAACCTTATCCGGTTTCAGGTAGGCAATAACGTCGATTCTGAGGTTTATAATGAGGAGTACAAAAGCATAACTGAAGAACTGGGGGAGGTACGGAAGAAAAGATTGGTGTATGATAAGGTAATCGAATCAAAGGACGGTTTGAAACAAAGGTTTGATGAAATCATAGAGACAATAAACAGCTGGGATTCACTATTGGAAGAGTTCGATGAAGAAATATTTAATGCGTGGTTGAGAAGATAGAAATTCTCACGCCAACGCATTTTGTTTTTGAATTAAGGAGCGGGATACGGATGGGGTCGTGATAGAATGAATAAGGAAAGAAATGAGGGTACAAAAGGGCCTTGTCCATTGAGACTATAAAGGTGGATTATAAATTTCATCCCGCCAGATAATATTAGCGTAAGCTACGTGGATTTGTTAGGATTCTTAAAAAATGATTAGCCTCCCTAAAGCACGTGGTCTCCTAACAGCGGGATTATTATTGATCTTATCTGACAAGCTAAAAGCCCCTCGGTAGCAGTTGCTTTGAAATCCCTTATTTCCCTGGTTGCTCTAGTTTCTTCTCTGATTAAACCTCCAAGTAAAAGCTGAGCAAAAATATTTTTCTCTATTCTCTGAACTTTAGCTTGAAGTAAAGTAAATAAATCTGCAAACTCATCAGCAGTATCTATTAAAGCGACTTCGGTTGATCTAGTAAGTGAGCGATAAATTGAGCATATTCTTTCATTATTCTATCCCAAAAGACCTTTTCCGCAATAATTTCCCGGGTAAGATCAACCTGTTCCCTTCTTTGTAGACGTTGCAACTGTTCAACAAAGAATATTGCTTCCGTCTGATGTGGTCAATTAACAAGGGAAAGTTAGACGTAAATAAAGTGCAATTTAGAATTTCATTAAGAATTCTAGTTTTAAACTAAATTAGCTCTTGGGTCAAGGCGATAGCTCGTTGATTCAAGTTTGCTACGGCGGTCTCTAGTCTCGGGCTTGGAACACAAGGCTCAAGCCTTAGTTCCTCTGAAGTTAATTCGGTATCGATTGCTATGCCTGAAAGTTCGATCGTTTTTTGCTCTGCTCTGAGGGTCTTGTCAGATACCACTTCCCCGGAAGAAAGGACCACTCTACTGACATTTCTATTAGCTAAACTTACAGCCTCCCGTAAAAGCGCATCGAATTGTTCCTTAAATAGGTCAGCTTGACGGGCTAAGTTTGAATCCTTTGGCAAAAACCCTGCTTCAAGGAAAAACGAATGTTCCTTCATAATGCGTAAAAAGAATAGGTTTGACTCAAGGGACAAACGTACAAAATCCATTACCGATATCCTACGATCCATTATTCTACCCCCTATCCAAGCCTTAGTACATATTATTCAATCCTAGGACAAGGGTGACAAACCTTGAGGGGGAAAATAAAAAGAGCCAAATCATGGCTGATTGACAAATTTAGCTTAAATATAGAAAGAAATAGAATTTATGCTGCTGTACGTAATTTAGGTTATCGTATCCAAAAGGAGAGGATAAGCGTTGTCAATGGAAAAATTCTTACGGATTGTGTTACACCATATCTATAGTGGAAGCAGAAATTCAAATTTTCGATAATACTTAATTCCACATTCAGTTTATTTATGATTATTATCTATTGGACTATCAATTATTTTAGATTAGCAAAGTCCTTCCCCAATGAAAAACAATTTGCAATAAGGTATATGACAAATAATATGGGAACAAAAAACCAAATAGTCCAGGGAAGAATAATTAATAGCACGGATAACTACCATCGCCATGTGAATAGAATATGGTTACGCCAAAGATAATAAAACTCAATGTGAGTTTCATGAAGCTTTTCAAATAGATTATCTGATTGTTCTTTCACAGCATTAAAATCCACAATCATTTAGCTCCCAAATGCTTTTTATTTCTAACCAATTTTAGGCATAATAGATTTATGGCATTATATTCAATCTTCTTTTTAGTCCCGACCTCACCGCAAATGGTGGAGTTTCTTGTGCTCTTTAGGGCCTTTATATTAATTTTGTCCTGTGAATTTTTTTCATTTAAAGAGGAATTCTATGTCTAGGAGAAAAGCATAAAGGAGGATAAACCAATGGCGCAATTAAACAATCTATTTGGATTTTTAAAAACAATACAAAGGGCTCTAAAAATCAAAGATTCCCTGGCAGTTAGTTTATTATCAGGTTTATTAGGAACCTTAGCGATGGATGCTTCAAACTTATTATTTTGGAGAGCAAAGAAAACCGAAGCCCTTTATGGACATATCGCTGGTTCTATTTATGTGCGTCCGTTTAGGACAAACCAATCAAAGAACTTCTGGTTAGGCCAAATAACGCATTTAATAACGGGGGCTACATTAGCCTACCCATTAAAACTATTATTTCAAAAAACAGGAAATGATCACCCAACATTAAAGGGAGCATTCTTTGGTGGCGTTACTTGGGAAATAATCTATGGTATTGGTCAAAGATTCGGAGTGTATTCCACTAAACCTCACATGACAAAAACGCACTTCGCTGAGTTATTTAATAACATCATATATGGAATTACTACTGCTCAAGCTTTAGCTGCGTTTTCGGAACCATCATTGTTTTCGGATTCCCAAAGCAAAATCAGTGTTCAAGGTAGAAATATAAATGCAGTTCAACCTATCTATTCAGATGTAGATTACAATAAAGAGAATCCAAATTACATGTAATTTGGATTCTCCAAGGCCACAACATTTGGGCATTGTTTATCTCTATCATAAAACTCTAGTTCGAGGGATACTCTATTTGTTGTGCTCTATCTTTTACCTCTTTTTTTACTTCGCTCTCACCGGTGACGGTGGGGACTTTTTCTCAAAGGGCAAAGTCCGTCACACCAGCGCATTTTGTTTTTGAGTTAAAAAGGATGAGGGTGGAGGAGATAGTGAAGTAAAAATGTATGCCAACTAAATAGTGAATTCTTCTTTTAAGCAAAGCTTTCTATATACTTTAAAATACACCCAAACAGCATTGATCAACAACAATGCACTGGTAACAAAAAAGACATATCTAATACCCAAGTAGGCTGCCACTTGTCCGCCTAAAACAGCACCTCCAAATACGCCCAAATATCCTGCCGACATGGTAAAACCAAAAACACCGCCTACAAGAGAATCTGGTGTAATTTTCTTAACAAGAGTATTAATAGAAGGATTTAGCCCTGCTATCGTTAATCCTAATAAAAAACGAAGTCCCATCAATTGCCATGGATTTTTTACAAATGCTTGCGGTATATAAATGATTCCGGCAACGACAAGTGCGACTAATATGACTTTATGCGCTCCTATTTTATCAGAAAGTTTTCCCAGTCTCGGAGCGGCAATTATATTTGCCAGCCCTGAGGCTGAGAATACCAATCCGGCCACCAGAGCGACATGACTGGTATCTTTAGTTAATTGGGCGACATACACTGTTACAATGGGTTCTATAGAATACAGCCCAAAAGTTAATACAAAAAAGGTCACAAGCAAGATAATAGTCAAACTCTTTTCAGGAATACTCTTCCACTGCTCCTTGATACTAACCGTCTTTTTATCTTGAGGGGTAAAAGATTCCTTTACAAATAAAGCGGTCAGAATAAATGCAATCATCAGCATTGCACCCGTTATGAAAAATACAGGTTGAAAACCAAGGTTCTCTTCGATAAAACCGCCAATAATTGGACCTAGTAAAGAACCTGCAATACTTCCTGTTGAAAGTGTCCCTAAAGCGTATCCTGCGTGTTCCTTATCCGTCTGAGTTGCAATCAGTGTAGTACAAGCTGTGCTAAAACCTGTGATAGCACCCTGCAATAATCTTAACCCGATCAGTACATATACATTCACCGCAAAACCCATGCAACCTATAACTAGCGCCATACCAAGGCTTGCCCGCAAAATCATTGGCTTTCGCCCAAATTTGTCAGCAAAATGACCCCAAATAGGTGAGAAAACAGCAGAAATTATATAGGTAACTCCAAAAGCAATTCCTGAAAGTTGTGCAATTGAAGATGTATTATGAACTCCAAGATGCTGTATATAAAGCGGCAATACAGGGGTAATCTGACTCATTCCTATACCTGTTACAAACATTCCAAACCAGCAAACGAATAAATTTCTTTTCCAAATCGTCATGAATATAGACCTCTCTTTTGTTTTTTAGCTTTCGGGGTACAGCAGTCTGTACTATAATTTTCTAAATTTAATTGAGATATACCCAACGCTTTTCTGCTGGAAGATTTTCTAAAGTAGATTCATCATGTTCTACTCACATGGCAAGCGCCTCTTTGGGACAAAATCCTTAGAGGCGCTTGCATTTTGTTCGATTATCTAGTAGAGCATGGGTACCTGATTTTTAATCCAAGGTGTCGATCCAAGCGTCGACAGTAAGCACATCTGCCTGACGAGGAAACACCTTCTCGGTAAGAACGCGGTGAACTTCAGGATCGGCATCGAGACATGCATCCGAAAGCACCTTGAGTGCATAATCTTTATCCGCCGCTTCTCGCAATGTTGATAAAACAACGCCACTTGTAGCAATTCCACTTAAAATTAACGTATTGATATGGTGAGATCGGAGAATGACTTCGAGGCTACTGCCAGCGAAAGCACTGACTCGAAACTTTGTAACTACTGGTTCGTTTGGTTCGGGATGAACGGATTCGTGAATCTGTGTTGCTATGTCGGAGACCGTCATTCCTCTGGATTTAGAAATTGCTGAGAACGATTTGTTTTGAGGATTGATTTCGGGATAACCTTCGCTAAATGCGACTCGCACAAAAATAACTGGAATAGAATGTCGGCGTGCGGCTTCGACGGCTTTTTGGAACGGAATCAGTTTCCCATCTTCTGCAAAACGCGATACAATACCATTTTGCATATCCATGACCAACAGGGCCGTCTTATTGTAATGATTATGCATGTGCTGTACAACTCCTTTTCATAATGCTAATATAAGTGGAGTATTCTCCATATAATATAAGCGGAGAGTAATCCACTTGTCAAGAAAGGTTTTGTAATTAAATTTTAGGAAGTGATGAAATAGTGAATGGTTCAGACACAATCCAAATTCGTTCTGAACGTCGTGATGCTGCTGAGAATCGCCAAAGAATATTGAATGCAGCTTTAAAGCTATTTGAGCAATATGGTGTTGAACAAGTTAGTATGAATCAAATTGCCAATGAAGCCCAGGTAGGCCCAGGAACACTTTATCGCCGTTATAGAAATAAAGGTGAATTATGTATGGATTTAATTAAAGACAACATTGTTTTATTTTTTGATGATATTGAAACCTACTTAAAGGGGAATTGCTGTTATCCGCCAAGTCAACGATTAAAAGGAATTCTCAACCTATTTATCCGTTTCAGAGAAAAAAAAGCACAATTACTTACAGGAGTTGAGGAGTCTTCGTCAACCAATCCACTTAGATATCGAATGCGGAGCCCTCTATATGACGAATTGCACCAACTGTTGGTTGAATTGTTTGACGAGATGAATGCGACTGAGCAGACCCATTTCAACAGTGTCTTTAGAGCGGATATTTTGCTAACGGCTTTAAGGAGTGATTCATACTTGTTTCAAAGAGATGTACGTGATTATTCACCAGAGATGATTTTGGAACAACTCTGCGCATTATTTATTTTGCATAAATGAAACTATCGGTTGGTTGCAAATGACGCCTGTTGCCATTTATCTCTTTGTTTAAAAGAGGCTGGTTTTTATGGTACCGAAGGTATAGTTATTTCTGATCGACAAAATAAAAAGTTTTATAAAACGATATTTCTCAGTCACTATATGTTTTCTAGCGAGACACTTTAGGACATTGTGCCCAGACAACGAACCCTGGTTACGATAAAATGACTATAAAAAATATAGCACTTTTGTAGTGACAAGTTTTCTCTCCTTTTCTTTATTCTTCTTCCTTTGGTGGACGTCCAAAGGTGTTACCTACAATTTCAATATGGGACAATGCTTCATTCAGACCAGCCAGTTCCTCAGCAGTCAGCACCTCATCAGCTGCACCAGAATTCTCTACCAACAAAAGTTTATTTTGGAGAGAATCAGCTTGAAAACCTGGGGAGTGAACTAAAACAGTATGGTTATAGGGTTCTCGTGACTTACGGAGGAGGCGCAATCAAAAAGATCGGTTTGTACGATAAGATCATGGCTGAACTGAACAAAGCCGGACTTGAAGTACATGAATTTGGCGGAATCGAACCAAATCCACGTCATACTTCTGTCAACCAAGGGGCTGCTATCTGTAAAGAGAAAAAGATAGATGTTTTATTGGCTGTCGGTGGTGGTTCTACGATTGATGCAACAAAGGTTATTGGAGCTGCAGCTTTTTATGATGGTGACTGCTGGGATCTTGTAACCCATAAAGCACATGTTACTGCACTGCCTATACTGACCGTGCTTACCATTGCGGCAACCGGTTCTGAAATGGACTGTGGCGGTGTAATTTCCAACATTGAAACCAATGATAAGTTGGGACTTATTCATCCTCTGATGCTTCCAAAGGTATCCTTCTTAGACCCAGCCAACACTTATTCCGTTAGTGCTTTTCAGACTGCCTGTGGTGGAGTTGACATTCTATCCCATATATTTGATACAGCTTATTTCAGTAAACAGGACACCCTATATATGGTTGATTACTTCATGGAAGGGTTGATTAAGACCGTCATCAAATATGCTCCTGTTGCAATAAAAGAGCCTGACAATTTTGAGGCAAGGGCTAACCTGATGTGGGCTTCCTCATGGGCACTGAATGGTTTTATTGGTGCTGGAAAACAGCAGGCTCCAAGCTGCCATATGATGGAACACGAACTTTCCGCTTTCTATGATATCACGCATGGATTGGGACTTGCTATTTTGACTCCTAAATGGATGGAGTATATTCTTGACGAGACCACAGCACAAAATTTTATCAGTTTGGTGTAAATGTGTTTGGCATTGACAAGGATCTTCCTGCACTGGAAGTTGGCAAAAAGGCAATTGAAATGCTGTCCGATTTCTTCTTTGATACCCTCGGCTTAAAGAGTACATTGACGGAAATTGGCATTGATGATTCCAAATTTGAAATTATGGCAAAGAAAGCCTGTAGAAACGGAATTATGCCGGGCTTCAAGACACTGAATCAGCAGGATGTTGAAAATATCTTTAAGATGTGTCTTTAAATCGAAGCAATAAAAGGAATTATGGTCTAATGTAGTTGGCTATAAAACTATAAAGGAGGCTGTCATGCTCGTGCATACTGATCTGGAAACGGTCAAGATGTTCTCCAAACCATTTCCTGGCCGAAAACAACACATAAAGTGAAGTGTCTGGAAAATATGGAAAGAGGAACAATTATCATGTCAACAGTGTGGATTAACCCAAAACTGGTAATTGGCTTTGAGACTTACAAGCCCGGACAAGGTTCTGCTTCAAAGGATGAGGTGAGTTGAACGTAGCGAAAAGGCTGATTTCAAGTGTTGTGAAGAGTCATAGAAACTTGATGGATGTTGTAGTTTATGATGCCCTGGCTTGTAATTCCATCTGGTTTAACCACTTCAAGGCTTTAGGTATTGATGCAATTGTCGGGGCAAAAAACAATAATAGTTTGCGGTTAGCAAGAAAAACGGTCAATAAGACGAAGGTAGTTGAAGTTTGGGAAGATGAAAAAGGATTTGAGAAAGTTGAAGTTTACGAGTCAACTTTTACTATGGACAACGTGGAGCCGTCATTGCGTTTTGTTAAATTTGCCATTAAACATACTAACAAGTAACGAACACAGATAATGATTGTAACGACATGTATGGAGATGGCGCTGAAGACATTATTCAAAATGATAAGAGCACGTTGGGATATAGAAAACTCAATTTTTAATAACTTGAAACGAGAATGTGGTCTAGAGCATTGCTTTGTTCATGGAGAGAAGGCAGTAGAAGCAGTGCTCTATTTGATATTTATTGCATCGAACATCTTGCAATTATTCTTAGCTAGGCGACTGAGAAAGCATTTTACAACTCAAAGAGAAATGGTTAGGCTTTTATTAAAAGGACTATATTTGCTGAAGTATAAAGCTGAATTGGTTTTTTAGTGCTCATAGAAATTGAGCAATTGAATAAGAATCTTAAATCATGGGGTAGGGGGAGATATATCCAATTTCGACTAAAGTTAGAGGATTGAGAGGAGAATTCGTAAAGGTAATTGAAATATAGGAGATGAGGTGGCAAAACTCAAGCAGAGGCTAAATTGCTGTCATCGGGTGGGATAAGACATGGCTACCTCAATTATTCCTCTTGATTGGGGAACTTCACTTATTGATGCTAATAGAATTAAGTCCGATTTCTCTGAAGATCCATACTATTTTGATGCGTTGGTTGAGAAGATAGAAATTCTCACACCAGCGCATTTTATTTTTGAGTTAAAGAGTGGGAGAGGGGAGGAAAGAGTGGAGTTGCACGAGATTCTTACTGAATGTTGATTTACCCTCAGTCACATTGACATTCATCGATATGAAACATATAATATTACATATCGATGAATATAGATTCGAGGTGGCCTGATGGAAAGCAAATATGAAACTAACGCGAAAGTATTTCAAGCACTCAGCGATCCCAACCGGCTTAAGATCATTGAAATGTTACAAAGCAGAGAGAGGTGTGCCTGCGAAATCTTAGCAGATCTGAAAATTGCGCAATCAACCTTATCGCACCACATGAAGATATTATGTGATTCAGGACTTGTTGACAGTCGCCGTCATGGAAAATGGATGTACTATTCATTAAGTAAAGAGGTCTGTGAAGCAGCAAAGAACTTACTCGCTGAAATTACTAAGATAGCTGATAATTACGCTGTGAGAGACCCTATAGAAGGATGTTGAAATTATGTTCAACTTATAAATCAGAGGGAGTTGTTTCATTAAAATTTAAAAGGAGGAGCGATTATTTATGAAAAAGATGCAAATCTTTGAGCCAGCTATGTGCTGTTCAACAGGTCTATGTGGTGTCGGTGTAGACACTGAATTGCTTCGGATTTCAACTGTTCTTAATTCACTCAAGAAAAATGGTATTGAGGTTGACCGTTTTAATCTTACAAACGCACCCATGGAATTTGTCAACAATAATGCAGTGAATGACCTTCTCAATACCAAAGGGGTTGATAATCTACCGGCTATTGTCTTAGAGGGTGCAATTATGATCACTGGTAGATACCCTAGCAATGAGGAATTTGCGGAGCTCCTCAATATTCCAGTTAGATTTTTAGGTGAGCAACCAAAGGAATTTAAAATGATTCCTCAAGGTTCTGGAGGATGTGGTTGTTCTAACGGAAATTGCTGCTAATCTTAAGATGGCTCAATAATCCAAACGGAGGTAATTAAGTATGGAGATTTTCAATCCACAAAGGATTATGCTTACAAAATATCTCTTTTATACAGGCAAAGGCGGTGTAGGTAAAACTTCTACTGCTTGCGCTACCGCAGTCACCCTTGCGGACACTGGCAAAAAGGTGCTTCTCATCAGCACCGATCCAGCTTCAAACTTGCAGGACGTGTTTAACACTGAGCTGACGAATAAAGGTACTCCTATCAAAGAAGTACCGAATCTTGTAGTAGCTAACCTTGATCCCATCCAGGCGGCAGCAGAACACAGGGAAGGTGTCATTGCTCCCTACCGTGGGAAACTGCCCGATGCAGTGCTTAACAATATGGAGGAACAGCTTTCCGGTTCTTGTACAGTCGAAATTGCTGCATTTAATGAGTTTTCAAACCTCATAACCGATGAAAAGACGCAGAAAGAATACGACCATATCATTTTTGATACTGCGCCGACAGGCCACACCCTCAGAATGTTGCAACTTCCATCTGCATGGAGCAATTTTATCAGTGAAAGTACCCACGGCGCATCCTGCTTGGGGCAGCTGTCTGGATTGGAAAGCAGAAAAGAAATTTATAAAAAAGTTGTTGAAACTTTAGCCGACGGCAAACTGACAACACTCATTCTGGTTTCACGTCCAGAAAACGCGCCTCTCAAGGAAGCAGAAAGAGCGTCTAGAGAGCTTGCTGAGATTGGCGTAAACAATCAGACGATGATCATTAACGGTGTACTGACCTCGTATGATGATATTATTTCTGAGAGTCTCTATCACAAGCAACAGAATGCGCTTGCTGAAATGCCGCAGGGTTTAAAAAACCTTATTACTTACGCTGTGCCTCTCAGGGCCTATACCATTGCAGGAATGGACAATGTAAGAGCATTGCTTACTAAGGATAATTATATTGTCCTTGATGAAACGATACAGGCTCAGACAATCCCACAGCTTAAGGATGTCATTGAGGATTTGTACAACACCAATAAAAAGGTCATATTTACAATGGGCAAAGGTGGTGTTGGTAAGACTACCATTGCGGCGGCAATTGCTATAGGATTATCCGCAAGAGGTAGAAAGGTACACCTTACCACGACTGATCCTGCTGCACATCTCAAATTCGTAATTGATGAAACCAGTGGCATCACTATGAGTCATATTGACGAGCACGCTGAACTAAAAAAATATCAAGAGGAAGTGCTTTTCAAGGCAAGAGAAACCATGGCCGATGAGGATATTGCCTATATTGAAGAAGATTTGCGTTCCCCTTGTACGCAGGAGATTGCAGTATTCAGAGCCTTTGCACAAATAGTAGAGAAAGCAGAAGATCAGGTTGTTGTTATTGACACTGCACCGACCGGTCACACTCTCCTGCTGCTTGATTCAACGCAAAGCTATCACAAGGAAATCCAACGTTCACAAGGAGATATTCCCGAATCTGTAAAAAACCTGCTGCCACGCCTCCGCAATGATGAAGAAACCGAGGTCATTATTGTTACGCTTGCTGAAGCCACACCCGTGTATGAAGCAATGCGCCTCGAAGTAGATTTGATACGTGCAGGTATTGCGACCAAATGGTGGGTCATCAATTCCTCGCTGTATCACGCCGGCACAACAAATCAATTGTTATCAGCCAAGTCAAGCAACGAGATTGAGTGGATCAACAAAGTCGATAAACATTCAGGTGGAAACTTTGCCGTCATTGCTTGGAGTGCCGATGAAATCAAAGGTGATAAGTTGCTTACCCTCTGAAAAGGCTCAATAGCTAGTTTAAAACAATAGGAGGGATTTTGCTGTGAAGGTTGCAATAATATCAGATATTCACGCCAACGTCATTGCTTTAAAGGCTGTACTCAAAGACATTGAAGAACAACAAGTTGACAGTATTTATTGTGTTGGCGATTTAGTAGGATATGCCCCGTTCCCCAATGAAGTCGTAGATTTAATTAAAGAAAAGAACATTCCCACAGTCATGGGTAACTATGATGATGGAATTGGTTATCAGAGATTTATTTGTGGTTGTGACTATAAGGATGCTGAAGCTGAGGCTTTAGGACATGAATCTATAGCGTGGACAAAGGGGCACACTTCTGAAGAAAATAAAGAGTTCTTGAGAAATCTTCCCAAAGAAATACGAGTTGATATTGCAGGTAAACGATTTCTGTTGGTTCATGGTAGCCCAAATAAGTTAAATGAATACGTTACCGAAGAAATTTCTCAAGATTATGCCAGTGAAATTATTACTCTTGCTGACACCGACATTCTTGTCTGTGGTCATACCCATCTTCCCTTTACCATGGTCTTGAAAGATAAATCGCTAATTAACGTAGGCAGCGTTGGAAAACCAAAGCATGGAGACCCTCAAGCTATATACGCACTTATATCTTTTGAAAGGGGCGTAACGGTTGATTTTCGAAAAGTACCTTATGATTATGAGGCAACGGCAACGGCAATTGAGGCCTCTGAGTTACCGAATGAGTTTGCCCAAATGATTCGGACGGGAAAATATTAATGATCTTCCCGAACCATTTTGATAACAATAGAAGGAGTTGTATAGAGCATGAGTATTGAATTACCAGTAAGCCGCAAGTTATCATTCCTAGATCGCTACTTAACCTTGTGGATTTTTTTAGCAATGGCAGTGGGTGTTGGTATAGGTTATGTATTCCCTGGTACCTCTACGTTTATTAATCAATTTCAAATGGGGACGACCAATATTCTGATTGCCATTGGTCTAATCGTGATGATGTATCCACCACTAGCAAAAGTGAAATATGAGGAAATTGGACGTGTCTTTAAAAATGGCAAAGTCATGACCCTATCTTTAGTTCAAAACTGGATTATTGGGCCCATTTTAATGTTTGCTCTCGCTGTAATCTTTTTGCATAATTACCCAGAGTATATGGTTGGACTTATACTGATCGGCTTAGCCCGTTGTATCGCCATGGTCATTCTCTGGAACAGTCTTGCTAAAGGAGACTCGGAGTATGCTGCAGCGTTGGTTGCTCTGAATTCTGTTTTTCAGGTTATCTTTTATTCAGTCTATACCTACATCTTTCTTACTCTCCTTCCAGACTGGCTCGGTTTATCCCTGAATATTAACGTTAACATTAGTATGTGGGAGATCGCCCAAAGTGTTCTCATTTATTTGGGAATTCCTTTCTTTGCTGGGATGCTTACGCGTTTTATGCTTTTACCAATCAAAGGAAAAGAGTGGTACGAAAAAAAATTTATCCCTAAGATTAGCCCACTTGCGCTCATCGCCTTGCTATTCACGATTGTTATAATGTTCTCACTCAAAGGCCAGACGATTGTTACCGTACCAATGGATGTCATACGAATTGCGATACCGCTCTTGGTTTACTTTGCAATTATGTATTTTGTCTCCTTCTATATGGCTTGGCGACAAGGACTTCCTTATGGTCAAACTGTCACCTTAGCCTTTACAGCGGCGAGCAATAACTTTGAACTGGCTATTGCAGTTGCTGTTGCAGTATTTGGAATTAAATCTGGAGCCGCGTTCGCTGCAGTCATCGGCCCGCTCATCGAAGTGCCAGTCATGATTGCCTTAGTTAATGTAAGTTTGTTCTTTGGAAAGAAGTATTTTAACAAAAAGGGCATGCCGATTAGAGGATAGCGTCAACCATAGTAGCGTATTTGAGAACCAGGCACATTTTTATCAGTCCCGGCAAAAAAAATTGGGCTTCGTAAAGTTATTGACCTAGGGCATCAGATGTAATTGCCGTTGAAGGTTGTCCACTCCAATGTGCCACCGAAACAATCTCGTAAAAGAATTCAAAACTTTTGCCCCCGCCATCGTCGATAGCTTTATTGAAGCAAAACTTCGAAATCTTGAGAATCGCTCAGATATTGAAGACCACGGTGTAGAAAGTAGCCGGATTAATCCACCGAGCACTTTATAAGCAAATGGAGGTATAGTTTATGGACCTTGATAAAAAGACTTATGAATTAATTGCAATTGGTGCAGCTATAGCTGGTGACTGCCAACCATGACTGGAATACCACTTTAGCGCTGCCCGTGTGGCTGGCGCAACTACTGTAGAAATAAATGCATCAATAGAAATTGGCAAAATGGTTAGAGAAAAGCCGAAAGAGCATATGGATGTATTGATTAAGAGGTTGAGCGAAATCAATTCTGATCCAGCCTGTGGCGGATGAGGACCCTAACATAAACACTACAGTTTGTAGTGAAATAATTATGTATAAAAGAACACAAATTTCCCTGGGCAAGAACCATTAATACTGGCTTGCCTTTTTTACTTAATCGGCGTAGTTACATGCAGGACAATGTGGAATTAAGTTAAACCCAGAAATCGGCCAGTAATTGTTATTAGGTGAGATTTAATGGGAAGTGGATATTCGTAAGATATAAGGATAGAAGTACATGGGAAACTCCAGGTGGACATAGGGAGAAAAATGAACATATAAACTTTACTGCGTCAAGAGAGTTAATTGAGAAACTGGTGCAAAGAATTTCAGCATTATCCAGTATCTTATTATTCAATTAACGAAGAGGAAGATGAAGAGGAAGTTTTGAGATTTACCTATGCGAGGCTAAATTTCTTGAACAAGGTCTTTTTATTTCTAGGGTATTCTTGAGCTAACGTACCCGTATGCGCAAGTAGATTTGCAACTAGGTTGACACTAAAATAGCAGGTCTCGCATTTTCGCGAGACCTGCTATTTTAATGAATTGATTTACTTATGCCGCAGTGTTGTGCCGCTCCAGCGCTCCACTTGCTTCATGAGCATGAATCATCCTACCCACACTTTTGATTGTCATGAGTAGTAACTCTAAGCCTCAAATCAGCTGGTGAAGTAGTGGCCCTGTTCGAGATCCGGAATCAGTCCAGGGTGAACCGGTTGCCATCCCAAGAGTTCCTGGGGCATTGCGCTCGACTTATGGAGATCGAGCGCAGCAATGGCGCCGAGAAAGCCGAAGTGGGCGTCTGCCTCTTCACGGGAAATGCTGACTACCGGCAGGTTCAGGTGGCGACCAATGACGCAGGCGATGTCGCAGAATGGCACGCCCTCGTCGCCGACCCCGTCAAGCCGTGACCCCGCCGGGGCGGCTTCCAGCGCCAAGCGGAACAGGCGCGCCGCATCGAGGCGATGTACGGCCGGCCAGCGGTTGGACCCGTTACCGATGTAGGCAGAGACGCCCTTCGTGCGGGCGATGTTGATCAGTCTCGGCACGAAGGCCTTGTCGCCCTCGCCGTGCACGGACGGACAAAGCGCCACGATCAATGTCCGCACCCCGCGCTCAACCAGCGCGATGGCCTCGTTGTTCGATGCCTCCCCGTTTGAAATATAGAATGGGATGAGGGTGGAGGAATTAGTTAACTGTGAGTCGGAAGGGGGATCAGGATAAGCGGTGTTTAACAAGAATCTACGAATGAGTCACATCATATGGATAATTTTGCTTGTGCTTTTATAGTACCACTGGGAAGTGGCATTTATACAGGATATCCTACGTTTATTAAGAATGTTGCGCATTATGGGCAGTCTATGACATCCAAAATGGATACTTCTAGGATCGAGGGGAATGCTAGTAGGGGTAAGTTTTAGCCAGTTTATAGTTTAAAGAGCTAGGGGATCATAATTACATCCTCCCTTGGCTCTTTTTAAAACGGAAAGGAACATATAAATATTCATGAACAAAGATGTATTAATTCTGGTTGCAGCTTGGGTTGCAACAGTTATAATGCTCATATTATTTATCCCAAAAAAGAAAATTCGTGAAGCTCAACTTATTTTCCTTTTTAAGCAATTCATCACATGGTTGATAGGTCTCCTAGTTGTAGAACTTCGATTAATAGAATATCCTGTTAGGCTTTTTAAATATGCAAACAAGACAAGTTTTACATTTGAATACTTTATTTATCCTGCCATTTGTACTGTGTTTAATATCAATTACCCAGTTGGGAAAAGTAATATAAGAAAATTTATGCATTATTTTTATTTCTGTACAACAATGACAGTGCTTGAAGTTTTGTGTGTAAAATATACGAATATTATTGTGTACCTTCATTGGACATGGTATATAACATGGATTACTCTTTTCATAACATTCTTTATTTCCAGGAAGTACTATCTTTGGTTCTTCAGCTACAACAAGTACACAGAAGGGGAATTACTCATAGATAAATTTATGAAATAAAAAAAGGCTAGGTGCTTTTTTGTATATACTGAATCCAAACAGGAGTTTTGATCGTTCATCTTCTGAATTCGACGTCGCATTATAGACCTAAAAATATAGCTCTTTCAACCGGACAGGGCACGTTGGTGTTACTTCATTGTAGGCTAATATGGACCATATGTTCCCACAAACAGGCACGTGGAATGCTTGGTAGTGCTATATCGGTGTTGAGTTAAAGCCATTGATATAAGCGGGTCGTAGAGTAGGTTGTTATTTTTTGTGTCGTGGTGTGAGGGAATATATGTAATTGTATTGCCAGATAGGTATTGCCTAGTTCTAGGGACCATGCGCTTACGATATTTAGTGGCGAGACGACAAAAGAGCCCTCCGTATAGCGAAAGCTCTTTTGAAATAATCTATTTTAATCTAAAGAGAGTACGACTTCGGGGAAGATTCCTTGTGGTGAAATCTTACAATTACTGAATAGTGACAGTACTTCCATCTGATGTTGTTTCAACAGTTGGTGAGTAAATCCCTGCTGTGTTGTCCACATTTATCTGGAATGTTGCAGGTGTATTAGTAACGGGATCTCCAGAATCTACTAAATGTATAGCAGTATTAGTGTAAGTTCCGTCATTATTATTGACTTCTACAAAACTATCAGGATTGCTACTGTTAATCTTGAAGTTGCTTAGTTTTGTGACCGCCTCATCAGTAGTGAATTTTAAAGTAATCGTATCTCCAATCGTGGCTTTTGTAGGATCAGGAGTATTATTAGATGAAATCATTACTTTAGATATTCTGGCATATTCAGCTATTATAGTAACAGCACTTCCATCTGATGTTGTTTCAACAGTTTGCGAGTACAGACCTGCTGCGTCCTTTACATTAATTTGGAATGTTGCTGGTAAACCTGTAATTATATCTCCAGAATCCACCAAATGTGTTGCAGTATATGCATTACCGATATTTGTAAATGTATTGGGATTACTACCATTAATCTTAAAGTTACTTAATTTTGTAACTGGCTCACTTGATGTAAAGGTTAGAATAATAGTATCTCCATTCATAGCTTTTGTATTGTCTGCATTATTAGATGAAATCGTTACATTGCTAATGACCGGTGCCACTGCTACCACATTTACAGTGCAGGTAGCTGTCTTTGATCCATCCGCTGTTGTGGCAGTAATCTTTGCCGTTCCGGCTACAACTGGAGTTACCACACCATTTGCATCAACAGTTGCTACATTTGGATCACTGGATGTCCATGTTACATTTTGGTTTGAAGTTAAAGGAACTACTGTCGCTGTTAGTGTTCCTGTTGCGCCACCCGCTATCAGCTTCAGAGTATATTGATTCAATGTTACACCCGTTAATGCTACGTTTGCTCCACCAACAGTTACAGTGCAGGTAGCTGCCTTTGATCCATCCGCAGTTGTGACAGTGACATAGGCTGTTCCTGTACTGACACCTACTACTTCGCCGTTTGAATCTACCGTTGCAACTGCTGTGTTAGTTGATGCCCAAGTTACATTATTATCAGCTTTAGCGGGAGCTATTTTTACGGCAAGGGTTTCACTATGTCCAACGGTAAGGGTCATTCTCTTTTTAATAATTACTGCAGATACTTTATGAGTTGCACTACTTGATGAAATGCTTTGGGTATGTTTTTGAGTTATCGAAGGTGGCGATGATAGCGCAGGTAATGAAGAAGATAAGAAAAAACTCACAAGACAGACCGTTGAGCATAAAGCTTTAGTCTTTTGTTTCACTAGTTATTCCTCCTTTAAATTACTAAAAACCAACTTTCATTGAAGGTCGCACTATTTTTCCTTTCATGCATTTATCTATTTAATACGTAAGATATTTGTATTTTATGGGGGTATTCCCATATTATATTCTACGATGAAACCTACAATTAAGAAAACTCAGCATATTAGCAACCACTAAAACAAAACTGTGGCCATCCGTTCATGCGGGCGTGTCTGTAAAATTACAATTAAATAATTGCTAATTATGTTAATATGGTCCCGTAACAGGGCACGTTGGTGTTACTTCATTGTATGTATGGTCACAGTATATGATGGACGTAACCGGTCAGACCGCAATGTGTGGTTGTTTAAGAGGTAAGGCTATTCGTCGCAGCGTGGACATAACCGAACATTACCGTATTTCAATAAATGTGGCCACTCCTCAACAAGTCACTTCTCCGCCCCGACCTGACCCAGTCAGTGATTCTCCGATGGAGGTGGCAAGTTAAGATGAAAGATATAAATGATGTATGTGTTGAATGCAATCGAGAGTCTTATTGCTTAGAACCGTGCAAACAGTGGTTAATTGAGAACAACAAATGCCCTGTTTGCCAAAACAAACTCATCCGGGTTGGAGGCTGTACTGAATGCATAACTGGTGATTGGTCGAAGTGTGGATAATATAAAACCAATTAAAATGATTACTGGTTTGCGCAGTATTATGTGAATTATATTGTATTAAAACACTTAAAAGACAAAACATAAAGACACCGAAATCAGCTATCAAACCTGATTTCGGTGTCTATTGATGTGATGCGTGTTAAGTAGACTTATCATATTGTGAGTTAAAGGACCAAAAAGGGATTGTCATCTATGCACTAATTATCGGAATCCCAAAAAATGAAATAGGCTTACTGCGAATATGTTCCTATTATGAAAGTAACTCTCCTGCAGAAAATGCCTGTTTTAATAATTCTTCCGATAGCTTCAAATTAGGTGAACTTGTATTAGAACAAAGCAAACTGTCTATAAGCTCCCAACCGAACATGGAAAAGGCGTTATTGACGGACTGGATAGGAGCTTGAAACGCGTCTTTGTTCTCATTTCCTTGTGAGAAGATAGTAACTGCTTTTTTTCCAGGATAACGAGCTTGGAATGGGAATGAAGAGCCTCCGATCATAGGGAACATTCTATCAAGCCACTGCTTGGATTGTCCTGAAATTTGCATGAAATAAATGGGTGAACCAAAAATGATACCGTCAGCGTTTTTAATATCTTCATACATTGGTTGTAAATAATCTTTTGTCGCGCAACCCTCATGGATCCTACAATAGAAACAGCCTTGGCATCCCTTGATGCCATCATCATTAAGATCATAGATTTTTACTTCAGCACCTTTTGACCTGGCTCCTTTGATTACTTCCTCAATTAGTAAAGAGGTATATCCATTTTTTCTTGGACTACCAACAAATGCGATAATTTTACTCATGTTGAGACCCTGCCTTTCAAAACGATCTTTTTACACAATAGTATTATAGCAAGATAATATCCATATCGATATATATGAACTGAAATATTGAAAATTAAAGTTAATTTTATAGCTTTACTTATGTTCCCATTCTTCGCTTCTTAAGTTTCCTTCTATATGAGTAGTGTCTATTAGAGTTTTATGGGCTTGCCAAGGTGGCAAGCCCTTTTATTTTAGGAGGAGAAATTAATTGATTAATTATCTTATGAGTTTGCATATATTGCAGATGCTCAAGCGAGAGAATCTGATTACCGAAGAAGAATTTAGAGCCATAGATCATGAAAATAGAAAGTCCTTTTTGACTTGATTAGTGTCCCAAGCAATTATAACATGTCACCACAAAAGGAATATAAGGAAAAAGGAGAGGGGGTTTTATGGCGTTAAATTCAGGAGGGAAAGCAGTAGAAGCTGTGCTCTATTTGATCTTTATTGCATCGAATATAATGCAATTGTTTCTATTCAGACGACTGAAAAACCGCTTTACAACTCAACGAGAAATGGTAAGACTTTTATTAAAAGGTCTATATTTGCTCAAGTTTAAAGCTGAATTAGTTTTCAGCAGCTCATAGAGATTAGTCAATTTAATAAGAATATGGAATTTTGGGGTAGGGGGAGGCGTATCCATTTTTACGGAAAATCAGACAAATGGGAGGATAATTCACATGATAACTGAAATTAACAACACGAAGCTGTTGAATTCATACAGAGGCTTAATTGCTGTTGAGAAGATGGAAGTTCTCTCGCCAACGCATTTTGTTTTTTTAATAAAGGTTGCGAAGTCCATTTGAAAGTTGTTATAACGGGTATAGGCATACGAGATCATAGGGTTTTTGAATTCCTTTACTTTGATAAAAGAAATGACGGTCGGGGTTTAGGTGACTTCGACCTGCAGTGTTATATTAGTGAGTTTTTGGGATTAAACATAAACTTGATTTAGTAGTCCAAATAAAAGGAATAACCAGTTAATCAATTTCGGACAAGTGGTAGAAAAATTTCATCTACCACTTTCTCTAAGAAGTCCTGCGTAGTGGCAGGTCAACCACTATATGTAGTGGTTTTGGAGCGAAGAATGAACAAAAATCGGGCTGAAAAAGTGCAAATTTCAGACCGATTTTTTTACACGTTTTATAGATGACATCGGAGATATAGGGATAATAACCATTATTTTACAGAAACGTATAGAATCTAAAATAATTGACATACTAAAATGTAGGTGTTATTATCCGATACATACAGTGACTACACCGAGGACACCACTTTTTTGAGAAGAGGGTGATTATATATTACGGATCATTATTAGAAATACATCTGGGAAACCAATTTATGAACAGATTAAAGAACAAATTAAGGAAGCTATACTCAGCGATGAATTGAATGAAGGAGAGATTCTTCCATCCATCAGGCAGCTTGCCAGTGAATTAAAAATAAGCGTAGTTACTACAACAAGAGCTTATTCTGATTTGGAGCAGGAGGGTTTTATTGTAAGTATACAAGGTAAAGGCTGTTTTGTTTCCCCGAAAGACAGTGAGCTGGTACGTGAACAGCTTCTACGTAAAATTGAAGAGGGTTTTGCGGTTTCCATAAAGGCTGCAAAGATAGCTAAATTACCTCATAAAGAATTATTACAAATACTTAAATCTATGTTGGAGGGAAATCAATATGAATAACGCTATCGAAATACAAAATCTTTGTAAAAGCTTTAAGGATTTTTCATTGAATAATATCTCTTTTTCTTTACCAATGGGTTATATCATGGGATTTGTTGGTCAAAACGGCGCAGGTAAGACTACCACAATCCGGCTGATCCTTAATATGATTAACAGGGATGGCGGCGAAATAAAAATATTCGGACTGGACAATGTGCAGGACGAGCAGAAAATTAAGCAGGATATTGCAGTAGTTTTTGATGATATCTGTTTTGTTGACAGTTGGAAAGTCCGGGAAGTAGAAATAGCTATCAAAGGCTTTTACAGCAACTGGAGCAGTAAGTTATTCAATCAATATATAAGCAGCTTTCATCTGCCTATAGAAAAAAAGTTGAAAGAATTATCTCGTGGTATGAAAATGAAGCTAATGCTCGCTGTTGCGATGTCTCATGAGGCAAAGCTGCTGATATTTGATGAACCGACGAGCGGACTTGATCCTGTTGCACGAGACGAACTGCTTGGGATATTGAGCAAATATATCGCCGACGGGCAAAAAAGCATACTTTTTTCGACCCATATTACCTCTGACCTTGAAAAAATCGCCGACTATATTACGCTGATTGATCATGGAAATATTTTTTATTCTGGAACCAAAGATGATCTACAGGAAAACTTTTGCATCGTCAGGGGCGGCCCGCATGACCTGACGGATGAGCTGAAGAAAAGTATTATCGGGCTCACCACAAATATCGCAGGATTTGCGGGACTGTTGCCGACTTCCGAGATGAAACATTTGGCTCCGGAAATCGTTACTGAAACACCTTCTATAGACGAGATCTTAATATCAATAAGTAAAGGAGAAGGAAACCATGAGTAATATCCTCAAATCGATAAAGCTCGATCACCATATAATGAAGTCGCGTTATCCGATGTTCGTTATTGCTTACATTCTTGGAATTTTCCTCGCTGTGATTTCAAAAACGCCCATTTATGGCGCCTTGGTTGTCATGATTATTTCGGCGCCCCTTACCGGTCAGTACTTTTCCATATATGAAAAAAACAACCTCGAAAAACTGTATGGAGTATTGCCGCTCAAGAAATTCGAAGTCGTCATAGGCAGATACCTATATGCCCTGTGCATCGTCGTCATAAATGGTATCATCGCGACGATACTGGCCTATATCATTTCGTTTTTAACCAATAGGGGAATGAGCAGCCTTGAATCCCTGACCTATTTGTCCGGCGGCTTCTTTTATGTCTGCCTGATGCTCGCGGTGATATTTCCGCTGTATTTTAAATTTCCGTTCTCCAAAGTATATGTCTTTTCCAACTTGCCGTTTTATTTAGTTTTCATAATCACCTTCGCCTTTACGAGAAAAACGAATGTACTGAAACAGACGGGCCCGGTGGCCCAGTATCTCGCTTCCCACCTTATAATGATTGCGGCGATCGGGTTGAGCCTGGGGTTGATTCTGCTGGCACTTTCTTGCCTTTTATCCTGCGCTCTTATTGAGGGAAACCGGGCGGTAAGCCTACCGGCGGAAAAACCGGAAAAGCGCCTGTTTTTCGTCGACAACCTGCGCACATGGATGGTGATCCTCGTCGTGCTGCAGCACCTGGCCGAACTCAACAACACGTTGTATTTGTTCATGATGCTGAACTCTGCATACTTCATGGGCCTGCTCTTCCTGCTCGCGGGGTATTTCACGCCCGGATCATTCGAACGCAAGGGACCCGGAACCTTCCTGAAGGACAGGCTGCTGCGGCTCGGCGTCCCCACGCTCATTTACGCATTCATACTCAGCCCAATTGCGAGAATTGGCACGCATATGCAGCAGGCACTTGCGGGTAATATAACGGGCAGCCTGTTTGCCCTGGGGCCGATGTGGTTCGCAGTGATGTTGCTTGTATTCGACCTGGGCTACCTGGCGTGGCGCATGGCGGTCAGGAACAGTCCGGAGCACCCTGCGGCGGAGAATCGCCGTAGGCTCACGTTCCTCGCAGTTGCGCTCTTCATGCTGGCGTTGGCGGCGGCCAGTTACCTGCTTCGGTTCGTCATACCGTACGGCATGTCTATACTTGGTTTCCCGTCGCTTGATTATCTGCCCCAATATCTAAGCTTTTTCCTGATTGGAATGCTTGCCTTTCGGTGGGACTGGCTCCGGTCGATCCCCGGTTCGCTCGGGCAGCTGGGCTTCGTTTTGGCCGTGCTCGCGACGGTCATATTGTTCCCTGTGGCTCTTATCGGCGCGGGCAGTGCGTGGATAGGCCATGGCAGCTGGCAGTCGGTGGTCTTCGCCCTGTGGGACTCAATCTTCGCTGTGGGGATGAGCCTTGTGCTGGTCACGTTCTTTCGCCGCTTCCTCAACGGCGGGAAGAAGTTCGGCCGGTTCCTCTCGCAGCATTCCTTCACCGTATACCTCATCCACGCGCAGATCATCGTTTTCCTGATGCTGGCGCTGCGCGGCTTGCAGACGCAACCGCAGCTGAAGTTCTGCCTGGCGGCGATCGTGGGTTTACCGCTCTGCTTCGGTATAGCCTGGCTTATAAGGAAGATACCGTATGTGAAGAAAATATTATGAGTAGGCTTTAAATGGCAAGGCGCAAGTATTCGAACGAGGAAGTGGAACAGAGGCGCAAGAGCACCATCAGAGCATGTTTTATATCAACAAGAACGAATCGAACCTGTTTGTCAAAAGAAGGTACAGTTTCGGTTGGACATACAATCTTGCGCACCCGAGGGCATGGATAATCTATCTGGCTATAATAGCGCTCATACTTTTTGTAATATTCCGTAAAGCGATTCTGTGATGAAACGTAAAGACCGCGACAGCCTTTCCCATCCCGCTTGTACGTACGCGACAGGGGGGCTGTCAAGAGGCTGTATACATGTAAAGAAATAAATACGGAGGTGAACTTTTAATGGAAATTAGAATGCCGGTCGGGGTCGGGGTTGAGGTGACTTCGATCGGTAGTTTTCTAAGTGCACAAACTTATTAGTTTGCCAACTATTTGCTAAACTGACATTTTTCAGTCTCAAGGTGTTTGCTATCGAGACACTTTACTACATTGTTAAGCGTCCGGGCACGTTGGCGTTACTTCATTGTAAGTTTGTAGTACATTCAATTCGATGATGACATATTTAATGCGTTGGTTGAGTAGATAGAAATGGTATGCTACCCCCAGATAGGACAGTGAAATAAAAAACTGTTCAGTCTGGGGGTAATTATGTCACAACAGAGAAAAATTCCAGTAGATGAGATGGTACGAATAGTAGAATTGTATCTCTCGAAGAAAATAGGATATAAGTCAGC